>NZ_JAMXSP010000021.1:0-54060 GCF_025457485.1 Hallella absiana
CTTAGTTGTTTGGCGATTACTAAGTTACTAATTCTTAACGAATTGGGCAAATCTTAAAGCCTTTTTTATTGGCAATAATTGTTAAATTTTAAGTATAATCATCTACTTGCGAAACTTGAGTCCTGTACTTTTAGGGAACTCTTTTTGTAAATCCAAGCTTAACCCTTTCAAGAATCCCGAGCCCCATTTGGCCTCCGCATTTTTGACCATAATATCTCTGCCCAGCGACCAATAGAACTGCAATATCTCGCTGTTCACCTTGACCGCCGCTCTGACCTGCGCCTTGCGATACCGCTTCTTCAAGTCAGTCAGCCACTCCACATAGTCCTTTGTTGGTGCCATAGCCTCTCTGTTAACAAAAAACGGAGAATTGACTTCATTATTATCTTTCTTGCTCATATCAAATCATTCAGGATTATATTACTTACTTTAACACGGCAAGTTCCCTTGATTGGTAAATATACTGATAAGTATTTTCCCACCCCAAAGTGAGTCCTAATAAATACAGTGCCAGTTTCAAGTTATCTTCCCCAAAAGCTTTTAAGGAATAGTAAAGCTCAGGGATTGGCTTGCCATAATAACGTTTCCCATATTCAAGGCCGTTTTCAAAGTCCATTTTCAATTTTAAGAAAAGCGCTGCTATGCAGAAATATCCTTTAAAGACTTTGTTGGCAGGAGCTACATCTTTATTACCATCCACTATTTTTAGTATATCCATGAAAGCAGCGTTCTCTCTAAGTTGCATGATCTGAGATCCCAACTTGCTCTGGGTTACAGATGCATCAATCTCTTTTTGAGCCTTGAAGTTGGCGAACGCATGTAATGCGTCAAGGAAAAAGCCTCGAGTATCATGTGGATAATTATGATGACGTTCGTACATAAGAAGATATGTCCATATTGACAATTTTCCTACAGGACGATTTCCACAATAGGCCAGGGAAAAGACCTTCTGTATGTCTTTATTAGTGATGAAGCCGCGACGTTTCACACCAAATGTAGTATTAAAGGCTTCAAAGACATTATTCACCCCCTCTGTCGCACTATGAATCATCAGACCAACTTGGAATTTCTCGTACGCTTCTTTCCAGATTGGCTTCTCCAATTTAATAGGTGGATTAAAATTAAGTCCTACACGCAAAGAGTCTTCATCAAGGGCGAAGACATGTATCACGTCATTAATGGAGAATTTCTTCGCAAGTTTTTTGTTGGTCCTTATGTGCAGTAGGTAATACTCTATACTGTACTCAAAGGGGTTGGCATTCTTAAAGATGCTATCAGCCTTTTTCTTGTCAGCACTCAACGTATCTATGTTGCCATCGAATGAGACACTCGGGCAATATACGTTCAAATAGCCATACTTGAACAAATCGATAATGTCAGACTTCTTTAGAAGTAATATGTAATTGTATTGTTTCTCCATTGTTAGAATCCAAATAAGCTACTATCGTCATCTTTATTTGTCTGTGCAGGGACAGTAGAAGTTTCTGAAGGGAACAACGGCTGCATGCCTTCATCGTCCCAATTCTTGTACGAACACTGCTCGCAAAAAGTCTTAACCCACTGGTTCATATGGTTCGCACTATAAGATATGAACAAATTTTCACGGCTTCGTGTCATAGCGACCATGAACAAACGCTTCGACATCGTATTCCCAGCATAAGCTATCTCATTACAGAAGGGTAGAAATACGTTGTCAAAGTCTAATCCCTTAGCACTGTGATAAGTTATCAGGGTAATCTTATTTCCTGGTGCTAAAAAGTCTCCATACCCATTGACTACGCATTGTATTGGCACATCACATTTAGTGAAATATCTGTTCAGATCATCATAATCTGGACCTCCGTATTTGTTATTCTTGCACTCCCAACTTTCATGCTGTGCATTGATAAGAACAAAGTTGGCAAAAGCTTTCAGTTTATCGTGCGTCGGCAACAAAATTCCTACCGACTTCCCATTATGCACATCATCTATAGCTTCGTCCATAATATGCCGAACCTCTTCACGCTGGTTTCTTGATTTCCAAAGACGAATCTGGGTGTTTTTCTTAACCATGGAATACTTACCCGCCAAGATATTCATCTCAGGCAAGTAGCAATTAACCGCTCTGACAATTGGTTTGGTAAGACGGTGCATTATATTCAGGCTTGTGACATCCGGATTCAACACCTCTTTTATATCATCTCTCGTACAGACAGGCTCGTTCCATTTAGGATCGCTTTCATAAATAGACTGGTTAGCATCTCCTGCAATAATGACATGCTTGGCACTCCGTTTCATCGCTTCAAGAACCATCCTCGGCACGTCTTGAACCTCATCGCACAAAATATAATCATAGTCAACTCCGACGCCATGAGTTCTCTTTTTGAACTCATAGTAAGTCACTACCTCTATATCCTTAATGTGAAGTTCCCTTATTGAAGCCGTTAGCATCTTTATGAGCGAGTGAGTAAACTCTATGAAAAGGATTCTGAAATTAGGATCCTTTTCTTTCAGTCTTTTGGCAGCAAATAAAAGCAGGATGGTTTTACCGGAACCGGGGAAACCATCTATGAGTTTCTGGTTTGTATTCGTTATTAACGAATCGAGAAACTCACGTTGCTGAATGTCAATTTCGTTTTCAGGTATAAGCCATTTCATTCCTCATTCTCCTCTCTGTCACCTTTTAATGTCACAAGATTATCAGAACTATAGAACTCACTATGATGCTTTTGTGGCTTGGCAGTTTCTATTTCCCGAGCAAATTCATTCTTGCCAAGCTTTCTTGCAACATCCGCGAACCATCCGTAATCAACATCACTCAACGTGTGTTCATTCCATCGGCGCATGAATATATTGAAAGCTTGATTGTAGTAGCTCTCGGACTTCTCTTTGTCGTCTTCATCACGATAGACATCGCCCAAGACACAAAGGGCAGTCGTATGATCGCCCTTTATCTGTAGGGCTTTTTCCATACTAGATATAGCATCCGTGTGTCTGCCCATCATATACATGTCGTTACCCAGATTAGCCCATGCCCAAAAGTTGTTTGAGTCTACATCAATGGCCATTTTGAAGTATCTGACAGCCTTGACGTAGTTGCCGGAATTATGGTATAAGACACCTATGTAGTTATAAAGGTTATCTTGTGGGTAATACTTAATCTGGTCCTCATAGGTCTCGGCGGCCTCCAAGTCTCTATCAGCATCCACATAAGCCTGTCGAAGGTCGATTAACGACTGCTTTGAAGGCTTCCCCTCATTCTTATCCGCTGATATATAAGAGTTGCGTTGTGCCTGAAGAATTTTTCTATCCTCGTCGGTAAGATATGTATTTGCGAAAGGATTTTCCGATTCGACAGTGCATTCCTGTTCCATGCAAGTAGCGGTTGCTTTCAACACCTTGTCTGCAGTAATCTCCAGACTAAGTTTGACAGGTGTGTTTTTGGGGAAAGGAACACCCAGTGGCTCTTCTATTTTCACGTTTGCAACGACCTTCTTGTCATTGCTCACGCAAATAGGTATTTCTATCACGCTTTGATCTTTGTCGCCGGTTGTAAGTCCTTTGATTTCTATCGGCGGTATAGGTATTTCCGTACCGGCAGGTATGACAGGAACCTCTTTATCTCCTCGCAAGACAACAACAAGCGGCTCACTGGTTATTGGACGTACCAAGGTAATACCAAGGCCGTTCAGCAGTAAAGAGTGTATGGCGGCACCTTGTGAGACCTGGGCTTGCAGGTCCTGCGGTATCAATATTCGAGCCGTCTTGAAATAATCTCTGATACCTTGCTGAACCATGGGATTTTTTGAACTTCCCCCGATAAGCATGACATAGTCAATCTCCTCACTGTCTATGTGAGCCTTTTGTATAGCTGAATCTATCGTTTTATAAATTCCGTTGTATCGTTTCTGTCCTTTCACATTGCAGTACTTGTGGCGCAGGAACACCTTCATCGTGTCGATAAAGTCCTGATAGGCAAAGGAGAAAACATCCTGTTGGAGGTCTTTGTATTCTGTATAAATCGAGAGCTTATGCTGGTACCGCACACCCTGTCCTTGTCGCAGGGCAATATTCAGCGAGTCCTTATCGGACAAAAGATATTCAAAGTCCTTGCTACACTGTATTTTGAGATGCTCTGCCACACCATACAACTGTTCGCAAATCTTTTCAATTTGCTTTGTTGTATAGTTGTCTTGCAACATATCATTGCGCTTGAGCATCTCAGGCAAAAGATAGTTATAGGCAATATATCGGTCAATATCATTTCCGCCCAACTCTGTAAACTGGGATATCGATATGTTTCTTGTGTGAACACCATGATAGTCGGCACTGAGTTCCAATATAGAGATGTCGCAAGTACCAGCGCCAAAGTCGAATACGAGAACTTTAGGGTTATACCCTTCCCCTAACTGTATGGGCTCTTTTGCCGTGTAATCAGGATTGATATAACCGATAAAGGCAGCGTTAGGCTCGTCTATTAGCATGTTGTTGCCCATCTCAATGCCATTATTCTCTAAGGCACGAAGTAGATCGAGGCGCTGGTTGCTTTCAAAAGATGCCGGTATGCTTACTGCATACTCTATATTCCGGCTCAGCCCCATCTTGACAATTGCCTTCTCTATCTCCCTTTTAAGGAATCTGAAGAAGACATTAGTAGCATCGAATGGAGATTTGATTTGGGACAGTTTGGTAATAGATGTCCATCTTGGTCCCAAATCTTTACCAAGCTCCATCTTAAACGAATGCCAGATATTCTCGCCAAATTCATAATCAGGATTACCTTTAAGCTGATACGCTCCCTGACCGACAAGGAGCCTTCTATCAGTCATTGCCATCACTGTCGGTAAGAGTTCCGACTCAGTCAGAGTACCATCAATAAGCATCTGCTCCAGCTGAAGGCTCTCACACTGAATGGCCTTTGTAGCCGAATCGTATGATGCTACCGAAACCACCGTAGTGCTGGTTCCAAAATCTATTCCTACAAAAGTCTTTCCATCAAGTCGCTGTATCGTGTCTTGAGGGAATTGGAACAGTTGAGTCAGTTTTAGATTGTCTGCCATAGTTATTGTTTCTATATATGGAATTACTCCATCGGTTTTATCGTTTGCTCTATAAAGTGCACGTCGTTGTCATCAAAACCATATTTCTGATAAAGTTGGCGGTCGATGGCATTTACTGACTGCCGCCAGTCGATGTCGTCGTTCGACGCAAAGTCTTGCACGGGAACATAGCTGAACTTGTCCTTGGAGAGGTGTTGCGTGGCAGCAAGAAGACTGATGAGGAATCGTGCGAACCGTGTGCAGAGGTATTTCCTCAACGCCTGTGCCTCCTCTTCCGTGTCGAAAGCGTCGACAACGAGATAGGTCTCCGTGCATATCTCCCCAGGTTCAAGGATATGAAGAGATGATATTATTCTCTTTCTGCCTTCATTATCGGTTTGCCCGGCGTGCTCGGCTGTAAGGTAAGAAATGCAGACCTTCCACTTGTATATCATCTCTTTTCCGACGGTGATGAGTTTTGAATCATAGGGGCCTTTACCC
Source organism: Hallella absiana (assembly GCF_025457485.1). NCBI lineage: Bacteria > Pseudomonadati > Bacteroidota > Bacteroidia > Bacteroidales > Prevotellaceae > Hallella > Hallella absiana. The sequence goes on from NZ_JAMXSP010000021.1 coordinate 5,520, forward strand.
TGGCTCGTCTCCAAGGTGATGTCGCCGGTTGCAAGAGGAGTAACATACGTTCTTAATCCAAATGGTTTCTGAGTGCTAACTCTTGTATTATAAAATACAGTGCTCAGCCTCACCACTTTTTCAAGCATATCAATAGCTTGCACATACCTTATGAACCTTTCTCCTTCCGCAAGGTTGCGATTGATGGTGAGTCGCTGTCCCTTGAAGATGTTGGAATATTGGCAGTCACCATCATGTTTTTTGTCCCAAAGGAAATAGCACACTCCCCCAGCCACGTCGACACCAGGGAAGCAGACGTGCTCGTCAACAAAGTCGACAAGTTTCTCAATGTGTCTGTCAGTGAGCATATCTGTACGGAACTTCGCAAGTCCCTTACCGTCATTATACCATTTTGCAGGCATGATGATGGATATGTAGCCGGGACTGAGCTTCTTGGCACAGTCGACAAAATGATTGTAGACAGGAGTGGCACTGGCTCCCGCTCCGCCATCCTTTATCATGTAGGGAGGATTGCTTACTATAGCGTTAAACTTCATAGGTTTCTTCTTTTGTCTATTTCCGTATGTCTTGGGCAATGTGAGTTCTTCTATTAGTTTTGGTGAAAGCTTTTTATTTTTCATCCGTGGTATGATGTCATCGATATAAACGGTGTTCAGTTTCAACCGCTTGTTGTAGCCGGCGAGCACACGCCTGGTAATCTTTTCGGCCATCGGTGTCTTGCAGACCACATAGATATTTTCTTGTACGACCCTATCCCACACGCATCGTTTGCCATAGTCAGAGAGTGGCATTGTCTCACCGAGCTTATTCTTAACGGGCTTACTCTGTTCTTGAAATACGCTGTAGGCAAGGTAGAGCGGATAGACACCCGACTTTGAGTTGATCTCGAGAATCCTGGTCTGTGGATCGCTGAACACTTCTTTCGTTACCTTTCCACGGTCAATGAAGCGTGGCTCAGGCAGTGGAAAGTCCTTTTTGTGACGGTCGTCAAAGAAGTCCCAGCCGCCGAGGGTGTCGTTCATATGCATGCATACAACGTTCCATGGGGTCAGCACCGTCTCATTGTCTGGGTAATGGAACTGCGACAGGATGTTAGCCATCTCCTGTGTACGCTCCGTTATCGGAAGAGCATCAGCCTTGCGTGTGCGGTCGATAATCTCAGCAGCCATGGCGATAAACACGTCATTGTTGTATAAATGGGAGACGCTCATAAAAAGGTCTTTCGTCAAACCTTTGGGCATGAATTCATCCCATGAGTTCTCATCTATGTCGGCGATGAACTTGTCAAACGACACCGTCTTGACATCATCAAGAGCACCGAACACCATCAACGGCAAACGGATGGTAATCTGGTTGAGCGTAGCATAAACCATTTCTCTCCGTTCTTTCTCCGGATCTTTTGGTTTCTTTTTCTTGCCCCGTTTATTGCTTTTGCCTGAAGACGGAGAAGATGGTGTTGGCTCAGCCGCACCATTGTCTCCTGTCATTCCTTCCTCCGTGATGACAACCGATGTACCTGTCTTATCTTTACTCTTTGAGCCACTGTCCTTCATAGCCTTTGCTATTGCTTCAAGGCTCTTGACATCGTTATCTTCGATTTCATCATAACCTACATACATGCGACGGTCCTTCCCGCCATTACGGATTACATGGTCGGCATAAATGCGGTTCACTGTTTGGATGAAACGTTTGGCATTGTAATCAACCGTCTTGCTGCCTTCAATGGCAATAATGGAGCAATATCTTGTGAAATCTTCAATCGTGAGCCCTTTAGTTTTCCGCCCATTGCCTTGGGTGGTTTTCTTCTTTGCTTGCCGTATGTATTCGTTGATAACGGTCAAGGTACGGTCGGGAGCGAAGTCGAAGGCATAGCACTCCTTCTTAATGTAGTCGTGGTGCTTGATGGGCGACTGCACACGGAAGATGGTCTGCATATAAGGAGCGATATTGCCGTTGTAGCCACCGGCAAGCATAAACACACCTGTCCACTCCTCAATGGTGACACCAGTGGTCATGCGCCCGCTGTAGCAGGTGAGCGTTATGGTGGGCCTGTGTTCCGGATTGGCTATTGCCTTTCTGACCTTGTCCTCAAAGCTTTTGGCAGCCATCCACTTTTCTTTTTCATCGTCTGTGGCATCCATCTTGTCACCCTCGCCCGCCACGTTGACTACTTCAAAGTCATGAAAGAATGCCTTGTGTGCTTTAAGCAGCTTTTTCAAAGCCGCAGCAGCGGCGACACCCGGCAACACCCACAAGGTATGGAGAAAACACTTACGGTATTCTTCGGTACTATAAGGATAGTTGCTGGTCTTGTCTTCCTTGCACAGCAGGTCAAGAAAATGATTCACGTCAGCCTCATGCACGAAGTCTCCGACGTTGGCATAAGTGGGCATGTTGTCTTCATCGCCTTCCCACGTCCTGAAAAATTCAGAGAATTCGAAATAGTCTTCTTCGCTGTGATTGTAGTTATCGAATACTGTTCCGAGATTGTATGTAAGTATGTTGAGATGGGCCAGACCCTCGTAAGGATTCGGCTCATCAGGATGGTTCTTTGGCCAATTCGCCTTTGCCTCCTGCTCCATTACATAGTCCCATGTGTATATTTCTTCCGCCTTGAACTGGTCAAGAATGTTGTATGGCGTACCAGAAAGATATAGGAAACGCGGTTTTTGAGCATTCAGCGCAACTATGACTTGCTTACCAAGATCTGTCTGCGTTCCTTCGTGCGCTTCATCGATAATGACAAGGTCCCATTTCGTCTTGAACACATCTTCGTTCTTCTTCAATGTCCCGTCAGCTTTCCACGACCCACGCAAGTCCTGCATGGAGGCAAAGTAGATGAAGTTTTTGCCACACTTCTGCAAGTAATCAAATTTCTGACCGACAAATTTCTGTCCGCTTTTCTGGTTTGCACTGGGTTTGGAGCCATATTCGTAGTTCTCGAACTTTATGTTGCCGTAGTCGTCAAACCATTGGCTCTTTACAGCAGGACGGTGGGTGAGAATGAGCGTGCGCTTGAACTGGCAGCGCCTGATAAGTTCCAATGAGCACAGCGTCTTACCAAAGCGCATCTTGGCGTTCCATAGCATTTTACGGTTTCGGCCAGCCTTGAAATAAACCAAAGTACGATTGATAGCATCCTCTTGCTCTTCACGGAAATGTATTTCTACTGAGGGCTTCTTCTCACTTCCTTCTATAGATGATCTTCCTTGCTTAATGGCTTCAATTGCTTTCTTTACAGTATCAAGATCAACATCAAACCATTCTTTGGCCTGATCTTCAAGGTCGGGAAAGTAGTGGCGGTGAAAACCACTTGCCAAGAGCACGGCATGAATGTCCGTGTCACTGTATTTATACTCTTTTCCTTTATCGTCCGTGAAATGGGCTTTGATAGCATAGACAAGATTGTAGGCTACGGCTGAGGTCTGTGTCTGCTCCTTGATGCGTTTGTCAGCAGCTTTACGTAAGGCAGCACAGTTGGGTGTCAACTCACCGCCCGACTTGGGATCGGTATCAATCTCTGTCTTACCAAGTTTCAAAGCCCCACGATGCCGGTCGTCGTCTATAGAATAGACGTAGACAACATTATATTTATAGGTTGCACTGATTATTGCCATAACTTGCTTTTAGTTTTCGTCCAACATCTTTCGGAAGATGATTTCCTTGCCTTTCAATGGCTCTATACCTGTCCATTCCTTAATGCGACAAAATCGTTGTTCAGGCAGCACTTCCATCGGGAACAATCCTTCGTTTAATTGCTCTATTGGCTTCTGTCCGGGGATCCCATAAGTGAGGCCGTCCATCTGCCAGATGTTCCATGATATAATATCTGCGATTCTCTGCATGCTTCCTCTGCTCGGCAGCTTTTGGGTATGCCATTTGGCTTGATAATATTCTATGTAGGAGACAAAGAGTGCTTCACGTGCAAGAAGTAAATTGTCGCCCTGATACTCATAGCCATAAACGGACTGATAAGCTTTGTAAACTTGCCTGCGCCACTTCTTCTTCACAGTCTTTTTCTGACTTTTGGTCATCTCGTCGGAGATATTAGGCGTGTTATGGTGTATAATCCATAATTTGCGGTCGAGTAAACCTATCCTATCACCAATGGCAACGGGTACACCTGTAGTCGCATCATAGCGGCTGACAAGATAAGGAGCCTCTCCACAAGCCATCTCCAAGCGTGTGTCCTTAACGTAATCTTTCCATCGTTTTCCCCTTGGTATTCGAGGCGTAGCATTTGCCGTCCAAGTATTGTCGTCGTTTTCTGTATTAAAAACGCCTGATTGTCCAAACCACACATCGTCAATTAGATTGTTCTGAGCATTGCACACCCAACTGGGTGTAAATACTTCAGCCATGACTTGTGAGCGACTACGCTGCTGCTGCGCGGCTTTTGCTATACGCGGCATAATGATGTGGTTGTTCTTTCTTGTAATAGAACCTACGGTTATAGCATCACCAAAGCGATAACCATCACCACGCTTGTCATAGTCATTGGTGGCCCAAATGACATTGTGCCCCGTGGTATGGTCGGCAAGCAGCGTTTGGAGTATGTCTCCTCCCAATGCAAGCAAGTCGTCTTCTATGATGTCTATGTTCAGCCGCATTTTTTGTTATAACGAATGGAATTTTAGATTAATAGCACAAAGCTAATCATAATTTTTCATTTTATGAAAAAATAAAGAGTTTTTCTGTCCTTATCATGTTAAAAATCGTATTCTAGATTGCTTAGTCACACAAGGAGAAAAGAAAATGAAGAACTATTGGGCTTCTATAGAATCCCTTCCTCTGCATGGGAACAATTACAAGATAAGATAAATCACCAATATGCATCACATTTTCCCTCAGACCACTTACAGACCACACAGAGGTCTTAACAGACCACATAGAAATTCTAAAATATTCTAATAGACGAAAAGCTACTATCGCTTCATATTGCAAAATCGAAAGTAAATCATTATTTTTGTGGACGATAAGAACAGAGCCGACCATGCAAAGAGCCGACTTTTTTAGTATGAAACAATTGATAGAACATGGATAAAGGAGAGAGAGAAGCCATCAGACAAAAGAGAGATGAAGCCATAGCATTTGTGACTGCGGAAATGGCAGGGAGGAAGAAGGAGTATGCTGCCTTCGTAAAGCAAATAGAGGGTACCTTTTTGGAAGGAGGAGCACCGGGAATGGAGAAGTTGTGCGCCTTGATGTGGCGGTGTATTCCACAAGACTGCAGATTGATGCTTGAAACTGCCTTCCGTGTCTTTTTCGGAGATGGTAATGGTGAGGACATAGAAGGCACATACTTTGTCAAAGACTATGACGACCTTGCCAAGGAGTGTGTCATTAATGGTAGAACTGTTGCTGTCAGTTATGACGGAGACGTATCAGTAACAGATGAGAAAGAGGAGCCTTTCGATGGGATTTATCTGGACATGGAGGAATACGATAAGCTGAAAAACAGCATTCCACCGATGATGCGGCAATCGTTAATCGAGACTTTGTCCTTTATGTTCGAAACAGAAGAGGAGAAGGAAGAATACATGACAGCCATGAACAACTGCATAATGTTCCTGTACATTGCGTTAGGCGTAAACATCCCAACGATGTTCGACAACCTGAGGAAGATAGTCCGTGAAGAAAAGGACGAGACGGCAATCTTCGCCTACTATTACATTCTCAAGGACAAGGGACTGCAGAAAGTAGCAAAGTTGATGCCGTCCATACTGCTGACAGGCGAGGCCGGTTATCCGGGTCTCGGAATATTCAGCGGCATCATCAGCAATTTCGTAACTTCCTCTACTGCCATTGGCATTAATGACAAGAGCTCATGGAAGGAGGTAATGGACGAGACGGACAGTGACGACTTGTGGAAAGAAGTGGCCAACGCACTGCGCTATGCCGAGGACAACCATGGGCTGAAGAAGGATATAGTGTCATTGGAAGATTTGCTGAAAGACGACACGCATGGAGAAATCATGTTGGCTATAGAGCAATTCACCAAAGAGCATGACGAGTCCATCTCAATGGCCTATCTGCTCATCGCCCTTGAGCGGTCATGCTGTATAAGAAAGCATTATCCTTTCTCCACTTTTGTCGACGCCATCAACAGGAGATTCGGGAAAGACTACACCTATCAGAAAGCGCAAAGACGCTATAGCGAAATCAACAGTATGCCCGGCATTCTGAATGAGGATAAAAGCAGTATGAGGAAAGCGAAGAAGACGATAGAGGAATGGAAGGAGGTCTTCCTCAACTGTAATGTCGGCAATTCTTGACAACTGACTATGCACCATTTATATAAGAGGAAAAAGCAATGGACTCATAGAGACTCCGTTGCTTTTTTTATTGCCATAATTTTACGTATAGAGGCTCAATGACATTCTAATCGTTGGTACAAAAAATTAAAGTGATTTTCGTTGTACCAAGAAGCCGAAAAAAGCATATTACCTTTGCAGCGAAATCAAACCATTAACATCTAGTACAATGAACACAGTTTTTTCTTTTGAGACCTTATTGCAGACTCCCGTCTGCATGATGACCGGAGAGCAACTCGCTTTCCTTGTAAGTAACCTGTCCCTGCTCGATGGGCAAGGCAACAAAGCATCCTCAGATAAGGAATCGGCAAAGCCACGCCGTCTTGTTTACGGCATCAAGGGTATCGCTGAGACCTTCGGGTGCAGTGTCCCCACGGCCAACCGAATCAAGCGCAGCGGCGTCATTGACGGTGCCATCACGCAGGTGGGGCGTAAAATCATTCTGGACGCTGACCTGGCACTGAAACTCGCTGCGTCAGCCAAAGCCGATGGAGCTACTAACCTTAATACTTAAAGACCATGGAACAAGCAAAAGCCCATGTCAACGATGTCGTTATCCGTCCAGAGGCACTCATGGACAAGCCCGTTCATGAACTGCCGACAGACTATCTGATGGCGGAGGTGTCGGAGATTGCCGACATCATCGCGCAGGTGATGGACTGCTCAGAGGACATCGTCATCTCGACGATGTTCGCCGTGGTTGCAGGAGCAGTGGGAACAAAGGTGCGAGTCTATGATGGCAAGTACACCAACATGCTCAACGTCAACGTATGCCACGTGGCTCCACCGGGAAGCAACAAGACACAACCAGTGAGCCTGTTGGTAAAGCCCTTGGAAAATATCAGCATGCAGATGCACCTTGCCTACAAGGAGGAGAAACAGCGATGCATGGAACTGAAGGACACGGCAAACATTCCCAATCCGCAGATTCTCTATGTCTCCAATCCGACACCCGAGGCCATCAACAAGATGCTGGCATGGAACCCACACGGACTGTTCGCACGCCGTGATGAGCTTGTGGGCTTCATCGAGGATTTGGGAGGACGTTACAGCAATGGCAGCGGCGGCATACCCGACTTCCTCTCAATCTTCACCAACGAGCATATCTCTATCATCCGCGCTGGCGACGAGCCGCTGATCATCCCCAAGCCGTATCTGACGGTTGTAGGGAGCATACAGCCGGGCATCCTGCCGTCCATACTGGGTAAGGAGCAGATGATCAACAGCGGTTTCAACTATCGTTGGCTTTTTGTCGCACCCGAGATAAGGATCACACTGGAGCGTTCGTTAGTGGGTATCAATCAAACGGTGCTTGACTACTGGGAGCAGCTCATCGTGAAGTACCACAACATCGCGCCGATGACATTCACCTTTGATGACGAGGCGCAGCTGCTGCTCAACGACTACTTCCGTGAGATAAGGATGAAGAAGTGCGAGGGAAACGATGTCTACATGGACGAGGTGCGCGACAAGCTGTTCATCTACCTTGAAAAGTGGGCGGCATTGGCAACGCTGCTGCATGGTGATGAGATTGAGTTCTTCGGCAATGTGCCTAAGGCGGAAATGGGCGACCACTTTGTCAACAACATGCCTTGTCAGCCTGTCATCACAGCCGAGGCGGTAGCGTACTCTATCCGGTGTATGCATGTCTTTGAGGGATGGGCGGAGAAAGTGCACGGGATGATGCAAGCCCAGGATGCCCCACGGCAGATTACCCTTGGCGATGCCATCCGCACGCTTCACCGCTTCCATCCCATCACGAACAAGACGAAGTTCGCTGAAGGCTGTGGCATGACTCGCGAGCAACTGTACAAGTACCTGCCTAAAGTCAATAAGCCAATTTCCACATCTGAAGGATTGGTCAGTGATACCGTGGTTACACCTAAAAGCTCTACAACAGCCTATGAGCAAGACAATTAACAACAGCGTAAACTGTAACCCCGTAACCTCACGTGGCTATGCGTTTGGAATGAAGGAACTTTCGACGGCCATGGTTACATGGTTACAGTTACACACCACCGAAGAACCAGTAAACAATAGCACCTACAAGGAATGTGAGTGTAACCTCATCGATAACAATCAAAGAACACCAAAATGAACAGATCCATATTCGACAAGACCATCTCGGTTTATAACAACGCCTACGACAATGTGGGCAAGAGACAGCTGCTTTCAGAATTTCTTTTCGGCGGGGACTGTCGCGAGGAGATAACAAAAATCCGTGCCACGGAGGACAAGGTAGTACGCTCCGCCCTCAAACGGCAACTGCTATGCGCCACCATCAGCGGAATGTTTGAGCCGACACGCAGCGGCAAGAATCTCAAAGAGCACTCAGGCTTCATCTGTCTTGACATCGACGGGCAGGACAATTCGAACATCAAAGACTGGGAGCAACTGAAATGGCAGTTGACTGCGATACAGCAGATTGCCTACGCCGGTCTGAGCGTCAGCGGCAAGGGACTGTTCCTGCTCATCCCCATCAAGTATCCGTCGTGCCACAAAGGTCATTTCCTGCAGTTGGCTGATGACTTCTCACAGATGGGCATCACCCTCGACCGCAACTGCTCAGACATCTGCCGACTCAGAACCAAGAGCCTCGACGACCATCCATACGTCAATGAGCATGCGCTCGTATATAATAAGGTGAAGGTCATTGAACGTCCGAAAACCTCCTTTGTTGCTGACATATCCGTCAATAGTGGAAGTAATATTATCGGACAAGTATCACAATGCTGCAAGGTGATCGCAGAGAGGGGAATCGACCTCACCTCCACCTATGACAGTTGGATAAAGGTGGGCTTTGCCCTCGCCAGCCTCGGTGAGAGTGGCAGACAATTCTTTCACTTGTGCAGCAGTCAGAATGAGAAGTACGACCGACGTGAGACTGACCGAAAATTTGACAATCTACAGAAGGGTAACGGTAGCATTAAGATTGCCACCTTCTTCAAAATCTGTAAGGACTATGGCGTATCACTTTATCACTAAATCGATGGAGACTTTTTGGAAGTTGACGGGGCAAGTTATGCCGTTTGTCACTACAACGGCAACTTGCCCACCCACGAGGGGATGGGAGTCAGTGCGCTCGAAACTCGCTTACTTTTTCACTTTGTATATAAACCAAACCTGATGATACCATGAAGAATAATACACAAAACAAATCGGAGTACATACAGTTCCGTGTGGACTCCACGGTGAAGAGCCTGGCGAAAGCAACGGCCAACAAGCACTTTGACGGCAACATGAGCGACATGTTCCGCTACTCACTTTATCACTGTGACTTTAGTGGTGAGAGTGGCAGCACTGGCTATGACGGCACAGAAAATAGTTTTACACCTTTAGGGGAAGAGGCTTCAAGGTTGCTGGCAACCATCCACGAGGATTACATGAGCCAGAACAAGGAGCTGAACCATATCGGCAATAACATCAACCAGCTGGCGCACCATGTCAATGCCCAGTCGATTTCCAGTCCGTCGCCGATTACCCGCAGGGTGGCAGATGCTTTGGAGGACATCCGAAAGGCGCTGAACGCCAACCGCACTGTCAACGCCAACATCTGGAAAAAGGTGAGAGAACATTTTACCAACAAGCAATCATAGTCTGACCAGGCTGTGGTCACTCTATGACCAGGCCGTGGTCATCACATGACCAAGCTTCGGTCATCCAATGACCACAGTGCGGTCAATACAAAATAGAATGAAGTTATGATCATAAAGAAGATAGACCCCGTTCACGGCGGTGTATTCCCCGGAGCGGCATACAACGAGAAGAAAGTATTGGCAGGAGTGGCCGAGCTTGCCGGGCATGCCAATATCGACGGCAACTTTCTGCATACCCTGCACACACTTCATGGCGTGGGCATTGACTGCAGCAAAGAAGTGGAGCGGTATCTGCAGTGCCGGTCGCAGACCTACGGCAACACGAGGTCAACACAATGGCAGGTGCACCTCGCCCTTTCCTGCAAAGGACAGGAGAAGAACAAAGAGCAGCTTGTCGGCATCGCACATGCCGTGATGCGAGAGTATGGCATGGGCAAGCAGCCGTATTTCATCTACTTCCACCATGACACGGAGAACAACCACGTCCACATTCTCACGACAAGGGTGACGGCCAAAGGCCGTCTGATTTCCGACCACTATGACTACCACAGATTCATTGCCGCGCTCAACCGCGTTGTCAAAGAGGACCAGCAAAACGACATCGGACGGATGTTTGAGTACAGCTTTACGACCGAGGGACAGCTGATGAACATTGCCCGTGGGTTCCACTACAAGACAGGCGAGTCAAAGGAGAACAACAGTGTACTGTCGTTCTATCATGGCGGTGTCGAGGCCATCAGAGTCCGGCGCAGTGACATTGACGCAAGGATTGCCGAGGTGAAGGCTGACAAGCGTGACATAGCGCGACGGGAGGAGACCGCCAAACGCTTGAAGGCCATCATCATCAAGTACAGAGAGCTGAGTCTGAAGCAGACTCCTTATAGTGCTGATGACCAAAAGATGGAATCGGAAGGCAAAGAGAAAGAACGTGCCCAGACCAAGAAGGAACTGATGAAACGCAAGAAGGTCAAGATACTTCCCGAAATCAAGAAACTGACCGATGCCAAGGGCAAGCCGCTCTCCAAGCTGGAGCAGTATCAGATGCAATGGCTCATTGACGAGCTGCGTGGCAAGTTCGGCATAGCAGTCCACTTTCAGAAGGACAAGAACGGCATTGTCCGCGGCTATGGCATTGTTGACCATAATAACAAGGTGGCGCTCAACGGCAGTGAGGTGATGAAACTCGCTGACATCATAGGCATCATGGAGTGGAAGGCTGCACAGGAGGCGAAAACTACTCGAAAGAAGACCAAGCATGCGGAGAAAGTGGAATCGTCTCCAAAGGCTACCCTTGCAGACAATGTCAAGTTGACGACATGGTCAAATAGGGGAGTTGAGCAAAGTAACATTCCAAAATGGGCTGACCAGTGGAGCAACAGACACTCATACGCTGGAACCTATGGTTCAGACTCGGATAGAGTCAAAGAGACGAGTGCATCTGACACAGGGATAAGTCAAGACCGCACTGCCACAAAACCATCATTCAACAATAGTAGCCAGGCATATACTAGCAAAGAAAACGAGATGCCCAAGGAAACAGTCAAGGCTACAATCTACCGTCCTGACAGTACACTGGACATTTATCTGCCCATGTTCAAGGCAAGGGCTTGCTCCGGGAATGGCAAGAACATTGTCCGCATGGAGCTGGACGGTAAGACATACGACCATGCCATCACCGATAACCAGACAGAATGGTATTGCAAGGCACCGACGGAGGCTCATGACGACATCGCTATCCGACTCGCCGTGTTCTACTTCTATAAGGAGATTTATGAGTCCTACCGTCGACTGTTGGCCGATGCGTATGTCAAGGAGGGAGGTCTGGCTTTGGAGTCGCCGGAAGGAAGCGTAAGATGCTATAAGCGGATGAACGGATTGTGGCACCTTGCATTCGACAGCAACGGCAGCACCATTCATTACGACCTCACAGAGCAGGAGAGCCGGCTGATGAACAGACTCGAAGGCAACGAGGCGGAGTTCAACGAGGCAAAGGTGCGTCTGTTCAAGGAGCATGTTGTCCGTGACGAAGCAAATGCCATCGTGAGGAACCTCCAATATGACAGCGTCGGTGTATTCCCGAGCTATGCAAGTAAGGATGATGTGCCGAACAAGATCTCAGCGTTTGCTGGTCGGCATGCCCAGTTGATTCTTAAACTGATGAGTGCACTGTCACACAATACCGGGAACGGCTTCAACCGTGAGTTTGAGGTTGGCGGCCGACGAAGCCGCTGGGACGACATCGATGACGAGCGTCGCTTCAAGGGCGGCTTGTCAATGTAAGAGATAGTAACTATAGTACAAACCAAAGAAACATAACTTATCATGTCAACAAAGACAAACTTCAATGAGGTATCGGGAAACTTTGACAATACCGATATGGATAACTTCATCGAAAGAATGAAGAAGTGGGACAAGAAAGAAGGTAAAAGTAATGTGATTCCTGTGACTGAGCAGGCAAGAAAGCCTACGAAAGCAGATGCCGCCGTTTCGCGAATAAAGTCTGAGTCCAAGCACAAGTCGGAGCCTGCTGCCAAAAAGAAAGGCAAGAAAGTTGAATCCACGATGCAGAGCACCAAGAAGGAACCTGTTCCATCGCCAGTGCGACAGCCTGCCACCGATGACTCAAACTTTCAAACTGGCAGTCTTGAGCAGCTATGGCAGACAGCAGCCGCGTCGAAAGCGAAGAAGCCAAAAGAGAAGCAGGTGTGGCTGGACGCTGACATCTGCAACAAGATTGAGATGCTCAACCTTAAACGTGGCAAGCCTGTTCCTGTCAAGCACCTCTTCAACGCCATCTTGAAACTGTTTCTTGAAGAACACAAGGCGGAGATAGCGAGAACGAAGTAAAAGTCATATTCTCACAGACTCACATTATCATATATGTGAGTCTGTGAGAATGCTATTATGCCCAATAAGGTCAAAGTTGTAATAGGTTACATTACGACCAACCTGCCTCTTGCCCTCAGTTTGAACAGTTCGGAATTTCCGAACTGTTGAGTCAGCGTCCAATTCGTCATCTTCATAAATATGCTTGATATGCTCACTGACATTGGCTTTGCTGGAATCAAATAACTGTACTAACTGTGCTTGTGTCAGCCACACGGTCTCATTCTCCAACTTCACATCAAGCTGAGTTCTGCCATCTTCTGTCTGATATATGACAATCTTGTTGTCGAGTTCATGGTTGTCCATCATATTAATCTTTATTTGTTGCTCATCATATCCAACAGCTCACCTGCCACCTTCGCATCAGCTATTCTCATAACAGTGTTATCAGCGGAGTGATAGCCAAGAAAATTGACATCACCATACCAGCAAATGGATTTGTCTATGATGGCACATTGGATAGTCTGCGTATCGTTGACAGAATAGGTTCCGCCCACTTCCTTGTACCTCTCTTCGTCATATCCTTCCCTCTTGATATGGACATAAATGCTCACCCCGTTGGTCTGCTGTTCCATGAGCTTCTGTATGATAACAGGATTGCGGTAGATTCTAATCATGGGACAGGCAATAACTATCGAATGTCTGGCATTGGATATGTCGGCGAGAAACGCAGTCTCGAACGAGCCTCCATCATAAATCATGTCAGATGGGGCTTCCGGATTTGTTTGACGAGGCCGGACCTTATACCCCACGGCAGCATATCCTCGCAGTCGGCGCTTATACATAGTCTCGCACATTGGTTGGCGAATGTCAATATAATCATATACACGCACTTCTGTCTTGCCTTCATAGTCACGATGCAAACGGCCAGTGTACTGGGCGACGAGGCCTTTATATGAGACAGGTTGGGCAAGGAACAGTGTGTCGAGTCGTGGAAGGTCAAAACCTTCTGAAATGTATTTCAACGAAGCCACAATTACCATCGACTCTGCAGGCGACACTGCCTTTAACTGTAACTCAATATCTTTCTTCTCTTTAGCAGACGTAGAACCGGTAAGGACGATGACGTGCTTACACAAAGGTTTGATAAGTTCAGCTAATAATGACACATGTTCTACGAGTACGCTTATAATAATTGGTGTGCGTCCTTCTTTCAAGACATTTGCAACATCGCTTATTATCTGTTGGTTCCGTTGCTTGTCGTCTGTCAGTTCATGTAATATCTGGTTATAGCTCAGTTTGTCCTCACCGAGTTGCCTATAAGTAGTGAAACGGGGAATGAGCCATCGGCTGAATTTCTGCTTTGACATCTGTGCCGCTGCGTCTTCAGTGAACCGTATCGGACCGCACTGCATAAAGATGATGGGCTGGTGACCGTCCTTGCGCATGGGCGTTGCCGTCAGCCCATACACATATTGTGCATTAGCATACTTTAGCACCTGCTCAAAGTTGGAGGCTGACACATGGTGGCACTCATCAACAATCACCATGCCATAATTCCGCACGAATGGCTTGACCTCATTGTCAGAAACACAGGATTGTAGAAGAGCAATGTCGATATTGCCGTTCAGCGTATTTTCGTCTGAACTCAGCAGTCCGACGAGCGGCTGTTCCTTCTTTCGCCCCCGTTTCTTAGGAGCCTCTGGCAACGTATAGTTAATGGTCATGAACTCACAAAATTTAGTCTGCCATTGCTTTGCCAACGCTTTGTTGTGTACAAGTATAAGCGTATTGACTTTCCGTCGGGCTATCAGGCCGATGGCTGCAACTGTCTTGCCAAAAGCTGTTGTTCCCGACAAGATGCCGTTGTCGTAGGACATCAGTTGGCTGACAGCTGCCTCCTGCTCAGGTCGTAGTGTGCCACTGAATGAAACATCTATCGCATGTCCATGGTTAGTTTTATCCTCTATCTTTATGCTGACTGAATTCTCTTCGAAGAATTCGATCAATGCCTCCTCACATCCACGGGGCAGGGCAAGCCATTCATCAGAGACATCGGCACACGATATGATCCGCGGAACATTATAGGTGGACAGATGCATGCCGAGTTTGGCACCAAACTCCGGGTTCTTGAAGGACGCAATACGCTTCAAGTGGTTGATAACTTTCGATGACAAACCATTGGTGGGTATATATAGCATATTGGACTCCACGACGCTTATCTCTGCTGGCAAATCATCTTTGGTTACATTCATTGCCACTGGTGTCTCCCAAGGCTTGGCCTCGCTGGTCTTCGATAATTCGCCAAAGTCAGACTGACTAGCATGCAATTTCAATAACGTCTCCAAGCTGTCCGCCGATAGTTTCTTGACCGTGCGCAGATATTCCCATTGGTCAGGGTATTGCTCAAAATGGTCATCAACGAAGACGCTGTTGCCTTTTTTCCTCGGCAACCCTTGCAATGGCAGGGCAACAAGATTACCAAAGCCGCCCTCGGGTAAATGATCCTGATTGGGGAAGAAGCGGTCATAGGACTTGAATGAAATCTGCCCGTCACGGTTCATGGCCTCTGTAAGGATGGCATTGCCCAGTCGTCTTGCCCTACTCGCCAATACTGATTGTTCAAACAATATCCACACATGAGCACCATTACCCGAACGTGAGCGTTCAATAGAATAAGGTATGCTCCAGTCTTTGCATACACCAACAAAGGCCAGCACGTCTTTCTGATAGCCATGCTCGCAGCTCTTGTCGTCAAAATCAGTACAAAGGAAATTACAAGTATCATCGGTCAGAATGGCATAGATTCCAATAGTGAAAGGTTTTCCCCACTCATCCATGCCACGCAAGTGCTTTTCAATCTCGGCGTCACCCAAAGAAACGAATTGACGGTTTGAGCAACTGGCGCATTTGTTTTTCTTCCTATCACAAAGAGGAGTCCAACGGTTGGAACATGCTGGCATGTAACCGGATTTGCTCCTATCCCGACTTTCCCACCTAAGCGCAAACACATCTTCACGGCCTTTAAACAGACTTCGGAACAAATCCTTCCGTTGCTGCAGAATTTGCTCTTTACTCAGTAAAACATGATTGCCAGCATTAGGGAGTACTGTACAGACCTTTTCGTCTTTCGGCAAAGAATTTTGTTCATAACTAATACCATGTGCTAAGAGGATGCCTTTCAGCCTCTCATTCTCCCGGCTTAATCGTTCTAACTTCAGGAGAAGTTCCTCCGTATTGAGCTTTTCTTGCATTTCCAAACTGATATTAAGACAAGGTTATGCGTCTAAAGGTGGCCAGTAGCCACCTTTAGGCGTATTGGCTTTAATCCTCATGAGATTTTTTCCATTCCAGCGCCTGTTTGGTGAGCCGATACATCTGTCTTGGATGGTTGGGCTCGTTGGGGTATTTGCGTTCTATGGCGTGACCAATGAGGCCAGGCACAATGTAACTTTCTCTGAAATATTTTCTATCCTTAAGGCCACAAGACTCCATAATATCATTTGTAGACATGTATCCACTCTTCATCTTATCTATCAATAACTGAACTTGAGGGGTGCTTGGATGGTACTTGGGGGGTACTTGGGGGGTACTTGAGGGGTGCTTAGGGGGTACTTGAGGGGTGCTTGGACCATAGTTGGATCGTACTTGGATCTTACTTGGATCCCTTTTGCCCTTAACTTGGTTCGTAGTTGAGTCGTAGTCGGGTCGTTGAAACGTCACAGTGACCATACCCTTGTCTACCGACCACACCGGACTTGGTAGTCCCTGAGTCTGGCAGGCATCAACGATCCGATGTATGCCGGAGCCCCAACTCTCAAGGAAAGTGGTCTTGAACAGCACGTTGGCAATGATGGGATTATAGGGGAAAGAGCCATGAGGGTCTTTGATATTCTCTGGAGTCATTCCGTGGGGAAGTGCTCCTGGATTGAGAACCTCTACACGGTCATCATAGATTGCGATACCGACAAAGGCATTGTACTCCTCCCAATGACGGTGGCAAAGCGCATTGATCAATGCTTCTCGCAACGCAGCCACAGGAACCTCCAAGTGTTCCTCGCGCCGAATGCCTGTTATCTTTCCACTCAACGACAGATGCTTGAAGCAAAACGCCATGCCTGCATCTAACAGGTCGAAGAAATTGCCGTATGCCCGTTGGTTGTCTAAGAATTCGTTCTTGTCCATTCCTCTGAACCTTGCCATCTGAATGGTGAACTGAGGATAATACCCTTTTTCGTTCTTCGTGAAAAGCATTGCTGCAGCATTGTTAGGCTGATCGTCAGAAGAAAGCAACTGAAGTTTGCCAAGGACACTCTTCAGCGGCTCTGTGAGAACAGAGTCCGGAACACGGCCACCCTCAGCACCCAAGCGCAAAGCTCCGCGAATGCGGTCTTCGTTGAGGTCTGCAATGCCTAACCCGTCAGACTCTCTACGCTCCCACGCATAGAAGTCTGGATGATGGGCGCGTAACCGTTCCTCAAACAACTCACGCGGCATTTGCTTTGTCGTACTTTCCACCCTGTAGTACGGTTTGCCGGCATAAGTATAGGGCTCATGACCCCAGACGAAAGCATCGAAATAGATGGCTATCAATTTCTTCCCGTCGCTGTCGGGCACATCGAAGTAGTTAATCTTCACCTCTACAGCCGGTTCAAGACCACTCAGCGCTTGCGAAATCTCACGCTGTGTGTTGTCGTTAACGTCCTGACCAAGAATTCTGCGTGATGTGGGAGTTACACCAAAAATCAGCCAACCGCCATCAGTGTTGAGAAAAGCACATGCCGTATGCATTGCATCTTTCAGCTCTCCGGTGGTCTTCTTGAGTTCCAGTGTGACGGACTCGTCCTTGTCTATCAATTTTTGTATGTCGTCGATGGTCATAATTATCTTTTTTATAGTACAAAAATACGGATATTCTTTCAAAGAGATCTATTTGTTGCTCATCATTTTTATCAATAGTGCCTGCATCTGCTCCTTCGTCATGTTTGTAATGTCATCTATAGTTGGCTCATCCTCCAGCCGGAGCAGACGTTTGTTATATTCAAACTGCTTGTGAAGAGGATAGGACGCAAGATACAGTTGGGTGACTGTCTTCTGCGTTGAATGCCCCATGCTTTCAGATATATACTGCATGTCAACTCCGGCATTACGAAGATTGGTGGCAAAGGAATGACGTGCCCAAGTGCCGGAGATGCGTTCTTCCCAACCCAAAATGTCCTTGCATATCATGTGGAGCCGTTTGCGTACATTCTGGTTTTCTTGCTGAATACGGCGATGTCGGTCTTCTGCCGTCTCCGCTCCCTTGAGGATGTCGGGGAACACCCGTGCACCTTTCTCAGGCTTCGCACCAATATCATCGATGATGTTCTGTAGCGGTTCAATAATAGGTATGATGACCTCTGCTCCATCCTCGCTGCGTTCTGTTGTCTTCTTCCGCCAAAAGCGGAAAGCCTTACCACCAGTGGAATAGTAATAGTCATCATACGTCAGGAAGGCCTCGTCTGCAAGATTGAAGCCATTGCAGAGATATTGAGCCAAAAACAGTCCAAGGGAGTAATGGACATTAGGCGTGACATCGCACGGCCACTGTTCAGGATAGTCCTTCTCCACAAACAAGTCGTAGAGCTGGGTCATCTTGTCGACATTGAGAAACTCACCCCTTCGTGTTGCTCCCCTCGGTATGGATATGGTGTCTCTGCCATGCTTGTTGGAAAACGGATATTCCATATTCAGCATGTAGCCACGTCTGATGCATTCATTCCAAATCACACGGCATACCCGAAGATAGATACCTCTTGTGGTATCCGAAATCTTTCCAATGCGTTTCTTGCCGCGCTTCACACCATTCATCATGCCCTCATTCCATTCCATGAGCAGTGGTTTGTCAATTTTGAATCCAGTGATGTTTTCTTCGCCAAGAATCTTCTTGAATGAATTTAAGCCACACTGGTAACTCTCAGCGGTGCCATAACGGTCCTCCTTCTTCAGATTATCAATAACGTCCTGCCATACCGTCAGAAAGTTGACATTTGAGACGAGCCCAATGCCCGTAATTGCATTTTTTATAAGTTCCAATGAAAGTTCATGTCCAACATTCAGTCGCGCCAGCATGTCGCCATACTCGCCAAGCATTGTAATCCATTGACGTTTGATCTCAAATTTCGGGGAGCGGCTGGTTTGTACGTTGCATATCTCAGAGAACTCCTTCTCTGAATAGCTGCCACCCACATGATGATACCACCTTTTGCGACTGATAGTGAAACGGATTGACAATGGATATACCTTCACGTCCTTTCGTGAAGTGCGCTTGTCAAGAGTAATTGATACGGTGCAGTTCCGCTCAATGTGGTTACCATAGGATGTCTTTAAGTTGGAAGGCATTGTGGTCATTATTTAGATTGTGAGGACATGGCTTCATAAGGAATAACGGACCCCAAAAGTGACGAACACTAAGCGAACACGCACCCCTTAACGAACACGCATATCATGAAATATCGTTTAATGCCACAAATATACCAACTTTCTGATAAACAAGCAAATAAATCAGAAATTAAATTTCAAGAAAAATCACCAGAAGCTATTCATAATCCGGAGGTCGTGGGATCGTGGCCCACCCCCGCTACACTGAAAATCAAGGAGTTACGATAACGTAACTCCTTTTTTCATACCTTCCGTGAAATTCGCGTGAAATTCAGATTAAAATCCTCTTTTTCATCTATTACATTGAATTTCACGCTATTACATGAAATCATATAAAACACGCCAAAGATGTGGCGGAGATAAAGCAGTTAGCATTATTTAACGATTTGAAATTTGGTATCGAGAAGGATTTCTGAAGGCAAGACGGAAATACTGCACATATAACAGAATGAACTGATGAGCATGAAGATACCAGCATTATCCAGAAATTAGAGAAACATCTGTCATATATCTCATCGCTATGATATTTGAGGGACAGCACCATAAGCACATAGTCCTTATACTGCGAGGCATCCATTCTGCCCCGCAGGTCGTTGTAGCTGCCCAACAACGTGCTGTATAATTGACTTTTCTTTATTACCATACTTATTGCAATTTACAGAATTTTATTCAACCTCCCACCATAAAGTAGAATTAATTTCTTTAGCTCGATGAGTTACCATCGTGATGGCAAACCATCTTGAAGTGCCTATCCTATATAGATGTAAACAAAAAGCCCTCCATGCACAGTCTTACTTTACCAGCTTTATATCGTACATCACGTCTTTCGATTTTTGAATTGGTATAGACTCGCCAACAGACGTATTGTCTTCTCTGTAGAATTTACTTTGCTTGCGAGCTTCATCGGTATCTATGAACCATTCATTAATTATTCCACCATTAGGATAGATCTCTAACGTTTCGTCTCCGCAGGTGATTTTTAACACTCGCCAATGAGGTAAGTCTTTCGGGAACTTTGTGTCTATATCAACAGTTGCAGAATAACCGTTTTCAACAACCCAGTCGGCTGCAAGTTTATCAAGCTTCTTGTCACGAACGCCATATTCGCTATAGTTTACGGCTATTCCACTCTTGTAACTATTCTCGAAATACTGCTCTAGAATGAAATCAAGCGTGAAGTTGCGCTTTATGGGTTCGATGAATGACTTAATGAACTGTAGAGTGACCACCATGCCAAGATAAGACTTAAGATGCTCATCTTGATAAGATACTTTTAACTTCTCTTTCGAGTGAGTGAGACAATAGTCGGTGAACTGGGCGACAATTGCTTTCGCATCGTCGGAACAATTCAGAAGTAAATTGGCGAGTTCATCGCTCATAATGTGCTTTGCTCCTGGTATGGGTTACCATTGTCATCGTCTTATCTTGTTTTGGATAGATGTCTATTGGCTGAGAATTTATCTTAGGTTCAATACCCATGACACAATACAGTGAGTCTGCTGCCCATGAACCGTTCATTGCCAAAGCTTCAATCTTATCACTGAGATATACGTGATTATCAATGATAGCTACAGGATAGAGACCATCTCCTAATTCCACGGAAGCATTACAGATGTTCCCAGACCAATCCTTTATGGACTGAAGAATGTAATAAATTGGCAATGGAATAGACTGGCAATCTCCAACAACGTTGAAGTTGGCTCCGTTCTTTCGTATTTCGAGAATGCGATTCTTGAAGGTATTGGTATCTGTCTCGTCATAATTCCATATAGAGAAGTTCGAGTTGACAAACAATGTTTTGGATCTGGCAGTCTTGCAATCACTAATAATATCCTCAATAGTAGCTTTGACCGCATCAGGATAATGCTGTCTAACGACTTTAGAGAATGATTTTCTGCACTCTATCTCAGCTTTAAGCCATTTCTTAGCACCCTCAATGTCAAGTTCATCAATATATTTTAGCGTAAACTTATCAAGGAGCTCATCTTTGCTTTTAGCATCGTTAAGCTTGGTAATAGACATATCTATTATATGTTCCAACTCAGGTATGCTTGCGAGCTTATTGGAATAGCCGGATCCACCAGGATTAGTATCATATATGCATAGGTGGTCGTTAGGTGTTATGAGGAAGTCTATGTCACTCGCTTCTTTACCTAAATAGAAGGCAAGGCATCTGCTGAACAAAATGCCTAAAGTAGTAAGAAGAGGCTTGTAAGAATCGTTACCGTCGCACCACAGTGAACCGATAGCGTCTTTTACCTTAATCTCACTGTAGTCCGTTTGAATGAAACCACCGAGCATGACATTACGCTGCACAAGAGAACGTTTCTGTTCTACATCGGTGATTCTTATGCAGTAGCTGTGACGAGAGTCCTTAATATTAATATGAGTTTTGGTGCCTTGCTTGTCAAACTTGTCGTTAAACTCCTCTGGGAGGTCTGTTATTGGCCCATTGTCATAATTTGCCCAATTGCTTTCAAGAACAGTTTTACCACAGCGTGTACATACAGCGTCCTATGCGGACGCATCCATCTATTGTGTATTTTTCGAAAATAATTGGACGTGTCCGCATAGGGAGAACAGATGGGTGTTATCTTTGCGGCAGATTATCATTTAAACCTTATCGTATGAAAAAACTTATTTATGCAATGGCAGTTTTTGCAGCTGTTAATGGAGAGTGGCTGAATGGTGTCGTTCTTACTAAAGAGCAGATTGAAGACTATAATGACGGATATGCAACTGCGGAGCAGCTGGCCGCTCTTCTATTGTCGCCAAGAATACTGAAAAAAGTAGATGAAATACAAACAGCAAAGACCAAGCAGGAAATAGATAGCCTACAGGAAAAGAAACTAAAATTAGAAACTGAAATAGCAGAGTTGAAAAAACAACAAAGTGAGATTTTAAAGGTTTACAATACCAATAAAGAACTATACGATAAGTTTAGTAAGGAGTATGCTGATTATCAGAATCTTGTTAAAACATGATTACGGCATTTGATTATAGGGCTAATCTGTTGCCGGGCGCATTCCAAGCTCTTATTGAGTCTGAGGGCATTCCAGAACGAAGTGAATATGATGAGAGACCATCTTTCACGGGATACAGATGGGGCAATGGAAGGCCGTATGTACAGATCCATACTATCCCTGACCATACTACGTACATAGGCATAACGCAAGAAGACTATGAGAGGCTTGAAGAGGGTCGAACAACTATCTGGGAGTTTGTAAATAGACAATATGCTCCGATTGCTGTAAAGAGTTCCCTCAATCTCGAACAACAATTCGGTATCAACAGAGGAAGTGGCATTAGAAGGTAATTAGTGTTCACTGAATTAATATTTCGCTCCACACGGGTCTAAAAAATTCAAAGCCCCGCTTATACCCACACAGAAGAAAATGAAGCCAGAAATCGAATTTCTCAAAGAGACAAAGACAAAGTTCCCTAAGGAACTTCATCACGTTCTTGACGAAATAGCACATTCCCGTCCAGCATTCTGCTGTATTGGGAAGCTTGGCTCGTATGTTGTCGGCTCTGTAGATTCTCTTGCCGGTGCCGAAGGAGCATTCGACTTCGTTTCTGTCCCCAATGGCCTTGGCCATATTGTCGTAATATTCGGATGGCCTTGGCTCTTTAGGAGGCCTGCCGAGAGGCTTGCTGTAAGTCTTTATCTCATTGACTTTCAAGTATTCCCTGTTATTCCTGTTCATATATATCATGTCAGCGAGGATGGTCGCCGGAAGGCAACCGAAGCGCTGCTCAAACATACGAGTGTGGAGTTCCAAGTCGGAGCTTTCGTTATATGCGTCCCAACTATGATGATCGACGAACGTGTAACCCTCATAAATGCTTACGCCAATCTTGGCACCGAACTCGACTTTTGCCTTTGCCTTGCCACGTACGATGGGCCGTATGTGAGGCTGAAAGATGCTGATGATGCGGTTAGCGCAAGTATGCATACTATTCGTGAGCATATCAAGTTGCTGGACGTACATGTCGAAGGTGGCATTGAGTGTATGCTGCTCATGTTTTGCGAGAAGAGCCTTGCTGCCCGTGTAGTTGACAAAAAGCTCGACAATCTGTTTGAGTTCCTTGTCCAGGCAACTAAGCATGTAGGACTTGGTCAGACGGACAAGCCTGCAGCCTTTCTTTTTCATCTTCACAAGTATGAGATAGGCTCTGCGGGCATCCTTGTAAGACGTGCGCCGGTCACTAATATTCAGTGCCTTACAAATGCTATGTATATATCTGTCCACGACCTTACAGCCGTCATGGATGATGTCGACATCTACAGGGTAGCGTACCTCTGCATTGGCACAAGTAGCGTCCATCTTCAGCACTCCTTTGTGGCGTCTGCCCTTCGAGTCTGTAAACTCCTTGGCGAAAGGATCTTCCTCCGCGCCGTTTTCCTTACACTCTTCCTTGGTAGTTCCACTGTCACCCTTTGCCCCAGCATCCCCATCGTCGTCCTTGCCATTGCGCTGCTCCGCTTCGGCCTTGCGCCTTTTCTGCTCTTCAAGCAGACGGACAGTCATTTCGTTTATCTCCTCATCAGTGATGCGCTTGCGGACTGTGACGAACAGCGAGGGATCGAAAATAGGTTGGTCGGTCAACTCCGAGAGACCGCACATATATTGCATGTATGGGTTCTCCTGGATAATCTTGATGGTCTCCTCATCAGAGAGGTTCATCTTGTGCTTGATGATCATCGCGGCAATAATCATCCGGGCTGGCTTGTTGCCTGCACCCTTATCCTTGTTGTGCAGTTTAGAGTTGTAGACCTTCTCCAGTTCGGCCCAGGGAAGAGTATCGCCCAGTATGACCCAACGGTTGGACTTGTCCAGGCTGTCAAGCGACGACCTGAAGATATCCAGCGTCAATTGTCTGTTTTTATTCTGCGACGTATACTTCATCTTCTGTTTTCTTTAACACTACAAAGCTACCAATTAAATGTTAAATCACCAAATAAAAACGCTGCTATTTTCTGAATATCAGCAAGTTGTATATATTCAGTGAACACTAATTATAGCCATGCTAAAAAAGAGTTACGGCAGCCTCGGTTGTTACCTCAGACTCGTTCTGAGGAACACCACGGGACTGGCGTGGCACCCTATGTTTATCTAATATTTCGGATATTTGTCCCCCATGATTTCCTTGATCCTTGCTTCAAGGTCAAACTTCGGGTCGTGCTGCTTGATGAACAGAAGATACTTCACAAGAACTGTTGAAGTTCCTCCGCCATGTTCAAGCCGATATACCCCCTCGTACCGCTCGCCAATCGCCTTTGCAACTGCATTAATTGAAAGTTGCTTGTGGCTATCATCGAATTCGCCAAATTCGTTAGCCCCGAAGTTTTTTCTCCAGGAGGACAATGCAACCCCGACTGCCGACATAAGATTCATGTTGCGATAGTCCTTGGTCAAATTCTTGTAAGTTGCCTGTGCCATACTATTACCTTTCAATTCACATTACAAAAATACTAGTATTTTGCTTCAAAAGTTCCAAAACTATTTAAAAAATATTGTTTTGGCACTTTTCCTTATTTTTGTTTTCTCATTGGATTCAATTTTCTCATTCTTGACATACTCTCATCCTTTCAGGGGTGAGAGTATGTCAAATATCGCAACAGCAAAAGCTATCTAAGGGCATTAAGGCAATTCTATTCCAAATATCATTTTAATTACTATGTAATATGGAACTATCAACTCTTTCATCAATGTTCTTTTGAGTAAATGGAATGCGTTTTCCAAAATTAAAAGTATATGCAATCGACAGGTTATAATAATTATAAAGTCTGTGATTTAATATATCACGCTGCTCTTCATAATACTTGGAAAGTATTTCTTTTCTAATGTGACGATTATAGAATGGTGCAAATGCATTGAAGCTGATTAATAAATTATCTTTACTATATGAAACTTTGAAATTATAGTTGAACGGCTGTTTCACTACCTCCAGCGAATACTTGTTAAGCTCTGACTTGGCAAAGTTGATACCGCTCATAAAACTCCAGCTTTTATTGAGCCATTGCAACCTTATGTTTGCTGTAAAGTTGTTGTGTGACCAATGTTCTGACAATGATATATCTGTTTTCTGGTAAGAAAGGCTGCTGCTGATGCTAAATGAATTCGGCAAGCGAATGCTCGCTGCAAGCATTGCAAGCAAATCCTGATTATGTCCATCGTTAGCAAACGTCTGGATAATGGTTCTGCCTTCTCTTTCATAGCTATAGCTTACTGGATTATGCGAATAGCTATACTGCATGATGGCTGCCATATTGAGAATTTTATATTGCCAGGAATAATAAATGGAGTTTTCTATGTCATGAGACTTTCTGATATTAGGATTTCCTTGCCGAATCAGGTATTGATTGACGGATACAGGCGTGTTGTTGATGGTTGCCATGTCATAATTTGAATTTACGTACATGAAAGACCATTGCAATGCGCTGTTGTGAAGCTGATAGCTTGCCTTTAGATTCACTCTTGGAGTAAGTTGCCGGAACTGTTTACTGCCGGTTAAATGATACTGGTAATAGTCAACCCCCAACCTGCTTGAAAAATAGATATTGTTGTTGATAGGAAATTTACCGCTGACGAAGGCCAGTGCTTCGTTTTTCCAAAGGCGTTTGTTCTGAGTTACATCATAAATGTAATCTGTATTGTAATGCGTGTAGTAATCAAACATTTCTGCCGTAAAAGAGCTCTTCTTATATTTCAAAGTATAAATGGCTCCGGTGTTGAAAGAATTGACATTCTCATTGCATTTGATGGTATAATGATATGCCGATTCCTCATAGGAATAGTTATTATCATTATTAAGGTGCCTGGCATGTATACCTAAAGAGAGGTTTCCATTCTTACCCGCGGGAATATTGGCATTCAGGTCTACTTTCGGTGAATAGGATTTGTCTGCGGCATTTGACATGAAGGCATTAGTCTGGCAGGGACTTATAGAAACGTCACCATAAGTTATATTCCCCGGATTCTTGATGCCGACAAAGGTGAACTTACCGATCCAATAGCTCTTATCGGTTTGGTGAGAAAACTGAAATTGGGCATAACCGGTACGTTTCTTATCTTGTTGCACAAAAGATGAATACCGGTCAATCTGAAAGTCAGCGAAATTATATTTCTCATCTGTTTGGAATGAATTATCATCGATTGAATAATATTCATAACCTGTAAAAAAAGAATACGCATTCTTCCCTTTACTAACAGATGAAGTTATATTGTAGCTGCCCTTGTTGATGTTTACAGCCTGCTCACCAGACAGCTGAACATATCCACCGGATTTGTATTGACGAAGTACAAAATTTATTGCCGAAACATCTTTGCTGTATTTTCCGTCAGGCATGTCGTAATACTCTATGCGCACGACATCAACAGGATGAATATTCTGTATGTCACGGACTTCTGCCGGCTGCCCATTGATATAAACACCTGCTACTGAGCCTTTAGCCTTGATGACACCATCGTCTTCAATGTCTATCCCCGGAATCATCAAGTTCCGAAGTAAGGCATATCCAGTATCCGAATGTCTTTTCTGACGATTGCTGGGAAGGATGTTGATATGGTTATTTTCTCTATACACACTTTTAGCCAACACCAGCACTTCACCCAAGTGCTGCGTTGACAGTGAGTCAGATATACTGTCCACAACATTAGTAGCTGACGCATGATGGTTGAAGAGCAACAATAGAAAGGCGGATAAAACATGCAGCCATTTCATATTCAATCTATGTAGTTTTTAATGATGCCTCGTTTCCATGCTAATTCCTTAACAAAGGATTCGAATGGGAATTGACTATTTTCCATTATACATGGAATAGCAGCCTACGAATTCAAATAGCAAGTGCAAATTTACGAAAACTTTTTCGTAAATTTGCACTTGCTATTTGAATTCACAAAAATTAAGGTTATAATCAAAACATTGAAAATATATGAAAAGGATTGTATTGCTTTCAATGATATGCCTCGTGGCGATAACATCGACCGCACAGAGCATTAGCGGGTGTGTAATTGACGAGCAAGCGCAGCCGATGCCGTTTGCTAATGTTGTACTCGTCAACCGTGCCGATTCCGCTTTCATCGCAGGAACCGTGACCAAGGACGACGGAACATTCAGCATCAGCACCGACATACAAGATGGTCTGCTGAAAGTGACAAGCGTTGGATATACGACAAAGTATCTCGATGCACGGACTGGAAATGTGGGCGATATCCAGATGCAGCCCGACACGAAAGAGTTGGGTGAAGTGGTGGTGAAGGGCGAACGTCCACAATATAAGATGACCACGGGAGGCATGACCGTCGATATTCAGAACTCGCTTCTGAAGGATGTCGGTACGGCTGACGATGTGCTGTCGATGCTGCCACAGGTACAGGGTGGCGACGGCAACTTCACCGTCTTTGCCAAAGGTACACCTGAAATCTACATCAACAACAAGAAAGTACAGAACGCCCGCGAACTGAAGCGGCTGAAGTCCACCGACATCAAGAGCGTGGATGTCATTACCTCGCCTGGTGCCAAGTACAATGCAGAAGTCGGGGCGGTCATCCGCATAAAGACGAAGAAGCGTCAGGGCGACGGCATCAGCATGGAGGCATCCAGCCAAGTAAAATATAACGAGAAATGGACAACCTACGACGATGCCACGGTAAAATATCGCACGGGCGGTTTGGAGGTGTTCGGAAACATGATGATCAATAACGACAACCATTCCGAGGACAATACAATAACGACTGACATCCGGGCAAACGGTAATCACGTAAATATTGTACAAGCTTGTCCCTCCAACTTTTGGTACACCATGCTTGGCGGACAGATAGGAGCCAGTTACGACTTCAACGATGACAATTCTATCGGTTTCTCCTATACTTTAAGCGGGTCACTCTATGGAAGAGGAACGGCTCAGACACAGCAGACCATCACACGAAACAACGCCCCCGAAGGAATAGTTGACCAATTTATTGAAATGAATATAAATGACCGCCCACAGCATGAGGCAAACATCTACTATGTGGGCAAGGCCGGGAAACTCGGCATTGACTTCAACGGCTCGTGGATATGGGAGAAAAACATGCGCGACCAGGCATCCTTTGAACATAGTCTGCAACTGGCCGACCGCACCGTAACTACCCACAACGAGAACCGCAACCACATGTTGGCAGGAAAACTGGTACTGACCTATCCGATATGGAAAGGCGAACTGAGTGCTGGCACGGAAATGTCACGTTCCAACAGCCACGGTATCTATAGTAATGTGGAGCAAGTGATGGCTCCGTCCAATGATGAAATCAAGGAAAGCAATGTAGCGGGATTTACCGAATACAAATTGAAGTTGGGTGATTGGAGTCTCAACGGCGGACTACGTTACGAGGCCGTCACGTCCGACTACTATTCCTTCGGTCAGTACCAAACAGAGCCGAGCCGCAAATACCACGATCTGTTTCCGAATATCTCCGTCGGCTGGCAAAAGAACAAATGGGGCATCCAACTGGGCTATAACAAGCGCATCAGCCGCCCCAACTATCAGGCTCTGAACTCAAACGTGCAATACGATAATCGCTATGAGTACGAAGGCGGAAATCCTTTGTTGCGTCCTACCATCAAGCAGAACCTCGACCTTAACGTCACCTACTCATGGCTGAACTTCACAGCAGGCTACGGCTACAACAAGGATTTGCGACTGAACTTTGGCTATCTGTATCAGGAAGGAACAGAGATTACCCTCTGGACCAACCGCAACTTCGACAAGTTCGAGAGTTTCAACGCTTCGCTGACTGCCTCGCCAAAATTCGGTTTCTACAGTCCCACGCTGACATTGAGCTATTGGCAGCAGAACTTCGACACCCAGGCATACGGCCTCGCCACAAAACTCAACAAACCAGAATGGCAGATAAACTTCCGCAACTGGTTCACCATTAACAAAACCACGAAGGCGATGCTCTATCTGCATTATTCCACCAGCTACGACTACGGCTTTAACCACAATGCCCATGAGTTTAACATCAACGCGCGAGTACAGAAGACCTTCCTCGACGGCAACCTCACCGTGGCCCTCTTTGCCAACGACATCTTCTGCAATCTCCGTGAACGATGGACGGGTTATTATCCCGTTTCCACAATGGCAAAGGATGCTTATGTCTATACACAAAACGCCGGTGTATCGCTTACATATAACTTCAACGCCACAAACTCAAAGTACAAAGGTACGGGTGCTGGTAATGAGGAAAAGAAAAGGCTCTAAAACATCCCAACTATGCAGAACAACTTCAAATACATAAATCTCTCATGGGCCGTGGTGGGCATTTGCGAAAATGATCGCCAGCCCCTTTTGGTTCATATCCCAGGCATCGACAAGGATGAGGCCGCAGCCGTGGAGCATTACGTCATCGGCTACATGGCCTTCTGGCACATCGTCTTTGTGAATGAAGACCACCTCGTACCATGCCGCGACGACACCCTGCGCAACGAGGCCCGGCAGAAGATAGACCGCTACATCGCCAACCATCCGCCCGTCGAGACCTTCCCCCGCTTCTACCTTGTTCTTCTTCGCCAACCCATCGCCCCGATGGAACCCGACGGCATGAGCCGCGTGTATCAGATGTAAAATAGGCAAATGTCAGACAAATGTCAGGAAAGACATTCGTTTGTCAGGCATAAATGACTTAACAGACCACATATAAATTCTAAAATATCCTAATAGATAAGAAGTTATCTATGCGAAATAGTGTCAAATCAAAAGTAAATGCTTATTTTTGTAGACAATATCGTTGAAGCCGACCCTGCAAAGAGCCGACTTTTTTAGTACGAAGCAATTGATTGGACATGGATAAAAAGGAAAGAGAAGTCATCAGACAAAGGAGAGATGAAGGGTATGGGATGGATTATAGCATGAAAATGGTTAAAGAAATATATAAAAGTCAAGTTTATTGCGCAAAAAACAAGACTTTTATTAACTTTACACTCGAAAAAAGAAGATAAACATGGTTATAGCAAGACTGGTAAAGGAAAAATTGTCATCAACCCCTGCTGGGGTTGTATTGACAACAAGAGACTTTGGGGTGGAGATGCGGTATCAGCCGGCACTCGCCAAAGCTCTCAACCGTCTTGTGCTCCGAGGCGAGCTGCAAAAGATAGCAAAGGGGAAATACTATATTCCGAAGAAGACCATTTTTGGAAATCTGAAACCTGCAGATTCTGAACTTGTAAAAGACTTTCTGGAGCAAAATGGCAAGATTGTGGGTTACATTACAGGAACTGCCGCATTTGCAGCTATGGGTCTGACAACACAGATAAGTTCATCCATCCTTGTCGGCACAAATAAATATCGGAGACCCATCACAAGAAATGGCGTGAAAATATCTTTTTTGTTACAAGAGAACCCCATAACATCAAGCAATATTCCACTACTTAGAATATTGGATGCTCTGCGCCTTATAAAGGACATTCCTGCCACTTCACCTGATGACTGTGTGATAAACATTTGCAAAGCGATCAATGCTCTTTCAATGGAACAGAAGCGAGAATTGGCAGAACTATCCTTGGCATACACCCCTTATGTAAGAGCTTTGCTTGGTGCCATCTACGAGAACATGGAACTGGAAACGGAAACCATCAGCAAAACATTGAATGGAGTGACCAGTTACAAGTTGCCAATCTCCGACAAAGTATTACCAAACAAAAGAAACTGGAACATCATATGAGATTACATGAAAACTGGGAGTTGTTCTCTGACGCATTGTAAGCAGCATCACAACCTATAGAAGATGGAGGACTTGGCATCAAGAGCATCTTCATCGAGAAGGACTATTGGATTTGTCGCTCGTTGTCATTGATGGCTGCGAACGACAAGGATAACCGTGCCATTTTCAAAGGAGGAACAAGTCTTACAAAAGCATATGGTATCGGTAGTAGATTCTCAGAAGACATAGATATTGCTATCTCTGAGGCATGGACGCTCAGCGGCAACCAATTGAAGATGCTGATCAAGTGAACTGCCAAAAGCATGACGGAAGGTCTGCAGGAAATGGATATGCCTGGTTTTACGAGCAAGGGATCTCACTATCACAAGGCATACTATTCTTATCCAAGAGCTATTGATACATTACAAGTAGGTGCTATCAAGGCAGGACAGTTGCTTGTTGAAATCAATTCCTTTGCCAATCCATATCCATTTAAGAAATGTAAACTGAAAAGCTTCTTGACCGAGTTCTTGCAAAAGACAGGCAACGAGAACTTGATAGAGGAATACGGTATGCAACCTTTCGAGGTGAATGTTCTCGACAGGCGTAGGACATTGACAGAGAAATTGGTATCATTGCTTCGCTGTTCCTTAGCCGACAACTACATGCCGGAATTGACAGCCAAGATACGCCATTTCTATGATTTGCATTTTCTCTTGAATGATGCCGAGACACAAGACTATCTGAAAAGTAACGCTTTCAAATCAGACTTCAGCAAATTGTTCGCGCAAGACCAACAGAGATTCGACAAGCCCGAAGGATGGCAAAACAAAGACATCATGGATTCTCCAATCATCAGTGACCTACATAATGTATGGGCAGCGTTAAGCAACGTCTATGCAAAAGAACTACCTGACCTTGCCTACAAAGATATACCGACTATTGAGAGTATCGAAAATAGCATGGAGCAGTTGATTTCGTATTTGACAAAATAAACGGTTATGGCAAAGAAGCATAAAGGACATTACTGTAAGATGTGTGGTGAATACAAGTCGAACCAGTCTTTTTCGGGGAAAGGTCATGCCCAACACATCTGTAAAGAGTTCATGGGTGAGATGAAGAAAGGGTACAAGAAGATTTTGGACTTGCCTTTCGGGGACAATGAGTTTGAGATCGTTGATGTCGATGAATATACCGATACTTTTTGGCGTATAGGTCATTTTGCGTTGTATTTTTCTGTACCCTTGATTCCGCAACAAAGTGCACAATTTGTTGTTGATATTTTTTATAAGACTCTGAGGAACAATAAGTTTCCTCAGAGTCTTGTCATTTGCAGAATTTGACCTATAGAGATATAGTACAAAAAAAAATAGCACGCAAAATGACCTATACGCCAAAATTTATAAATAAAAATAAAAAATAATTTGCTTTTTCAGATAATTATATTTAACTTTGAAGCCATAACTAAAAAAACAAAACAATTTGTTTAACAATTAACAACCTGAAAAGTTATGAAACAAAGTTCGATTTTCTTTATTTCTTTAATTGCCTGTATTACATTTGCATCATGTGGCAATTCTGTTACCGACGAAGCAGAAACTTCTGGAATTTCTGCCGGTGAGACTACCAAGACGGTTTCTTTTAACCTTAACGACGAAGGCGGCAAGATCGTATTAAACCCGGCTACACGAGTCTTCAATACTGATGGCAAACGATACTACGCCATTAACATTTTGGAATTGAATGATAAAGAGTATTCGAAATACGCTTATGGTCTTTTCGATGCAAACAGTCCCATTTCAGCCGTAATGAAGGAGGGGCACAAATACAGGATCGATGTCCTGGAATTCCGCAATGACCGAGACACTCTTTACCACGATGGCAACAAGTTCTACGAACCAATGTTATCAAATGGAACTAATGCTACCCCTTTGGAGAATGCGTTTGTTTACGATAAGAATGCCAATCTTACTGGTATCTATACAGGAAAGACTAAGGTGGGTGAGGAGAAAAGCGACACCACATGGTATCCGAGAGCATATAAATATTATACATCTATAGATAATTTTGATCCTTCGACGTCGGATAAATTGGATATAACAGTAAAGCGTGCGTTTTTCGGCATACACTATATAATTACTCCTCCAAAATATGGTTCGGTAACCTTAAGCTTACTGCGCAACCATCATATAACAATAAGTTCTACAGACCCTGTTTATGATGAAGAAATTTTCTATTCGTTCAATCAATTGCCACCTGCCTCTGTAGAAGGATATAATGCGATAATGGATATTTTTGCTGTTTGGACAGATGACGATGGAAATGTCATTGCAAACGAGAAAGGTGAAATCAAAGTTAAACGAAATGCTCTCTCTGAATTCAAAATTAACTTTATTGGTCTCAAAGATTTAGGATTTGATATTAAAGAAGAAACAACGCCATTGGACTCTTTATATCAAGATTGGACAGTTAAAGCTCAATGATGTGGTAGCATTTGCTCGCCATGTCTGATGCTTTTTGTAAAGCCCATTCCAGTTATCTTATATTTTTGAGAGTTGGAGGTGGCTTCCCCCTCGAAGAGTTATATAACCAGCATCAACGGAGACAATTATTATTTATGTGAAAGGCGCCCTATTGCGGGTGCTTTTTTTGTTATGTAGTAATCTTTCTTCGGCCTAATCAGAGCCCCTTGCTTGAGACAGATGTCGAACGTATGGTCGTGAGATACATGAGTAACCAACGTAGTGCTCGGAGAGGTACTCTTTACGAGCTAGTATTATCAATAACGGTTTCATCTTCGTTCTATTGCGTCACGGCGGAATAAAAGTAACTTATGATTCAAGTCGTTACCCATCAGTATTGACGGGAAGACTACAGACAGATGTCTTAACAAGTTATTTGGCATGTCCGATAAGGTTCACGACAACTTTTATCATAGTATCCTTTTCCTCAGGACGGCTTTCGGCAATGAGCAGAGTAAGGGCAACAAGGGTTGCATCGTCAATTCGCTTATTGTGCATATCGCCATAGAGAATGCCGTTCTCGTTCATAAACCAAAGAAAGAGGGTAGCGGCAATACGCTTGTTGCCATCACTGAAACTGTGGTTCTTGGTGACAAGATACAGGAGCATGGCTGCTTTCTCCTCTACGGTCGGATAAAGATCCTGACCTCCGAAGGTCTGATATATCTGGCCTATGCTACTCTTGAAACTGTCGTCCTTCTCGTTGGCGAAGAGTCCGCTTCCGCCAAATTTCTCTCGCAGTTCCGCAAGGACTTTCATTGCACCTTCGTATGTAGCGTGGAACTTCTCCTCTGTGGAACTTTCTGGAATGCTCAGCCGCTGGTAATCATAGTCGTCAAGACGGTCAAGGGCGAAAGTGTAGTCCACGACAACATCAAGCAGGGCGTTGCGCACCTCCTTGCTGAGGTCTTGCAACTTCACCGTCCTCGCCATCGAGCGTACCAATTGTACCATCTGCCGGTAGTTCTCCTCACGGATTCGCTGGTTGATAGCGTAGCCTTTGATGAGATAATCCCTCAATACGCTTGTAGCCCATTGACGGAATTGAATACCTCTCTTCGTGTTTACACGATAACCAAGCGAGATAATGAGGTCAAGGTTATAATAGGTTACATTACGACCGACCTGTCTCTTGCCCTCCGTTTGAACTGTTCGGAATTTCCGAACAGTTGAATCGGCAGCCAATTCACCATCCTCATAAATGTGCTTGATATGCTCACTAACATTGGCTTTGCTGGAATCAAATAACTGTACCATCTGTGCCTGTGTCAGCCACACCGTTTCATTCTCCAACTTCACGTCAAGTTGGTTTTTTCCGTCTTCGGTCTGATATATGACAATCTTGTTGTCGAGTTCATCCTTGTTCATCTTCACTTCAATTTGCTTATCACTCAATCTGCTTTAATGTTTAATCTACTCTTGATGACATCCAAAGTGAGCGCGTGACCTTTAACCGTTTCTCTTATTAAGTGCTCATACTGATCCATCAGCTCTCCCCAGTGTCGGCGTTCCTCATAATGTGTATCACCTTCCTTAGCATCGCGAATTTGCTCATATTCTGCTTGACTGTATTCTCTGCCGACATGATGGTAGATTGACTTACGGTCAATGGTAAACCGCACTGACAATGGATAATCCTCGGTATTCTTTCTGTTCGTCCGCTTGTCAAGCGTGAGCGAGAAAGTGCAGTTGCGGTCACGAAATGACAGTGCTGCCTTCAGGCGCGCCTGACGCTCGCGCATAATCTCTTCAAGCTCTTCCAAAGAAAGTGACGCAAGACAATTCAGAATCTTCTGCTTTCGTTGTTCGGTATTACTCTTGATGTCCAGCAGCAGGGAATTGTATTCCATCTGCTTCGCCAGTGGGTAATGCTCAATGTAGAGTTCCGTCACCGAATGATCGGGCATTGAGTGTCCCATGCTCTCAGAGATGTAGTTCATCTCAACACCCGCATTGCGAAGGTTCGTAGCGAAAGAATGGCGGCACCACGTTCCACTGGGGCGAATATCCCAGTGAAGGCACTCGTCGCAGATCCTTATCACACGATCCTTCACATTAGAGTTCTCCTGTGAGGTCAGCCGCCGAACTGTTTTCTCGTCAGTGGCCCCATTCAGAATCCAAGGGAAGACCGCCTTGTCCATCTCGGGTGTTGCGGCAATGTCATGCAGAATATAACGCAGTGGCTCGATGATAGGAATGATAACCTCCGAACCGTTCTCACTTCTCCCGGCGGTCTTTTTACGGTTAAACAAGAAAGCCTTTCCTTGTGACTGAAAGTAGAAGTTGTTATACGTGAGTTGAGCTGCATCGGCAAGGTTGAAGCCATTGCAGAGATATTGTACGAAGAAAAGACCCACTTTGCATAAAAGCCCACAGAACTGACCCGCATGCCGCTGCCGTTGCCCCAGCTGTTGTATGGTTTCGGCTCACGCTCTATAAGCCACCGTTTGAAACTGCCACCATATCCTGCCCAAGGATATTTCAGACCCAGCTCACGCATACACTACACGAGGTATTCGTGACTGTGCGTCTTATCTTCCGTCAGCCATTTCGCCACGGCGAGCGTCATCACCGTGTCATCGGTAAACTTGCTGCGCGGTGTCAGCAGATGAAAGTAATAATCCTTTGTGTTGTTGAACTCATACACGGAGCCCACCACGTCACCAATAATTGCACCTAACATAAGCTATTCTGTTTTGCTCTTTTCTGCCCACACTGTCCATAACAATAATCCCGCTACAGCTACATCCACCATATTCCACACGTCCCTGCCGGGTGCAATCTTGAAGAATGGCTGAACGTACATCTTCCGTCTGTATCGGCATCATTGGATGTTCGGAGCAAGTTGCAGGGCTTCTTCATAAAATCACTCCACGAGTTGATATTGTCACCATCCGCATCCAGTCCCGTAAAGTATATATGACTGCCATTGGCAAGCGTAATGTCATAATAATATTCATTGCAGATAAGAACCACTCCCGACTTCTGCTCAGCAAAAATCTCCTCAGGTGATTTCTTACAACCAACGAGCAAGATGGTTGCAAACAGTAATAGAAATTTGAAGGTTGTTTTCATATGTACCATAGTTTAGAGCTCTATATCCTTACAACGTCATATCTTTCAGTTTAGTGTGTTTAGCGCCCTCTTATTCCGCAAGCACGTGTCCATGGTAAAGATTTATTTGTCGAAAAGAGATTTGAGTATCATCCTCCCTATCTTGCGTTCCACCCCAGCCTTGGAGGTTGGAATACCCGTTTCTCTTGCAAACTTCTGTTTTTTACCCGTATGTCCCAAATGACTTCGGGGCTGGGTGGGCTTGCTCCGTTTTTTAGGAGGTTTTTGTCACTGTTGAACGGATATACTCCGTTTTTTCAGCCCTATTTCGGTCATTTTTGGCCTCCGGTGAACGGTTTTTTACCGTCTCCAAGTGGGTGGGATTGCTCCGATTTCACCACTCATGGAACGCAAGGAGATGCTTGACAAGGAGTTTGTCATGAATGTGGGCTATCAGCAATTGCTGTCGGAGTTCAACGATGCCATGCGGCAACAACTAATCACGATGCACGAGAAAATTCTAAAAACTTATCATGCACTAAGAAGTACAAATATCTCAGGCGACTTGTCCGTATTGGGTAAATGCTTCTTGGGCTATGATTATTCCAAGATACATCCTGTACAAACCATACGGTGCAAGAAAATATGGTATATGCTGAATGGATCCCTTGACAGCTTCTTCAATGAGAGATACGATGGTGGTGGCTGCGGCTTAGACGGCTGGCACTATGATGCAAGTTATGATAATGCTGAAAGCTTGGACAATCTGCTTTACCTGAAGACAACAACTGGGATGACTGGTTCAAGGACGATCCCCTTACCGTTGACATGCAAATTGTTTACCCAGTCCATAACCTGCTCGAATATACGGCTTTCTCCATCTTTGACTTATTATGGGTGCGCGATTTTAACATTGAGTTATGGACCGAGTTGGACTATCAAACAGATAACTGTAGAGACGAGGAGGACCTTGATTTTGACCAGAATGACTATTGAGACATAGGAGAGCCTATTTAGGTTGCAAGATGCTCTTGGTCAACGGTCCTAAGTCGGACCAGTTGCCAATACAATCTGGGCAGCACAAGGCGTCTTGCTCAAAGACGCCTGAAAAATCTTTCTTTTGCTTCATGCGAAATGGTTTTGACGTTTGACAGGGTGAGTTATAAATATGGCAACTGTCGTATTCTTATGCTCTCGATACGCGGGAATCTCTTGCGCAGGACAGCTTCAAAAGCGAGAACAGAGCTTATGTTGCACTCTATGCGAATGTTGAAGAAGCATTTGGTAGCATAGAACTTGATGATGTTACCTGGCAGCAATTTTGATGCGCCGAGGTCTTTAGTGGCCAATTCGAGGCTGATCCAAAGATCGTCCATGCACGGCATGCCGTACTTAGACTTGAGTTGCTCTAACGTGCGATTGATCTCATCTTTCACTTCGTCTGAAGCTTTGATCTGATAAATACACTCGCAAAGAAAGGAAGTTTCTTCTGTCATATTATTCATTTTGATTACAAACATATAATAGTCGCACCGAAAAGAAAATTCATTTTTTTCGGCAACTTTTTTTATGACCGTATTCTTTACCTTCTTTTTGGCAAGGATTCAGTTTGCAAAGTCATCTTTATGCATCAAGATTTCTCTTATCGCCTGCTCTACATTCTCCTTTTTATCGGTATATATGGTACCATTGGCAGCATAACTGTGACCGCCTCCCTTTGGATTGAGTTCCTTGGCAATTTTCACGCAGTCGTACTTCTGGGGAGAGCGGATACCAACCTTGAACATGCCGGGCTTCTCCTCGCGGGCACCAAAAGAGAGCTCGATGCCGGAGATGCTAAGTGCTTTGTCGGGCATACCTTCGAGATAGCCGTTGTGGTAGTGATACCGTTGCAGCATCGCTTGGTCGGCAATGTACCAGGCGGCATCATTCTCCATCTCTGTCGACGCTGCCACGGCAGCCTGAAGACGATAGACGTCAACCGGCTTCTCGTTGTAAGTCTTGTTATAGAGCCACACATTGTTGGCACCCAACATGATGAGACAAGCAGCTCTTTCGAATGTCCTCGCACTCGGGTTGCGGGCGGAGAAATTGATGGTGTCGGTCATGATGCCGCAATAGAGACAGGTAGCGCAGTCCTTTGAGATAAATTTATATTGGGAACTTTGCTCCTTGACTATGTCATACAAATTCTCGAAGAGCAAAACGAGAATCTCACAGGTGGACGGCGACTTAGGTTGTACGATGGCAAGGTCGGAACGAATGACGCTGTCGGCAGTTAATATCTGAGCCTGAATTTGGACCTAACCAGTTTTGTTGGTGTCATGCTCTATACACATAAAAGGGGATGCGTCTGAAATTTTACACATCCCCTATACCTGATTGTTAGTTCTCTAACATTAAAATTACTGCCATGTAAATTTCACGGTGTATCTACCACCCCTTATAATTGCTATGAATTTTGCGCCTACGATATCTACCAACTGCATTAGTCTTCTGCCTCTTTCAGACGACATGAAAGCACCTGCTAAGGTAGCCTTGTACATGACGTATAAGTTATTATCACTTAGTAGCATGCGTACGTTATAAGGAGTGTTATCAGAGTATCCATAAACAATATTAGCTTTTGCATCATAGCGAATTTGACCGCCAAAGTTAGCAAGCTCCTTGCGTGCTTCGGCCTTTTCAAGGGCTGCCTTCCGAATATTTTCTTTCTCTGCTATGGCTGCTGCTTTTCGGTCTTCTAATACTTTCAGACACTTTTTATTACCCAAGGCAACACCTTTTTTTAGATACGTTTCGGCAGATAGTTTGTTTGCAGTTGTCCCCTTACCAGATCTAAACATATCATATAGATAATAATATGCGTCGTGATACTTGTCAGCTGTATTCTTGAACAGACTAATTGCATCCTTATAATTCTGCCCATTCTCGTTGTTATAATAGCTTTTAGCCAACTCATAAGCTACATCAGGCATGCCTTTGTCAGCACCTAGTTTAAAGGCCCATTCCTGATCGCTAGACCCATTCTTAAACTTGCTTGCTAGTTCCTTGACTATTTTAATATTAAAGTTAGGATTCCCTGCGAGCCTCAAGTAATTATCGGAATCTTTATATATGCGACTATAGTATAGAGCTTCGCTTAGATATGTACTGTCATTAGAATTAATGACTATATCTACAATTTTTTTGTATGCTTTTTCGCTTTTACCAATAAAAGGTGAAAGAACTTTGAGCGCATTGCCATAATCTTGGTTCTTCTCATATTTATCAGCAATGTATAGTCTGCCATCAACATAATACGGAAGATCACGTGCTATCTCGTCTTTTTCTGTTTCGGAGTCAGTTATGTGGAATAGTGATATTGCTGCTTCTTGACAATTTTCTGCATATGCCTGGCGTAGATATGCAATGGCATTTTTTATGTCACCTTTTAGCCTATATGCCTCACCCAGTCTATATGTATTGTATGGACTGGCAGGACACTTCTGAATTAGAGCTATAGCGTCATCATATTTTCCTTCTTCAAAATAAGTTTCTTTTAGGTCTCTTGTAGCCCGTGCATATCCATTGTCGCTAGACTTTTTTAGATATTCCAAGGCTCTCTCTTCGTCACGTGCTATACCTTTGCCATTCAGAAGACAATATCCCATTAGATATTGAGCCTCGGCATTGCCATCGTTTGCAGCCTTCTCAGCTTCAGGCGTATAGCTTGAATAGATGTCGTTAAAATCAGACAATTGCTGCTCTGACCCGATAACCAATACCGCAATGTCATCTAAGTCTGCATTTTCCTGTGCGTCAGAATAGTAGAGTGGCTTGTAGAGATGTATAGTCCGATAACCAAGAAAGTCCTTAGGATAACTTCTGAGTTTTTGATAGCCGCTCCAACCATCACCTACGAAACTCCAAGAAAAAGTATTTATTGCATATTGTGATTCCTCTCCTTCTTCCTCAGTAAAGTTGACACCTATATTCATTATAGTCGAAGCTCTACCACTTGTTCTGACTTTAATGCCTTCTCTAAATTTTGGGGAAAGTCTCGGGTAAGCTTTACCCACTTCGACGTTTTCCCCTCAGCACTAATGTTTATTGATATTAATGATAATAAAAATATCAAAAACAGTATATTCTTTTTCATACACTATTTAGTTGAGATTAATTATGTGAATTGATTATTTTCAATATCTTTCTGCAATTACAGATTCTAGAAACAGATTCTTATCCCAATTCAAAGACAGGCTTGGGTTGCCTTCACGGATAAATCGACAAGGGATTTCCATCCCAAAGTCTCTTGGGACATATATGCGTTGTAAATCACATAGGAAATCCTCTATATAAGTACTCTCCATACCTACAAATAGCTTTTGGTAATCGGCAGTGGCTATCCGATACCCCATCCGCGCCCTTGTACTCTTCATCATTACACCTTTGGCAGCAGTCTTCACATCTGCATGTAAATAGAGCTGCTTGTCAGGGAGAATAACGTAATCATGAAGAACCAACCCTAAACGCAAGGTTATATCATACCAAGCAACTTCACCAACTTCTGCAACATGTGCGTCAGTAGTAAACTGTCGAATAGAGTCGTATAGTGAATCAAAATCTTTTTGCTCTGTCAGCACAGCCTCGTTTGACAACAACAAAATCACAACTTCACGGGCGGAATCCTTAGGCATACGTCTGAGATGACGAAGGCGATTATAGACGCAGTCAAACCAAAGTAGGTTCTTATCTGCATGAGCCCGTGCTTCATCAAGGATATAGAATATATCTCCAATAAGACTTCTTCTTATTTTGGAGTTGCCTTCAGCATAGAGATTCCTCCCATGATACCTTTCTATTTCAGAGGCTATATAACCTTCATGCTGATGAAGGTATTTCTCTAACTGCTGATCAGAGATAGTGATTACTTGTTGACTCATAACAATGTATGCTGATTATTTCTTAGATTTAGCCTTACCTGCCTTGCCTGTGTTCTTTGTCTTACTTGCTTTCAGAAAATCACTATACTCATTGCCTGTAAACTTCGCATATTTGAGCAAAGAAGCAATTGGAGACTGGTTTTTATATTCTATGGTGATATCCCAATTCAAATCATGTTGAGAAGCAGCATTGTAGAATCCATTTAATCCAAGGATAGTATAGGTATAAGACTCTCCTGGCTGCAGATCAACGCCAACTTCTACCTCTTTCTGTTCTGCACTTGTTATTCCAGAAGGTGAATAGAATGTAAATACTACATTGTAATCAGAGCCTTTAATTGGCACACTGCCACCATTTGTAATGGCTTGAGTAGCCGACACACTTGGATACCATCCACCTTGCCAGGTATAGTTTCCTGATCCCCAAGTAATACCTCCCTGGATTACATCTGAGAATTTCTTCATCAAGAAGCTAACATATTTACCCTTGGGATCCATCAACTTGTTGTTTTCAAGATCACTAAGTTTCTTAACAGGTACACCTGACTTAATAGCCAGATCATTAAGGGAGTCTTTTAGCTGAAACAAGCCATAAGTTTGGATAAGCTTTACATCTTCTTTCCCTTCTGCCTTGAAGACCAGCTTTTCCTGCTTCACATTCTGGATAGTAGCAATGTAATTGCCGGTCTTCTCGTCTTTCTCTACTTCGATCTCTCCATCAGCAATCTTTTTCACTGGCGAGATGGCTGTAGCATTCTTTGCATCTGAATAGATGTCATAAATCGTAGCCTTGTCGTTAGTGTTGATGGCTGTTACGAACTGTTTCGTTACTTCCTTCACCTTATCTTTATGAGAGTCACAAGAGGATAAGGACAACAGGGTAATTGCTATAACCAAAAACAATTTTACTTTATTCATAGAGTATGATTTAAAATTAGTTATTCGATTGTTAGGAAGGGCTATGCATCAAGATATTGAATATCCAGACTTCAAAGTCATTCTTATTCATAGAACCAAAGCCCAGCTGAAGATATTCGTCTAAAAAGGAATCCAAGTATCTGCCATACCTCAAGTTTTGTTCACTGTCGGATCCCAAGACAGCAAGATTATTATTGTTTTGGTTAGCATATACAAAAAAGCGTGGGATTCATACTGTCACCCGTCCCACACTTGGAGGCCTTCGCATTGCCCATCACTGTTGAACGAGCAACGCAGAAGCCCACGCCTGTATGTATATCGCACCTTTGGCATACCCTATATATAATAAGGTACACCGCCGGCTGGTGTATACACACCCATGGACATCCACCGTTGCTTCATTCCCGACAGTGATAAGAAAGTTGCGAAGTTTCCAAGTGTCAAGAACAAAGCGTTAGTAAACGCCTTATCATATATGGTCATCACTCCACGGCACACATACCGCTTCAACATGAATGACGATGCAAAGATAGGACTTTTATCTTAAAGTTCCAAAACAATCTTGATAAAAATCAAGGGAAATGTTCTCGATTGTATTCGCAAGAATTGAAGGCTTCTTCTGTCATAGCATTCATTTTGATTACAGACATATAATAGTCGCACCGAAAAGAAAATTCAATTTCTGCGGCAACTTTTTTTCCGACGGCTGATTCTTTACTTTCTATCTATTTGATACAGAATAAAATAAGACGCAAGTGAAATAAAAATTGAACTTTAGGGCAATCGTTACTATATTATGCCGTTAGTAGAATATAGGTAAAACCAAACCGAATCAATTATGGAGCATGTATGTACTATCCGCTACAAGTTCACTTACTATCGCAAACCGGAACTGATTGCGAAGATTTGTGAGCTGCTGAAAGCACACCTCAACAAGCACTGCGCTGGAATCGGCAGTCTGCAATTCAAATACGATTATAACCGCGACCATGTAGAGACCCCTAAAGACCATGCCGATGGCGTTCCAACAAACCGGGAAGCCAACATTCTATGTGTCGAGGCCGAACTCAAAACCCAAGACGACAACATCGGGAACATACTCGGCACAATGATGGAGGACACACCGAAAGGATGTATGGGACAAAGTTTGAAAGGCCATTACACTTACACAAAAAAATCACGGATGGGCAGTCAGAAAGCGATGATAGA
The DNA here is from genome assembly GCF_025457485.1 of Hallella absiana. Taxonomy (NCBI): domain Bacteria; kingdom Pseudomonadati; phylum Bacteroidota; class Bacteroidia; order Bacteroidales; family Prevotellaceae; genus Hallella; species Hallella absiana. The sequence continues at coordinate 48,991 of NZ_JAMXSP010000021.1, forward strand.
AATAAAAGTTACAATAGGATGCGGATATAAGTTTGACGAGAAACCTGAGCATTATTCAGAACCCAGGCAGAACGGTATATTCTCGGCAGATAATTTCCCAAAGGTGAATGAGTTCTTTCGCGAGCTTCAGTGTAAGCGTCTCGGCATTACCGTATTTCAGCCTCGCTTAAAAGTCTGTACCTTTGCGTGCACAAATTATTATGAATATGGCAAGCAAAGACAAGTACAAGAGTCTCCTTGAGCGGTACAAGCAGGCTCTCATCAAGAATCCCAAGCTGAACTTATCGGCTTATTGCCGGTTAAACCGCGTCAGCGTCTCCGGCATGCATCATTACATTGAGGACATCGGTCAGTCGGTCAAGTCCATCCGGGATGCCGTCCTGAAGGCTACCGAACATCAGGATTGCGAAGCGTTTGTCCCATTTATGGCTGACAGCCCACATTCCGACGTCGACCGTGCGGACATCACGATCCAACTATCCAGCGGAACTTTGGTGTCGGTTTCCCATTGCGATGCCAGCATCATCACGGCAGTGTTGAACGCATTAAAGTAACAGCCTATGTTCGGACTTTCAGAATCAACAGTGTATTACATGTGCCAGCATCCGGTAGACATGCGCAAGGGTATCAACGGGCTGTACAAACTCATGCGCTCAGAGATGAAGATGTCACCCCTTACGGGCAGCGTCTTCATCTTTTATGGCAAGAACCATCAGAGCGTCAAGCTGCTTCGCTGGGACACCGACGGTTTTGTCCTTTACCAGAAACGCCTTGAGAAAGACACCTTCGAGATACCCAAGTTCGACGAGGCCACTGGGGGCTACAGGATGCCCTGGAAGACGTTTTCTCTGATCATGCAGGGCGTTTCGCTCCGGTCTGCGAGATACCGCAAGAGATTTAAGATTGAAGTTTAGAGCACTTTTAACTGTTTGATATACAGTAAAATAATCAATAAAATAATCTCCAAAACATGCTTGATTGTCAGATAAATTTAGTACCTTTGTACTATGACAAAGGACGAAATCATAGCGTCGTTGCTGGACCAGCTGAAGAACGCCAACAACCAGGTAGCCGCTCTTACAGGGCGGGTTAACGAGTTGTTGGCCAAGGTGCCGAACTGACGGCCGTCATCAAATCCCTGCAGGAGGAAAAAGGCGCAAAGGAGAAGGACCTCAAGAAGGCCAACAACAAAATCAAGGGCATGGGCTAGCTCCTTGACAAGGAAAATGAGCAGCAGGTGGAGAAGCCGCAGCTTACAGATGAGGAAAAGAAAGTCCTTGACGAGGCTAGGAGCATCCGCCGGAAGGCCCGTGGCAACAACGGTGCCAAGAGAGATATCCATGAGGAGTGCGAGGTAGAATACAAGGACGTTTATCCGGATGATCCATCCTTCGACAAGCTCAAGGCATGTCCACTGGAAAAGATGAAGGGAGACGGCACGCCGGACTATCAGATCTGTACGAGATACGTCTATGTACCTGGGCACTTCAAGAAAGTAGTCTACAGACTCCACCGTTTCACGCAGGACGGCAGGGTGTTTGAGCCAAAGACCCCACCGGCTGTATTTATGAACTCCAATTACACCTCGTCCTTTGTCGCCGGACTTCTTCAATTGCGCTATATGTATGCCATGCCAGTGGAGCGGATCATCCATTATTTTGAAGACCAGGGCTTCAACCTCAAGAAACCGACAGCCGGCTTCCTGTTGGGCAGGACGGCGGAGACGTTGGGAAACTTCTACAAGGCCATACGCAAGGCGGTGCTCAGCGACGACTACATCGCTTCGGACGAGACCTACTTCAAGATACTTGTCCCGGAGAAGAACTCCAAGGGGAAGGGAGTGAAGAAAGGCTACTTCTGGGTCATTGTGGGCCAGAAGAGTGGACTGCTGTATGTCGTCTACCGAGACGGCTCGCGCGCCGGAGATGTCATCTACGATGAGCTCCACGGCTATCACGGCACCATGCAGAGCGACGCAGCAAGCTTCTACAGAAAGATACAGGGCGAAGATCTTCCCAATATAATAAGGATAGCCTGCCTGCAGCATATCAAGAGGAAGTTTATTGATTGCATGGACGCAGAACCTGATGCAAAGAAAATGGTCGGTCTCATCAACAAGCTCTACCACGAAGAGCACAAACATAAGATAGGAGAAAACAGTTGGACGGTGGAGGATAACTTCAAATGACGACAACAGTACGCCCCCGCCATACTGGCAGAGATAAAGGACAAGCTCGATGAAATACTGAAAAAGACGGACCTGCTTCCAGACAGCGAGCTGTCCAATGCCGCCAGCTACTTCAACAACGAATGGGAGGCGGTAGTCGACATCTTTAAGAGAGGCGACACGGCCCTTGACAACAATCTGGTCGAGCGGATGAACCGCTACTTCTCCATGTCCAGAAGAAGCTCACTCTTCTTCGGTTCTCATAAAGGAGCCGAACGCGCCGCCGTGCTCTATACCCTGGCATTGCCTGCCAAGATGAACCACCTCAACTTCTTCGACTACCTCACTGACATCCTTGACAAGACGGCTAAATGGCAGCCCAACACTCCATTGGAGAATTATAGGAACCTATTGCCAGACCATTGGCAGCCATCAACACAAAAGCAACAGAACTGAGCAAGTATTCCTTGCTCAGTTTTTTTGTGGCAATACGTGAATGCCGATACGCTTACGATGAACTTCAATGAAGTGGCTGACCTATCAGGGTTTGGCGACTACAGCAACTTTGTGCGAGTGTTCAAGAATGTGTGCGGCATCACGCCTACGGAATATAGGCGGAACAATGCTGGGAAAGCGTAATGTACTGTGCCCTATTGTCTGACAATACCAAATATACTCTGATCGATATGTAGTCTGTCCCTTGATTCTCGTGTCCAATTGTCTCGATTTCTATCTTTCACATGAATATTCATATAAAAGATAAGGAACATGTTTAGCGCAGGAACGTGACGATCCGCATCAGCGGTATTCCAAAATTGAAGTTGTCACTGCCATAGCTCTTGGCAAAGTTCACGGCAATCAGCCGACCACGGTCATCGACGACCGGCGAGCCACTGGACCCGTGCATAGACGGAATGCTGTACATGACGCGCTTGCCGTCAGGCTGCTGAGTGATGGTGCCGCTGGTGAATTGTGCCCTTATGCCGTTGTCGGTCTTGGCGAGTGCCACACCATTGTTATAACCAATCATATAAACGGTTTGGTTGATCTCAAGCTGATGATCAGAGGCTGCCAAGTCTTTATCCACGGTGAAGATATAGCTGTCACTGGGCGTCTTTTTGCTGTTGAGCTGCAACAGAGCAAGGTCGGAATTGGCATCCTCCGAAACACGCAGCATGGTGCAGGGAGTTTTCATGAAGTCATCCCATGAATTGACATTACTGCCGTCGTAAGCGATACCGTACTGGGAGTGCAACTGTATGGAGAAGTTGTCGTTCAGAATATTACTCCTCACACTGTTCTTCAGGTTCTCCGCCTCCATATACTGTTCTTTCAGGTTTGCCACTTCCTGCTGTAAAGAAGTAATCTCGTCGTCACTCAGGTTAGTATATGTCTCGCCATAGTCATCCTCGTAGGTATTTTCCTGCGCATACTCCTGTATGGCAGCGTAGCGCTGGTCCATCGAGTCTTGAAGCGACTGGATGTATTGCGCGTAGTTCTCAATGATGGCATTGACGTTATTTCTCACCGCCGCCTTGTCCACCGTCGGAGCCACCACATGGCGGTTCGTCAAGATCCGTCCAGTCTCATCGATAAAGAATCCAGTACCATTCAGCACGCCGGGTTGCTTCTTGATGTCGGAGAGATTACCCGTAAGATTGATGAAGTTGCCTTCATCATCGAGACCGGAGAAATAGAGATGTTCGCCATTGAAGAGCATGATGTCGTAATAGAACTCATTGCAGATGAGTACCACTCCCGACTTCTCTTCGCTATAGATCTCCTGCGGATCTTTCTTACAGCCTGTCAGCAGGAGCAGGAAGAACAGGGTTATTAAGGGATAATAATGCTTCATAGCCATAACTGTTTCAGTTTATAGCCGTAAAATTAAGAGTTTATGTTGAATACTCCAAGTTTTGTTGGGAGGAATTTCGAAGAAACATCATTTTAGCTTTAACAGCCAGTCGAGAAAGATGTTGAGCACCGAGGTCGTGATGTTGGGCGCCATGGCAAACTTTGGTGCTCCGTCGAGGCGAAGCACAAACATACCGATGAGCAGTACTTGCGTAAGCACCGGCACGGGAAACACTGCCAAGAGATAGTCACGGGCATAAGGCATGATGCGGCCTTCACCGCCGAAGAGATGAGCTACGGAAGAAGGGAAGCAGGCAATGAGCAACGAGACGATGCCCATCAGTGCCACGGAGATGGTAAAGGCTTGTGTGACGTTGATGTTGGCGGCCTTCGTCTTATTATGAGAAAGGTGCACTGCCGCCACCACTGACACGCCACTGCCAAAGAGCAGGGCTGTGGCAGTGCCTATAATAAAGCTAGGTGCCGCTATATTCACGGCAGCCAAAGCGTCACTGCCTACACCACGGCCCACGAAGATGCCGTCGGCCACATTGAGCAGGGCTCCGAAGAGCAACCCTAAAAGCGTGGGGATGAACAGCTTGACAAACAGCCGCGGGATATTCTCTTTTCCAAAGTCGATACTGTCTCTGGGTGGATGTTTCTGGTTGTTACTCATGCTTTACTTCAATTTTTGCGTTGTTACATAACGAAATGAAGTGGCACTGGACAAGCGAGGCATTTAGCCCCGTCTTATCCAGTGCCACTTCCTTATGGCGCCCTCCAATGGTTGAGCAGTGCAAAGTTAGGACTTTTCTTCGAAACAGTTACTCCTCATTAATATTATTTATGACTGCGACCCCTTCATGTATTTCTATGCGCAAAATTAGTTGAATTATTCTATTCACGCAAGGGCAATGACACGATTTCCGGGCCCAAGGGGGATTGTCCGTGGCGGACGGATGCCGCTGCCTAACCAAAGAACTTGATATGATAGCGTGCTAAAACTATTTTTTTTGCTTACCTTTGCGGTCATGGAACAAGAAAAGATA
>NZ_JAMXSP010000022.1:0-51669 GCF_025457485.1 Hallella absiana
GCTGACGCCGAGGAGCTGCTCTCTGCCATTGTTGAGGAAAATCCGAAGTTCCATAAATTCTACGTACTATACAATATTAATGCAGCTTGAGCGTATGCTCATTCACTTGCGAAACTTGAGTAATTGATAGGATTGACCTCTTTCTTAAGAACGATAGCCTGGAAAAGCGTGTCAATGCATGAATATCCTTGGAGAAAAGCATGCTGGGCAATGAGAAAGGATACGCTGCCACGCCGGAGGCAATCGGCATTTTTGCCTACCATATCGTATCCCATAATCTGTACGTCTCGCCGATTAGTCCGCAACAGGAAGTCGCCCATAATATGGGCTTTAGATCCCAATGTGATGCAGTGGTGTATATCGGGATGGGTTTGAAACAAGGCCTCCATCTGCTTGTCATAAAGGCTCCTCGAACTATCTAAGGGAACTTCGAACTCTATGATTTTTGTGTCAGGGAAGTGGTCATGCATATAATGCCTGAACCCCACTTCACGGTTGTCTTGCTGCTTACTGGCGACGTGACCGTTCTTTGTGAACTTCATCAGTACGATTTGTTTCTCGTTAGCAGCGATGAGCATCAGCATACGAGCCGCAAAATATCCGCTGGCAAAAGAGTCCTGGCCGAAAAACGACAATGGCTTCAGGTCAGGCATATATGAGTCGAGCATGACAAACGGAATATTCTGCGCATGAAGCTGATCTGTGAAGGCACGCGTATTTTCCAAATCGGCCGGCACGATGACGACTCCGTCAGGCTTGGCTTGCAGGCAGGCTTCGGTCGTCTCCTTGAATGACTTGACATTAAAGCGCTCGTAATGGTGGATTTCGGCTGTGATATGGAAATCACGACGAGCCTCCTGAGCATTCTTCACCCCCTGTTCTATCTCCTCCCAATAAGCAATCTGCTCATGTTGTGGGATGATGACGTGAAAGGTGTAGGTCTTGTTGTATGCCAATGCAGAGGCATACATGTTAGGCTGGTAGTTCATTTCCTTCAAAGCCTTCTCAACCTTTTCCTTTGCGATGGGTGACACATTGGGCCTCTTGTGCAGAACTCTGTCCACGGTTCCCACCGACACTCCTGCGCGCTCTGCAATATCCTTTATTCTAATTTTGCTCTCGGTCATGCTCTATATTTATATGTTGTTGCAAAAATAGCAATAAAAACTTAGAAAGTAGGCTAAGAAAGCAAATAATTTATCGTGAAGATTCAATTTTCAGTATTTTCTTTTTCTTTTCAGAAAATAATTGTATTTTTGCAAAGAGAGATGCGTATACATGATTTGTCGGCAGAACACAGTAAAAAAGACATTCTCTAAACACTGCTTAGAGACATGGGCATTGCTGATTTTAATGCCCCTATTTTTTTCTTGCTCAGAGAAAGAGCAAGAACGGGTGGATCGTCTCAACGATTTGTCTTATGAGTGGCATTACCGCAATCTCGATTCTGTGAAGTCATATGCGCAACAGGCCTTGAAACTTGCTGACCATCAGGGTGACGGCGCGGCGGAAGCCTACAATCATTTGGCATTTGTCGACATCGCAAGGATGAGATATAAGGACGCATGGAAACTTCTGAAACAGGTACCTCAACTTACTGACAATCAGATAGAGATTCTTATCTCTGATGTGCAGTTGATGCGTTTGTGTCAACGTGAATCTTACAATAAAGAGTTTTATGACTATCATGAGCGTGCACTCCGGTGCATACAGCGCTTTCAGAAAGAGTCGTATCGCTTGTCTCCGCATCAGCAAAAAAGACTGCTATACGCACAAAGTGAATTTCAGATCGTTACGTCCACATACTATTATTACGTCGGGTTGAACCATCAAGCCGCGCAGGCTATTCAAGACATGAGTTCTTGGAATCAGTTGGCGCAGGATACCGCACAATACATCAATTATTGTTATAATATTGGTGCAGGAGGTATCATCTCGGGAGGAACCAAGCAGGATATTGCCCAGTCAGAGTTTGACTACCTGATTCAGGCATATGTATTGGCTCAGCGTTGCGATATGCCATTTTGGGAAGCTCAGACTTTACAATCTATCAGCGAGCATCTGCAGGATCCAAGCATACGTCGTTTGTTGATGCGCAACAATGTCCCGGCTTTTAAGTATCTCAACACAGATGACATGCCAGATTCTCTTTTGGCAGGCAACCTGGCTTTACGGGCTCTGCAAATCTTCACGGCATACGGTGATGTGTATCAAGTAGCAGGCGCCAACCGCACTTTAGCGGAATGCTATTGGTATATTCATGACTACCGTTCCGCTTTGATTTGTCTTCAGCGAGCTCTGTCTATCAAGGCTGTGCATCAGGCTCCGGACCTGGTGGCTTCCATACGTGAGCGGTTATCATTGGTCTATTCTGCTGTTGATGACAAAGCCAACAGCGACCGAAACAGGAATATCTATCTCGACATACAAGAACGAACTCGGCAGGATCGCCAACTCGAGGCACGCGCCAGCCAGCTCAATCATTCCTCCCAGCAGCTCAATGTCATGCTTATAGCAGTAGTGCTGATGATTCTCATCTTCGTTATTTTGCTCTTTGTCTTCGATGCAAAACGTCGAAGAAGTGATGAGGCTTTCTCGCTGGATACGTTGTTGGAACCTCTAAGAAATTGGCAAAAACAGAATGAGGAGCGCAATCGTCTCATGAATGAGAATATCAGTGAGATGAAAGAACAACTGGCTGTCGGCAAACTGCACTTACGACAATACAAGCGTAGAAACCTTGATGCACGTGCAAAGGTTCAACTGGTCAATAGCATCTTGCCTTTCATTGATCGAATGGTGTATGTCATTCATCAGTTGAAGCAAGAACAAGACAGTCAGCAAAAGGGTAGGGATGCTGATTGGAAGAAGCGCAACTATGACTATCTTATGGAGATCACCGACAGCATCAACGACTACAATTCAGTGCTGACGCAATGGATACAGATGCGGCAAGGCGATGTGAGTTTAAAGATCGAGGGCTTCGATTTACAGGATCTCTTTGACATGGTCGAGAGATCCCGTACATCGTTCCGTATCAAAGGTATTGATCTTCAGGTGAAACCGACAGACTTGAAGGTGAAAGCTGACAAGACGCTCACTTTGTTTATGATCAACACGATTGCAGACAACGCGCGAAAATTTTCTAAAGAGGGTGGTGTGGTGAAAGTGGAGGCCAATGGTATGCCTGACTATGTTGAGATAAGTATCCTGGATAATGGACCAGGTATGACAAAAGAGAAGCTAAGTCATATCTTTGACCGTACCTACACTGGTGGGCATGGCTTCGGATTAAAAAACTGCAATGGCATCATCGAGAAATACAAGAAGATGAGCCGCATCTTTAGTGTTGCGTCTATTGGGGCGGAAAGCGAACTTGGTAAAGGCACACGTGTATTCTTCCGTTTGCCTTATGGCTTCCGTCGTGCTCTAACCGTGCTCTTGCTGTTGTTTGCCACTATCTTGCCGGCCCTCTCTGTCCCTTCTGTTCCACGTAGAGGCTATGCCAATGAAAGTAAGGCTGCTGTTTATGCCGACAGTACTTATTACTGTAACATCCGTGGAGAGTATGGACGGGCTTTGCGCTTTGCCGACAGTTGTCGGGCTGTACTCTCGCCAAGCGATACTGCTATTTTGCTCGATGTCAGTAACGAGACTGCGGTGGCGGCATTGGCATTGCATCAATGGAAGCTCTACGAGAAAAGCAATGGCATCTATACACGTCTATTCCGTCAGGCCAGTGCAGACAGCAGTCTGCCGGATTATGTACGTACGATGCAACGGAGTGAAAACAATAAGACGGTGGCCATCATCCTACTTGTGCTGTTGCTTCTGACTATCCTTCCTGCCTATTATTTCCTCTATTACCGTCATCGACTCGACTACCAGTCATGCATTGATCGTATTAGGCGAATGAATCAGTTGCTTATGTCTGATCTTTCTGATGAGCAGAAACTCCAGGGTATAGACCATTTGGCAGACTTCGCTTCGTTTGACCTTGGTGAAGAGCAGCTCTCCACGCTGACAAACATCGTGCAGACGGTGCGTCAGGCTGAACTCGATGCCATGCAAGGGCAACTCCGGCAGGCTGACGATCTGGAATTTGCCGAAGACGATCTTAGAAGACTGAATTTGGAGACAGCTCGCTTGCATGTCTCCAATAGTGTACTTGACAATTGCCTTTCTGCGTTTAAACATGAGACGATGTACTATCCCTCACGTATCAGACAGTTGGTGCAAGAGTCACCGGACAGCATTGACGACATAGCGGAAGTTGTCGATTATTATCATGACCTCTACGTGGTACTGGCTCAGCAGGCCATGAGACAAGTTCCACCTATCCGGCTGGACGACGAGATGGTGGACTATTTCTTTGATCTGCTGACCGATGTCAATGGTAAGAAAACACCAATAGTGACAAATAAGACTCTTGACGGTGACTATCTCAAGATGCAATGCTTGTTAAGTCAGCGTCACGATGACGAGGAGGCTTGCCGTGCTCTTTTCACGCCTTATACTTCTGATGTGCGTTTCCTGCTATGTCGTCAGATCGTGCGTGAAATGGGAGAGGCAACCAATCAAAGAGCTTGTGGCTTAAGTGCTCATGTTCATAAAGACGGAACCCTGATCGAGGTTGTGATGCCAGGTCGGATGAAAAAGTGCTGTCTGTTTGCAATAAAAAATAATCATACAAGCATATGAAAGACTTTAATGTAGTGATTGTGGAAGATGTGCCTTTGGAGTTGAAAGGTACAGAAGGAATATTCAAGAACGATATTCCCGAAGCCCATATCATTGGTACGGCTCCAGACGAGGTGTCCTACCGTAAACTCATGGCTAAGCAGCTTCCGGATCTTGTCTTGCTGGATTTGGGGCTTAGCGGATCGACCACTGTGGGCGTGGAGCTTTGTCGGGAAACCAAACAGGCTCATCCTGAGGTGAAGGTGCTGATCTTTACCGGAGAGATTCTCAATGAGAAGCTATGGGTTGACGCACTGGATGCCGGCTGTGATGGTATTATCCTCAAGAGTGGCGAATTGCTTACCCGTGGTGATGTGGCGAGTGTGATGGATGGCAAACGTCTTGTCTTCAACCAACCGATCTTGGAGAAGATCGTTGATCGGTTCAAGCGTAGTGTGAACAATGATCTGATGCGTCAGGAAGCGTTGATCGATTACGATATTGATGAGTATGACGAGCGTTTCCTTCGTCACTTAGCCTTGGGATATACCAAGGAGCAGATTACAGCACTGAGGGGTATGCCGTTTGGTGTCAAGAGCCTTGAGAAACGCCAGAATGAATTGGTAGGCAGACTCTTCCCAGACAACAAGGGGACCAGTGTCAATGCGACTCGCCTGGTAGTGCGTGCCTTGCAGTTGCATATTCTCGATTTAGATAATTTGCAGCCCGATGAAGCATAGGCAGAGATCATGGCATTGGCGCAGAGTCATTTATAGATTTTCTATAGGATTGGCTCTGGCTCAGTTGTTGCTCATCTTCCTTTCATGGCTATTGTCTGCCGCCATGCCCCAGTCATCAATTATCTCATTGCTGAGTGCCCGGGGGATCAGGTGGTTCTTTGGCGATTTTGTAGAGAGTGAGGCTTCCGCCCCTTTGCTATGGCTCATCTTGTGTGCTTTTACTCTTGGGGGAATGAGAGATAGTAACCTTCTGACAACAATCATTCAAAGCGTGAAGGTAGGATTCTCTGCTCTTCCTCGTCGTGTCAAGTTAGCGTTGATTACGGCATGCTCGTTCGGTTTTTTACAAATCGGCTGTCTACTGTTGCTGACCGTTCCGCCCCAGGCAGTGCTTCTTAGTGTAACAGGAACTTTGTCAGACAGCAGTTTCTCGGCGAGCATTGTTCCAAGTATTTGCTTCATGCTGACCACCATGTCGATCGTCTTCGGCTTGGTCAGTGGCACGCTGCATGGTGTTGATGGAGTCTGTCGTGCTCTTTGCTCGCAACATGCGTTGCTGATGCCATTTCTATTGCTCTATGTGATGTCCTCTATGTTTGTAACTTCTATACATTTCGTATTCTTTAGCTATTAAATATTATAACATGAAAAAAGTCGTTTTCCTTATTTTCCTTTGTATGGCTTTTACCCTTTCCGGTGCGGCTGCAAAGCGCATCGATCTTAAAGCGTTGACGGCAGGTGAGTTTACAGCCCAGCGCATGACAGGTATTAATCCCTTAGAGGGTACTGATCAGTATGCCAGCATTTCCCAAAATGGGAAGCAGGTGATACAGTATTCTTTCAAGACTGGTAAGCAAACTGCGGTGTTGTTTGATGTAGATGACACACAGGGTGCTAAGATTGACAACTTCGACGGCTATATCATGTCGCCGGATGGCAAGCGAATGCTCATCCGTACCAAAACTCAGCCAGTCTACCGTCGTTCCTACAAAGCTGTATTTTATATCTACACCATGGCTTCCCGTAAGTTGGAGCCTTTGTCTGATGGTGGTCCTCAGCAAGCTCCGGTATGGTCGCCCGATGGTACCAAGGTGGCGTTTGTCCGTGATAACAACATCTTTTTGGTCAAGCTTCTCTACAACAACAGCGAGAGTCAGGTGACCAAGGACGGACTTTTCAATCATGTCATCAATGGTATTCCCGACTGGGTCAACGAAGAGGAGTTTGCTTTCTCACATGCTTTGACATTCAATGCCGACGGCACAATGCTCTGCTGGCTCCGCTACGACGAGAGCGCGGTGCAGCAGTATCGTCTACAGATGTTCAAGGGCTTAAATCCTGAGCATAAGGAATACGCTGTCTATCCCGGCGAGTATGCTTACAAGTATCCGAAGGCTGGTGAGCGTAATGCAACCGTCAGCGCTTGGAGTTTCGATATTCAGTCCCATCGTATTCAGCGTCTGCAAGTGCCTGTGGACAGCGATGGTTATATGCCGCGCATTCTTCCTACCTCCAATCCCAATCGGATCATTGTCTATACGATGAACCGCCATCAGGATATACTGAATCTTTATGGTGTCAATCCCCGCAGCACGGTAGCACAGTTACTGCTCTCAGATCATATCTCCCGTTATGTCAAAGAGGAGGCAATAGAAGCTGCCCGCATTGGAAATAATTATATCTTGTTGCCCTCCGACCGCGATGGCTACATGCATCTCTATCTATATAATAGCAATGGGCAGTTGATGCGTAAGATTGGAAATGGCAATTTTGATATTACAGATGTTTATGGCTATGACGATAAGACGGGTGATGTCTATTATCAGGCTGCAGCCCTTAATCCTCAGGACCGGCAGATCTATGTAGCCCATAAGGATGGAAAAACAGAACGGCTCACCAAGAATGAGGGTTGGAATTCGGCCATCTTCTCCAGTGATCTTCGTTATTTTGTTAACTGTTGGAGCGACTATGATACACCTTATATATATAGTACCTGTAGCAACAGCGGTAAGGTGATTGCTACCAACCTCGATAATCAAGTGCTGAAGCAAAAGATCCGCGACTATGGTTGGACAAAGAAGGAGACTTTCTCTTTTACCACTTCCGAGGGCATTCAACTCAATGGTTGGATGATCAAACCTGCCAACTTTGATCCAAATAAGAAATATCCCGTAATCATGTTCCAATATAGTGGACCGGGCAACCAGCAGGTGATTAATTCCTGGGATGCAGGTTCCATGAGACAGGGTGGAGCTTATGACCAGTATCTTGCTCAGCAAGGCTTCATTGTCGTCTGTGTGGACGGCCGTGGAACCGGTGGACGTGGCGCAGACTTTGAGAAGTGCACTTATCTCCATTTAGGCAATTTGGAGGCCAAGGACCAGGTTGAGACTGCACTGTGGTTAGGAAAGCAATCCTATGTCGACAAAGACAACATTGGCATTTGGGGCTGGTCTTATGGTGGCTTCTGTACGCTGATGAGTATGAGCGAGGGACGCCCTGTATTCAAGGCTGGTGTCGCAGTGGCCCCTCCGACAAGTTACCGTTATTACGATACGATCTACACCGAGCGCTATATGCGCACACCGAAAGAGAATCCCGATGGCTACAACGACAATGCTATTACACGTGCTGATAAACTACACGGAGCGTTGCTCATCTGTCATGGAACAGCCGATGATAATGTTCATCCGCAGAATACCTTTGAGTATGCTGAGGCTTTGGTACAGGCCGACAAGGATTTCAAAGAGTTGTATTATACCAACCGCAACCATGGTATCTCCGGTGGAAATACCCGCAATCACCTGTTGCGTCAAATCGCACAATGGTTTGAAGAGCATTTGAAGTAAACGTGCCTCTTTTCATCAGCGTGTATTCTTGATGTAAAAACCTTTATGGCTCCAAGGAAAAAGTAGCAGCTTTTCTCCTTGGAGCTTTTTTTATTTCTGGCTTTTACCGCTTATAATCTTACTATTCTTAAAAATATTAGACTTTTTTGTTGTAGATTGCAAGAATTGTTGTATCTTTGCATGAAAATACCAATAAGAATAAGATTTATGAAGCATCAATTGAGAAGTGCAGTCTGTACTGAAGGCAGAAGAATGGCTGGAGCCCGTGCTCTTTGGGTAGCTACAGGAATGAAGAAGGAACAGTTCGGTAAGCCTATCATTGCTGTTGTCAACTCGTTCACCCAGTTCGTACCAGGACATACTCATTTACACGATATAGGTCAGATTGTTAAGCAGGAGATTGAAAGCATGGGGTGCTATGCTGCCGAGTTCAACACCATCGCCATTGATGATGGTATTGCCATGGGGCATGACGGCATGCTCTACTCTTTGCCATCCCGCGACATCATTGCCGACTCAGTAGAGTATATGGTAAACGCTCATAAGGCGGATGCCATGATCTGCATCTCCAATTGCGACAAGGTCACACCGGGCATGCTCATGGCTGCCATGCGCCTTAATATCCCGACAGTATTCTGTTCGGGTGGTCCTATGGAGGCTGGACGTTGGAATGGTGAGAACGCTGACCTGATCACAGCAATGATTAAAGGTGCTGACACAGAGGTGAGCGACGACGAATTGCAAAAGATAGAGCAATGTGCCTGCCCTGGCTGCGGATGCTGCTCGGGAATGTTCACAGCCAACTCCATGAACTCGCTGACAGAGGCCATCGGTCTTGCCCTGCCTGGTAATGGTACGATTCTCGCCACACATGTCAATCGTATTGAGCTCTTCAAGCAAGCTGCTCGGCAGATCGTAAAGAATGCACTGGCTTATTACGAGGATGGCGATGAGAGTGTGTTGCCTCGTAACATCGCTACAAGAGATGCTTTCCTCAATGCCATGACACTCGACATTGCCATGGGCGGCAGTACCAACACGGTGCTTCACCTCTTAGCTGTTGCTCAAGAGGGCGGGGTAGACTTCAAGATGCATGATATCGATCAGTTGTCCCGTAAAGTACCTTGCATCTGCAAGCTGGCTCCTAATACTCAGAAGTATTCTGTACAGGAATGCAACCGGGCCGGTGGCATCCTTGGCATTCTCAACGAGTTGAACAAAGGTGGTTTGATCCGTCCTGACGTGAAGCGTGTGGATGGAATGACCTTGGACGAAGCCATGAAGAAATACGACATCACGGGTACTACAATTGACCCTGAGGCTGACCGCATCTATCATAGTGCCCCCGGGCGTAAGTTCTCTACCAAGATGGGTAGTCAGAATACGCAGTGGCCGTCACTCGACACTGACCGCAGCAATGGATGTATTCGCGACCTTCAACATGCCTATACCAAGGATGGCGGCTTGGCAGTGCTCTTCGGAAACATTGCTCAAGACGGTTGTGTAGTGAAGACAGCCGGCGTCGACGAGAGTCTGTGGCACTTCTCCGGCCCAGCTGTAGTCTTTGACTCCCAGGAAGATGCTTGTGAGGGTATCTTGGGCGGCAAGGTGAAGAGCGGCGACTGCGTTGTGATTACCCACGAAGGTCCTAAGGGCGGTCCGGGTATGCAGGAAATGCTCTATCCTACCTCATATATCAAGAGCCGTCACTTAGGTAAGGAATGCGCACTGATCACTGATGGCCGCTTCTCCGGCGGTACGAGTGGACTGAGCATTGGACATATCTCACCAGAGGCTGCTGCCGGTGGTAATATCGGTAAGATCAAGGATGGCGATATCATCGAGATTGACATACCCAACCGTAGCCTTAATGTGAAGTTGAGCGACGAGGAACTCAACGCTCGTCCGCAGCAGCCTTTGAAGCGTCATCGCGTTGTCAGCAAGGCACTGCGTGCGTATGCCCAGAGCGTTAGCTCTGCAGACAAGGGTGGCGTGAGAATCATTGACTAAACGAGAACAATACAAAGACAAAATATGAGCGAGAATCAAAAGCAAACAACACAGGCCGCCTGGACAGAACCGGAGGCTCCCTGGTCGGGAGTGCGTATCGGCGAAGAGTGCAGCGGCTCAGAGATATTGATGCGGGCATTGTATCAGGAGAACGTGCACACGATCTTCGGTTATCCCGGAGGTGCTATCATGCCGGTGTATGATGCCTTATATACTTACACCCACAAGAAAGATCCTTGGTTCCATCATGTCCTCGTACGACATGAGCAGGGTGCTGCTCATGCTGCCGAAGGGTATGCGCGTGTCAGTGGTGAGGTCGGCGTGACGATTGTCACTTCCGGTCCTGGTGCCACAAATACGCTTACCGGTGTAGCTGACGCGATGATGGATTCCATCCCTATCGTGGTCATCGCCGGACAGGTTGGCGTAGGCTCATTGGGCACAGATGCTTTTCAGGAAGTAGACTTGGTAGGCATGGCTCAGCCAATCACGAAATGGAGCTATCAGATCCGTCGTGCTGAAGATGTCGCGTGGGCTGTGAACCGTGCTTTCTACATCGCACGCAGCGGCCGTCCGGGTCCTGTCGTGCTTGACTTCCCACGTAATGCCCAGATACAGAAAGCCAAATGGATGCCGGGAAAGACGGATCGTGTCCGCTCTTATATCCCTTATCCTAAGATAGATGAAGAGGCTGTCAAGGCAGCTGCTGAACTTATCAACAATGCCAAGAAGCCATTGGCTCTTGTTGGACATGGTGTAGAGTTGGGCAATGCGCAGGATGAGTTGGTGGAATTCCTTGAGAAAGCAGACATCCCTGCAGGACGTACCTTGTTAGGGCTTTCCGCTCTCTCTTCCGATCACCCTCTGAATATGGGTATGCTGGGAATGCACGGCAATTATGCGCCAAACATCAAAGAGCAGGAGTGCGACGTGCTCATTGCCATCGGTATGAGATTCTCTGATCGCGTCACAGGCCGTCTCGACCGCTATGCCAAGCAGGCCAAGGTGATCCATCTGGATATTGATCCGTCAGAGATCGACAAGAATGTGAAGACCGACGTAGCTGTGGTGGGTGACTGCAAGGTAAGTCTTCCTGCCATCACGAAATACTTGAATAAGGCAGTTCACCGAGAGTGGCGTGACTCTTTTAAGCCTCTGTATGAAAAGGAAAAAGCGGAAGTTATTGAACCTTCTATTCACCCACAAGGCAAGGAACTGCTGATGGGTGAGGTGGTGAATGCCGTTGCTGAGGCTACCAAAGGCGAGGCCGTGCTGGTAAACGATGTCGGTTTGAACCAGATGTTCTCCTGTCGCTATTTCAAGTTCCATCGTCATCGCAGCGTCGTATCAAGTGGTGGCTTAGGTACGATGGGCTTTGGACTGCCAGCCGCTATTGGTGCAACTTTTGGCGCACCGGACCGTCAAGTTTGTCTGTTCACCGGTGATGGTGGCTTCCAAATGTGCATAGAGGAACTCGGAACGATCATGGAGCAGCAGGCTCCGGTGAAGATCATTCTCTTGAACAACAACTATCTTGGCAACGTGCGTCAGTGGCAGGATCTGATGTTCAACCATCGTCGCTCGTTCACACACATGCTCAATCCTCATTACGAGGAGTTGGCCAGTGCTTATCACATCCCCTATGATGTGGTGCTGACTCACGACGAACTGAAGTCAAAAGTGGAGAAGATGCTTGCCACCGACGGACCGTATATCCTTGAATGCGCTGTCAAGGAGGAAGAGAACGTCACACCGATGATCACTCCTGGAAGTGCGGTGGATGAGATGAAGTTGCATTTGGATATTTAATCGCTTTATGGAACAGAAGTTTTATACCTTATTAGTATATAGTGAAAACATTGCCGGCATCCTCAATCAGGTGACGGCAGTGTTCACACGCCGTCAAGTCAATATCGAGAGCCTGAATGTCTCGGCATCCAGCATTGACGGCATTCACAAATACACGATCACTTGCTGGTCTACAGAAGACCAGATTGTGAAGATCACCAAGCAGTTGGAAAAGAAGATCGACATCATCAAGGCCAATTTCTATACCGATGACGAGTTGTTCATCCACGAGGTTGCTCTTTTCAAGATCTCTACGCCGGTGTTGTTGGACAATCCTGAGGTGTCGCGTGCCATCCGCCGTCACGATGCCCGTATGATGGAGGTCAACCCAACCTATTCCACGGTGATGCAGACTGGATTGACCGAGGACATCGCTGATCTCTTCAAGGTGCTCAATGGTTTCAACTGCTTGCTTCAATACACACGTTCGGGCCGCATTGCCGTGACACGCAGCTTTGAGGAGCCTGTTAGTGATTTTCTAAACCGTCAGGAGTAGCTATGCAGTCAAAGGTAGGTGAATATCCCTTCACAGTGGAACCTTTCCACTGTGATTTCAGCAACCATCTCTTCTTGAGCAGTTTGAGCAATGATTTGCTCAATGCCTCAGACTATCACAGCGAAAGCCGTGGCTACGGCATCAGCTACCTCAATGCGAGACACCGCACATGGGTACTCTCCCGGTTAGCAGTGGAGATGAACGACATGCCGGTAGCTTACGACAAGATAGCCATCTCCACGTGGGTGGAGGCGGCTTTCCGTTTCTTCACGAGTCGTAACTATGCAATCACAAGTCAGGATCATCAGACGGTCTATGGCTATGGGCGAAGCATCTGGGCGATGATCGATACAGACACCCGCCAGCCGGTTGACATTCTTCAGATACAAGGTGGGCTTATCAAGGACTATATCGAAACGAATCTTGATTGTCCGATAGCCAAGCCGGGGCGAGTAGCCATCAGCAAAGATGCCATGTTGATGAAAACAGTGACGATGAACTACCATGACATCGATGTCAACGGACACGTCAATTCCATCAAATATATCGAGCATGTGCTCGATTTGTTCGATTTGGATTGGTATCGCAACCATCGGGTGAAACGTTTCGACATTGCCTATGTGGCTGAGAGCCATGCTGGTGACGAGCTTTGCTTCTATATGGAAAAGGTTGCCACAAAGGAAGAAGGCAATGAGGAAGAATACCTCGTCAGAATCGTGAAGAAAGGTGCCGAGGATAGCGAAGTAGTAAGATGTAGTATTAAATTTGTAAAAATCTGAAAGAATATTTGGTGGTTATATTTTAAATTATTACCTTTGCGCTCGAAAACAGAGGGGGAGTATAAAAGAACCAAGAAAGTCATAGATTTCTAACATTATAATTAAAACACATTAATTATGGCAGAGATGAATTTTGGCGGCGTCGTTGAGAACGTCGTGACAAGCAAAGAGTTCACATTGGATAAGGCACGTGAGGTGCTGAAGAATGAGACGATCGCCGTCATTGGTTATGGTATTCAGGGTCCTGGTCAGGCAGGTAACCTTCGCGATAATGGCTTCAATGTCATCGTTGGTCAGCGTGAGGGCCGCAGCTACGAGAAGGCTAAGGCCGACGGTTGGGTGCCTGGTAAGACACTGTTCTCTGTTGAAGAGGCCGTAGAGAAGGGTACAGTTATCTGTATGTTGCTTTCTGACGCTGGTCAGATCGCTGTTTGGCCAACAATCAAGAAACATCTTACTGCTGGTAAGACATTGTATTACTCTCATGGTTTTGCCATCAACTGGCAGGATCGTACGGGTGTTGTTCCTCCAAAGGACATCGATGTAATCATGGTTGCTCCTAAGGGTTCTGGTACATCTCTTCGTACTATGTTCCTTGAGGGTCGCGGTCTGAACTGCTCTTACGCTGTTTATCAGGATGCTTCTGGCAAGGCTAAGGAGAAGACACTGGCTATGGGTATCGGTATCGGCTCTGGCTATCTGTTCGAGACAACCTTCCAGCGTGAGGCTACTTCCGATCTGACTGGTGAGCGTGGTGCATTGATGGGTGCTATCGAGGGTCTGCTTGAGGCTCAATATAATGTTCTTCGTGAGCACGGACACACGCCTTCCGAGGCCTTCAACGAGACTGTTGAGGAGCTGACACAGAGTTTGATGCCTCTGTTCGGTGAGAAGGGTATGGACTGGATGTATGCTAACTGCTCTACTACAGCACAGCGTGGCGCACTCGACTGGGCTCCTCGCTTCCGCGAGGCTATCACTCCGGTGATGGAGTGGCTCTATCTGAGTGTGAAGACTGGCGAAGAGGCTCAGATCTCTATCGACAGCAACTCTAAGCCTGACTACCGTGAGAAGCTCAATGCAGAGCTGAAGGCTATGCATGACATGGAGATGTGGCGTGCTGGTGAGACTGTTCGCAAGCTGCGTCCTGAGAACAACTAATTTGATTTAGTGCAACTAAATATAATCCCCATCTTGATTCTGTCAAGATGGGGATTTTTATAGCTTTGTCAATCAATCTGATAGGGAAAGCTACAGTTTGATTTTAACTTTCTTTCCTTTGCTTTCGTTTCCAACTCGGTCGAGAGCCGTAACGACGTAGGTGAATTTTTCCTTTCCATGATTATATGGTAAGCGGTACATCGTGTCTCCGGTGATGGCAATGATATGTGACGCATCCTCTATGTTCACCTTCTCATCTTTTCCAAAGCGATAGACGACATATCTGCTTGTCTTGTCGCCCCATTTCTTAGCTTTGGGTGCTGACCAGAACAGAATATAACCGTCGCTTGTCCAGACTGGCTTCACCTTGCGGGGCTTCTTGGGACTCTTATCGTCTAAGAATGGCATGGATGGAGGTAAGGCAGAATTGCGCCAATAAGCATTGCGTAGTACATTGCCATAGTTGCCGTAGTTGTCAGCAACCAATTTAGCATACCACAGTACAGTGCCATCAACATGGTGCATCTGTTCATGCAGTGCGTGCTTGTCGGGCATCTGATTGCTGTTGGGATTGGTTTGAGACGGATATTTTACGGTGCGTTCTACATCCTCGCCGATGAAAAGCGGGCGGTTGGCAGCGTGCTTATCCCACCAGCGGATGAGCGTGGCATAGTCTGCTGCCGGATGGCCAATCTGCCAATAGAGTTGGGGCACGCAGTAGTCCACCCATCCATTGTTCACCCACAGCAGCACGTCAGCGTAGAGATCATCATAATTCTGTAAGCCGTTGGTTTCAGAACCATTCATTGGATCACTCTTCTTGTTGCGGTAGATGCCGAAAGGGGACACACCGAACTTCACCCATGGCTTACGCTGATGGATAGTCTCACAAAGCTGTTTGACGAAGACGTTTACTTTATCTCGTCGCCAGTCACCGATGGTTCGGAAGCCGCCGGGATTGTTGGCGTAGAGTTGTTGGTCGGGGATGATCTGACCGGGAGCGGGGTAGGGATAGAAGTAGTCGTCCATGTGAATGCCATCTACATCATAGCGACTGACGATGTCATCGACGATCTTGCAGATATAGTCCCGGTTCTCCTTCAGTGCCGGATTGAGGATATATTGTCCGTCGTAAGTAAACACACGCTCGGGATGTGTGATGGCAATATGATTCGAGGCCAGAGCTGTCGTTGTCTTTGTCTTGGCTCGATAAGGATTGATCCATGCGTGCAATTCCATGCCTCGTTTATGGCATTGCTCGATCATCCATTGCAGTGGATCCCAATAGGGATTTGGTGCTTTGCCCTGCACGCCCGTGAGGAAACGACTCCATGGTTCGTATTTGCTGGCATAGAGTGCGTCACATTCAGCACGCACCTGAAAGATGATAGCGTTCACACCGTCGGCATGGAGGACATCGAGTTGCTTGGTCAGCGTACTGCGCATCTCGTCAGGTGTGAGACCGTTGAACTGTCCGTTGACGCATTGAATCCATGCACCGCGGAACTCCCGTTTCTGTCCATAGCTGAGCATGACTTGTAGAAGAAGGAATAGTAAAAATAGCGTTTTTCTCATAAAATTGTTTAGTGTGAATGTTCTGAAGTACAAATGTACATATTTTCTTTGAAAAGATAATTCTTTTAGTACAAAATTTCAAAAGAAAGGGGGAAACCGGTAGGTTTCCCCCTATGATATATAGAGTTAATGAAGCTTAGAAGCGATAGCCAATGGTCATAAGCAGTTGCCCACGATTATTTTTGACTTTAACACCATCTGCATAATTCGTAACTTTAACACCATCTGCATAATTCGTAAGGTCTTCTGCCTCAAGGCTAGAGAATGGATAGAAGGTACCACTCTGACTGCTATACTGATAAGCCAGGTCTATGTTTACTTTGTTTACTGAATAGCCAAAGCCGCATGTGAATCGGTTGATATCATTCCAATTCACATAGTCTGTAGCAGACTGATAAGATGTTCCTAAAGAGGCAATACATGGATCTTTCTTCCCGCTCTTGTCATACATACTACTTACATAGTTGTAGCCCAAACGAAAAGCAAAGTTACTAACAGGTTTGAATTCTAAACCTAATTTCAGTGTACTGACACCTTTTAATACTTTTTCGGTGTGGTTGTTCATTGCACGGTCGTTGTGCGATGACTCATAATAACCACCATAGTAATCATAGTATCCATCATCGTCATTGATGCGGCTCTTCATGCTACCAAAGTCTTCATATTCATAGGTGGCTCCCAATGCTAAGTAATTTCCTACTGTGTGACCAAGTGAAACACCAAAGACCCAAGGCGTATATACCTTGTAGTCGTAGGAGTTATAGGTCTCACCATGATCGTAAGTTCCACCTTCTGTTGAGTTGTTCTTCAAATAGGTGTCGTTTTTGGTCGTAAGATCATACCATGTAGGAGTCTTAACATAAGCACCAAATCGGAAAGGAGAATCTTCGATAGGACGAATGATAAATCCACCGGATACATCGATTCCCGTTCCTGTTATGTCTCGCTGATCCTGGACTCTGACTTTACCTTTATTATCAGCTAAAGTCTCATCATAGACACTATATCCATGATAATGAACATCCTTCAATCCAAAAGTGAATCCCCAGTAAAAGAAGTCACTGCAATTGCCGCTGATGTTGAAATCATAGTTCCCGATATATCCTGTATGCTTCCGGTTAAAATTATATCCGGTGGCATCGTAATAGTAGAATTTTCCGTCATTCGCATCTGGGATGACTGTGTTCCAATAGAGGTAGTCAGCCTGGCTCCAAGTAAGAGCTGTATAGGTACTCTGTGGTCCCTCGTAACCGATATATGTTCCATTGCTGTTTTTATCTACATCAAAACCGCCATTGGCCTCATTACCTAAAATTCCTTTCAAATAGGATTGCTTATTTTGTGAAGCATTATTCAAGTCGCCACTAGCATTGAGAATGTAGTCGAAATTGCGACCCTTATGGTAATTAAAGCCAAAGTTTAGATAGTTTTGAGCACCTGTACGCATAGAATATACACCACCAACTTGATCAAAGCTAGCATTGGTTTTATTAGCACCATCAAAACTGTTGCCATTGTATTGGCTTACCATTCCGCCACTTGCACTTATAGTACTATGGCGAAAAAGTCCCAAACCTGCTGGGTTGGTGGCAATTGTGGAGATGTCTGCTCCAAGAGCTTCCATTGCTCCGCCCATACCAACATAGCGGGCTGTACCGTTTAACTCGCTGCTGGTGAGTTTGGCATTTTCGTAAGTCTCTTGGGCTGCAACTGGCATGGAAGCCGCAAGAGCCAAACTATATAAAAAGATTTTCTTTTTCATCGTTATGCTGAATTAAGACAATAATTATTTCTGTTGTCCCCATAGAGTTTATCTTCTTCCTCCAAAGGAACCACCGCCTCGGCTTCCGCCGAACGAGCCTCCTCCACGGCTAGCGCCACCGAAGGAACCACCACCGAAGGAGCCTGAACCTCCGCCAAAGGAACCACGTGACATACTGGAACTAGGGAAGTTATTGGTACTCTCACTACGTGTGCGTGCTCCTCCGAATCTAGAATCACTGGTATTGCTCCATGCGCGAGTACCATTTCCTCTATGTTGACCTGAGGGGGTGCTGCTACTGTTGCCTCCTCGATATCCCCAAAAATCTCCATTTGCGGACCGACCGCCATGCACTGGGACATAACCTTCTCTTGAAAATCCACGTGTACCATTCCCCCAATGGTTGCCCGTTCCTGTGTGTCCGCCATTATACACATAGCCGCCACTGGGCCAGCCCCAGTTGTACCAGCCGTAGTAGGGATACCCCCAGCCGTACCAGCCACCGTAGCCATAGTACCAAGGGTCGTACCAGCCGGCATAGCCATAATACCAAGGATCATACCAACCGGCATAGTCGTAGTACCAGGGATCGTACCAGCCATTGTAGTAGTACCAAGGCGAGTAGTAACCGGCATAGCCCCAGCGCCATGGACCGTAGTAGCCATAGAACCAAGGATCATAGAAGCCGTCCCAGCGACTCATGCGTCGCGTGTAGGTATAGTCGTTGTCGCCCAAGGCACGACCAATGTAGGCAGTGTCGACATATGTTGTGTCGGGCAGCACACCATAGCCGGGACGGAATCTCACCATGTTGTTGCCCAGAGAGTCACGTCCGATCTTTTGATACATGCTACGGATGCCATAACGGTTGTAGTCGTCCACGCTGCGTTTGCTTCCGCAGTAGTAGGCAGGTGCCTCGTTTGTGGTTGGCGCTGCCTTGCTTGGCGTGAAGTAAAGATCATCGTCTTGTGCCAACGCTGCCAGTGGCATAGCACTGGCGAGTGTCAATAGAAGAAATAACCTTTTCATATCTCAAACTCCTTTTTATATTGTTCTTTTCTATCTACGGTGCAAAATTACCGTATTTCTAATGCAAATATAGGGATTTTTCCCTATATGGTAGTAGAGTTTTCCCTAATTTTTATAATTTTGCAGTATAATTTAATCATTCATTTATGAAATACCTTACAGCAACTTTTCATATTGTTTCTGAGCCCTCTCTTTTACAGACGGCGCGTGATCTTTTGGCCGACTGCGCAGGCGATGCAGGCTTTGAGTCGTTTGAAGATACCGACGACGGCATCAAAGGTTACGTTCAGGAAGAGCTGTTCGACAAAGAGCAGCTCGATGCCCAACTTGCCGACTTCCCGCTGCCCGACATCACTGTGACTTACGACCTTTCGAAGGTGGAGGATAAGGACTGGAACGAGACTTGGGAGAACGAAGGCTTTGATCCTATCGACATCTACAACCGCATTGTCATCTATGATGCACGTCAGACGACGCCCCAGCTTCCCGAGGGAGTCATCCCCATAGCTATTCAGGCTCGTCAGGCTTTTGGCACAGGCACTCATCAGACTACACAGATGATCATCGGCTCGCTGCTGGATATGCATCTCGCTGGTAAACGGGTGCTGGACTGCGGCTGTGGTACAGGTATCCTCGGCATCGCAGCGTCCAAACTCGGAGCCAAGGAGGTGGTGGCCTACGACATCGATGAGTGGAGTGCCGACAATGCACGCCACAATGCCCAGCTCAATCATGTGAACAACATTGAAGTCTTGCAGGGCGATGCCAACGTACTGAATCATGTCTCCGGTGTCTTCGATATTGTGTTGGCAAATATCAATCGCAATATCCTGTTACAGGATATGCCGGCTTTCCGCAATGTGATGATGCAGGGCAGCGTGCTCATTCTCAGTGGCTTTTTCGAAGAGGACTGTGCTTCACTCAGTGCCAAAGCAACTACTTTGGGATTGGTGCATACCGGAAAAGTTTCCAAAGGTAATTGGTGCTGTTTAGTTTTTGTCGTGAAGTAGTGTTCATATAGATTATTGATACAAAGAAAAAACAAATTATGAAAAAGTACATATACGACTCGTTTATTGAAATCGTCAGTGGTATGAGAAACTTCAAAAGTGCCGGTGGTAAAGCCTATCGGTTTATTATGGGCGACGAGTAAGGTGGACAAGAATATTAACATAAAAATTATCAATAATGGCACGACAGAAAACAGACCCTCTGCATGTAGTGGTTTACCCGTCCAACTTTAATGACGACAAGGGACACAAGATGCTCTATGTGTCCTCCAATGCCCGTGAGAAGATAGGACTTGACAAGCTTGACGATTTCTGCCATGAGTATGAGAATCTGCCTAAAGGCTATGTCACCCGATGCTTTGAGGCACTGATGTATGCCATCCCTCATCTCATTGGTGACCACAAGCGGGTAAAGACTCCTATTGGCAGCTTCTACATCAAGCCGCAGTTCTTGCGGACCATGACAGAGAATGAGATCGTAACGGCCAATGACATCTGGCTTGGTGGCGTAGACTTTCGTCCTACCAAGGAGTTCCGTGAGGCAGTGAAAAGCCAGTTTCGCAGTATACAGATTGACCGTCGCAACCATCCCATAGACACCCATTATTACAGCCAGCGCAATCCCGAGCTGGAGAGTTGTCTGTCGTTAGATGCCAATGGCAACCGGTATGTCACTGTGCAAGAGTACTGCCGTGCTACAGGACTAAGTGCCCACTCTGCAAGAAAATGCCTTGAGAACATGACGAAGGGCGACAACCCTATTCTGCAAAAGACGAAAATAGGCACTACCAATGTCTATACCGAAGTTTAGCGAGATTTTCAACGCTTGTTTTTGCTGCCTGACAAACGATCGTTCGCTGCGTAGATTTTAATCATTCTCTGCGTAGTGAACAATCTTTTTCTATTGCATTACAACATAGGGAACATAGCTTCGACCCCATAAGAATGTAGTTGCGCCCCCCTAAGGACACTGGTACATCTCCAAAGTTCTAAAGGGAAGGGAAAATCTCTCCATTGAGACCATCTTCAAAATCGAAGATGCTCTGCAACTGCATATTCTTCCCGAGATGGTCGAAATGGCATAACCTCGAAGTGAGATGAGCGAATAAAGGCGTATGATTGCCACTGTTGTCAGCAAAGTGTAAATATTTTAAGCATTGCTGACAATGATGGCACGATTTGTCATCTTTGGTCTTTGGGCACGTATATTGCATAAATGACAGTGAAGTTCGGCAGTCGTACGAGGGCAACGAAAGGAACCTAAGGACGATGGAAGAGTTTCAAGAGATATAAAGAATTAATTGATAATTAGGAGGTTTTGACTTATGATGTATCCAGTTTTAAGAGACATGAACAATTGGCTTGACAATGATTTCGATGACATGTTGAACACAAGTTGGATGCCGCGCGTAAACGTCACAGCACCTGCTATCAATGTCAAGGAAAACGACAAGGCTTACGAAGTTGAGCTTGCAGCTCCTGGCACCACGAAGGATGACTTCAAGGTGAACGTCGACAAGGATGGCAATCTGACCATCAAGATGGAGCACAAGGACGAAAAGAAGGACGAGAACAAGAAGGAGCACTATCTGCGCCGCGAGTTCTCATACAGCAATTACGAGCAGGCTCTGACGCTGCCTGAGGATGTGGAGAAAGATAAGATTGAGGCAAAGGTTAATAACGGTGTGCTTCATATCACACTTCCTCGCACTCAGAAAGCTGAGAAGGAGACAAAACGCATTGAGGTCGCATAACCCCAGCGTTGCTGCTCAGTGGTATTACAGGGACTGTTCTCTTCATGGGGAGCAGTCCCTTTTTTGTTTTACAACATAATCTCCTATATGCCGGCATTGTTCGGCAGAGCGACTTCTTGAATAAGGGAGCCGCCTTTTTTGTGTCTGATCATCTATGGCTATAGGCTCACCAGAATACTCTTCCATTTTGTTAGAACAACAATATATTATTTGTTATTAAGATGATGTCTCAATTCTCAATTTGAATGCTACAATGTTATGTATACAAAATCTCAACTGAGTTCTTGATTCATTAATTCCTTAACCTTTTCTGCGTACATCTCGCCAGTATACGATGGGCCTAAACAATGTTCCTTTATTAGCATATCTAGTATTTTTTGATATTTTCTACAAACATCAATATTAAAATATTTTTTCCACGAGCCACTATGAGACTTCACAATTTTGAGATTGTGTTCTGTATATTCTTTTAGCTCTAAAATCTCGTCTTTGTTTATACCATCATAGTGAGAATAATAGATTGCAGACTTGTCGCTATCTTTTGCATTTATAATTTCCAAAATAGATTCAAATAATTCCACTGCCCTCTTTCCCGACTTTGGAACTATGACTCCACATAAATGATACATTGCGAGATTCCACATACAATAGATTTCTTTTTTCTGAGCACCAATATATGTGAACATGAATGCTTCTTTATGCATTCCATCTTGCATAAGTAATTCACATAATGAAGGAATACAAGCAAGATGTCCCTTTTGTATAGCTAAAGACAGATAATAATAAGTTAAGCCGAATACGTCATATTTTTCTTTGGAGATACTATTCCGAAGATTTAACCCACATTGCAGCGGATGATGGCATTGATTAGTTAAAAATGGTTATCTATCTCATTAAAAAGGGTGTTTTGATCCCCCCAATGCCCTCAAAACTATAAAAATCTCTAATATCCGGTGCTGTTTTGTTTTAACCTCTCAATGTGGTACACCCAAGGAGTTGGGATTCTCGGGATTTGGTATTATCTTTGCAACATGTTCATCACCAAGGCAAAGAAATATCGGCAGCAGGATGACGGTACCATTTTGGCGTACAGCTATTACCGTCTGACGAAGTCTTTCCGCGATTCAAGCGGTAAGATACGCAAACGCAATGTGCTTTGCCTGGGTGAGCTTGACGACTATTCTAAAGGTGAGCGCGAGGAGCTTGCCGATTTGCTTACGGAAATGATAGAGAATGGGCAGCATGTAATTACGGACAATCCCAAGCTCCGCCAGGCTGCCCTTGACTTCTACCTCAAGTACCGTGAAAGCGACTATGCCCGGGAGAACGACCCCGTGCTGCGCGAGGAGGCACTCCGTCGCGAGAGGGAACAGAGGAAGGACTTGATAACAGTCCATATAGACAGTCTGACTCAACGCGAGGCACGGACGATTGGGCCGGAGGCCTTGTGTCACTCCACGCTGAAGATGCTACAAATAAGCAAGTTCCTATACGCCAAGGGTTGGAGCCGCGATCAGGTGACACTTGCCATGATGCAGATCATCGCCCGTTCCATTTATCCATACTCGGAGCTCAAGACAGTAAGGTATCTCAAGGAGAATACTGCATTGGCGGAGCTCTTCAAGTTTAGCAAGGTGAAGATTACCAAGGACGCGCTCTATAGGAGTGCCCTCCGTCTTTGGGATGTTCACCGGGAGCTTGAGGACTGGCTCCACCAACGCGTGTGCAACATGTTCCGGCTGGAGGAGAAGATACTTCTTTTCGACATCACCAATGCCTACTTTGAGGGCAGAATGGAAAACTCTGACCTGTGCCGGTTCGGCCGCAGTAAAGAAAAACGCAACGACTGTAAGATAGTTGTTCTCGCCGCGGTGGTGAATACAGAGGGGCTGCTTG
Organism: Hallella absiana; assembly: GCF_025457485.1. NCBI lineage: Bacteria > Pseudomonadati > Bacteroidota > Bacteroidia > Bacteroidales > Prevotellaceae > Hallella > Hallella absiana. Next base: position 23,590 of record NZ_JAMXSP010000022.1, read on the forward strand.
TAAGAACAGCTATCTACGAGGGTAACCGCCAGGACAGAACTACACTCGAGGAAGTCATCGGCTCCATATCCAAAGAAACTTCTCCCGATGCCAAAAAGATAGTGGTCATGGATGCCGGGTTCTACACCAAGGACAACATCAAATGGCTGACAGACCATCATTTTGACTACATCACAGTGTTGCCTTCCGGTGATGCGAAATTCTCTGCTGCCAGTAACAAGGTCGTGTACCATCAAGACTGTAAGAAGCAGGAAATACGGCTTCAAATGGGTTCGGTCACAATCGACGGCATGGATCGCAAGGCATTGCTTGTGGACAGTGATGCCAAGACCACAAAGGAGCGTTCCATGTACGACAGGGCATGCCAATGCTACGAAGAGGGACTTGAGGCTGTCAGGGCAGGTATACTCAAGAAGGGCGGAACAAAGAAAAGAGACGCCGTCAACAAGCGTATCGGCAAACTGGACGAGAAATACGGCGCCATCCGAAAAAGCTTCGCCATCGACCTCACCTACGAGGGAGAAGGCAAGGATGAGAAGGTGGTATCCATCTCGTGGAAGAAAAACGGCGAGCAGGTTGACACCGCTAAGAAGTTCCATGGAAAATATGTCCTGATCACCAGCCTTGATGAGAAAGAAGAGATTAATGTCTGGAGATTTTATAATGTGATAAGAACTGTGGAAGAGACCTTCCATACCCTCAAGAGTGACCTCGACATCAGGCCTGTCTACCACAAATCTGACGAAGGCATCAAAGCGCACCTGAATCTTGCCGTACTGGCTTACTGGCTGGTCTCCGTGACCAAGTACAGGTTAAAAGTGAAGAAGTACGACAATGTCAGATGGGAAGAAATCATACGCATAGCAAGCACGCAGGTGCTTGTCACTGCAGAACTGAAAGCAGAAAACGGTGAGACCATACGGGTGAGGCAATGCACTGAGGCGGAAGAGAAGCTATCCAACCTCTATCGCATGCTCGGAATCAATCCACATCCCCTTGGAAAAATAAAATCCGTGGTACACCCAAAGCCACCCTCAAAAAATGCCAATACTGAGAATCAATCAGTTACATGAGATATATCTGCAATGTGGGTTAACAAAAGTCTGTTCGCTGCAACTCACAAAATAGAGAGCAGCGAACAGGCTTTTTTGTTTGTGAAGCAGCAAAAAGTGGACTTATTCTTCAACTTTAGCCTGATGAAGACCTCATCTCAGTGAGTTTACTGGGTCATCTCGGTTGTTTTTAGCGATCAAATAGGTGAGATGACATGACCATCTCGCCTTTCTGACCAAAAATTCTCTAGAGAATTTTCGGTCAGAAAGGTACTTTGATAAGAGTGAAAAAGCGTATATTTTATAACGTACTGATTATCAGTGTGTTGGAAAAAGGCTCGAAATTCGCAAAATTCCGGCCAACTCTTCTTTTATTTTCAACGAACGCCTTCTCGTGGGCCGTTTTTTGTCAGTTTATCGAACAGTTATGTCATTTATAGCTGATCGAAGGACAGTGGCAGCAAATCGTGGATGCTGCTGACCCGATAATACTTTTCTTTTCCGCAAAGCAGGATTTCCACAGGCTTGTGATAGCGCTGTTCCATCTGCAGGATCACTTGCCGACACGATCCGCAAGGTGTCACGGGCTCTTCGGTCTGCTCTTCTCCGTTTCTCGCAGCAATGGCAAGGATGCGGATGGGCTGGTCGGGATATTGCGATTGGGCAGAGAAGATGCAGGCGCGCTCACCACAGAGTCCCGACGGAAAGGCTGCATTTTCCTGGTTGGCCCCGATGACGGTGATGCCATTCTCCAAGAGTACAGCTGCACCGACATGGAAATGGCTGTATGGAGCAAACGAGTGATAAGAGGCTTGCAGGGCACGGTCTACTAACTGTTGCTCTTCGGTTGTCAACTCCTGCTTGGAGCAGACGTCGATGTTGATATTGAAGTTGAGGTGTTCCATAGTTGCTGTTGTATTGAGTTTTTTGTTGTCTTTTATTGGAATAAATGATTTGTTGTCTTTAGAAAGGCAAGAACCTATTTGCCACCTTCCTTTCGGTATTCATAAGCACCGATGTCCGGCAGTTCATCTCTTTTCACTCCGTCGCGGTCGATAGGCCGGGCTGTCTTCGCGTTTGCCTTGTCCACGGCTGCGGAGATCTTGCTCAGGTGGAAATCGTAGTATTGCTTGTCAGCGTCGATCTTCACGAAATTCTTTTCCCCGTATATCGTCGTGTCTTTGACATCTTCGTAGATGATGTTCTTGAAATATACGCTGTCTGCCGTCGTGGGCTTCGGTGTGCGCAGCACGCAATCCTCAAAGTCAAAGTTGAACGGCTTGGCCTCGTCTTTTGGGCGTTCGCCACTGATCAAGTCATCTGCGTAACCTGTAATCAAAGAGTTTGTGACATTCAGCTTCGTGAGTGGGTGGTTTGCACTGAAGTGCAGGGCATATCCGCGGTTTCCGTCAAAGGGATAGAACTGCGCCAACGTGCTGTTGTTGATCTCCACAGTGCCACCATCCACTTCAACGCAGTCGCCTAATGTGTTGGTAATCTGCGCGTTGCTTAAGATGATATTACTGTTGGTAACTTTTAGCCCTGCGCCTTGGCAGTTGTGGATGGTAATCTGTGAAGCCGTCAGTTTCTGCTTGCTGACATCCGAAGAGTCGATGACCATACCGTCGAAGGTACTGTGGATGTCGGTGTAGCTAAGTTGGTTGCCATAAGAAGAAGTGTGGAAGTGTATTCCTTGCCACTGTCCAGGCACTCGGTCGTAGGGCAGGTAGTCAAACATCCTGTCGAGTCGGTCGCCCCGCAGCGTGATGGGCTGCTGGTCATTTCCCAGGGCGATGAGTGTGCCGTAGACATTCAGTCGGGCATCGCCATGGAAGTAGAGTGTCTGTCCGGCTGCTATTCTCAGGGTAGCAGCACTGTCCACTTTGATGCCTCCATAGATGACAAGCGGGCGCCCTTGAGAGTTGATGGTCGTGTCATGTCTTATTTCCATGCTGCGGGCCATGATTGCATTCCAAGTGTAGGCATTGAGATGGATCTTCTGCGCGGCACCGTCGCCTAAGGTGAAGATGAGATCGTCTTCTGTCAGAGTGGGTGTATCAGATGCGGCTCGGGGAGCAGTCAGTTCCACAAACACCCTGAGGCTGTCACCTTTTCTCAACTCTATATCGCTGCTTTGGTAGTTGTTCTCAGCTCCTAAGTAGATGCCGTCGACATTCACGCGGAAACCTGCTGTCTTGCCGGTGCTTACATTTTGAAACCGTATGTTTTCGTTGGAGTGGTTGTAGACCCAAACAGACCGTGTCGTGGAAGGCACATTGGCAAAAAGCGTGTCAAAGCGGATGGTGTCAGCGGAGAAGGCCACGCGATTGGCCGACGATGTCACAAAGTCATCGTCGTTGGTGCATGCTGCCGTCACCACGACTGTCAACATGCAAAGCAAAATGGCTATGAGTCCACTGCCTTTTTCTGTTTTCATCATATCTTCATAACGGACACCTTATTATATTATTGTAGTATCTGTTCAAAGAATCAGTATTATAGGACAAAAGAATCACTGAATCGTGGCAAAACGCATATCCTCAGAAAAACATGCTTTATTTTCGTTTTAAATGTTTTGCCGTATGGGAAAAAACTTGTAACTTTACACCTTGAAAAATCATCCAAACGGCTTAGAACGCAAATAAAGGCCGTTAAACGGAATTTAAACAACAAAAAGATAACATGGACGAGAATCGGACAATTGACCAGGACCGCATCATGAAAATCAATATAGAAGAGGAGATGAAATCCTCCTATATTGACTATTCTATGTCAGTGATCGTGGCCCGTGCCCTTCCGGATGTCAGAGACGGATTCAAGCCGGTGCACCGGCGTATCCTCTATGGTATGCTTGGACTGGGCAACACGAGTGATAAACCTTACAAGAAATGTGCGCGTGTCGTGGGTGAGGTATTGGGTAAGTACCATCCTCATGGCGACAGCTCGGTCTATGGTGCCCTCGTGCGTATGGGCCAGGACTGGAACATGCGCTATCCGCTTGTAGACGGACAGGGTAACTTCGGTAGTGTTGACGGCGACTCTCCTGCTGCCATGCGTTATACCGAGTGCCGTCTCTCCAAGATGGGTGAGCATATCATGGACGATATCGAGAAGAATACCGTCGATATGGTCAACAACTTCGATGATACGCTGCAAGAGCCCTCGGTGATGCCTACCAAGGTGCCCAACCTGCTGGTCAACGGCGGTAACGGTATTGCCGTGGGTATGGCTACCAACATTCCTACTCACAACCTGAGCGAGGTGATCAATGGCTGCTGCGCTTACATCGACAATCCAGACATCGACACCGAGGGACTGATGAAGTATATCCCTGCTCCAGACTTCCCCACGGGTGCTTATATCTATGGCCTCAAGGGTGTCAAAGAAGCATATGAGACGGGTAAGGGACGCATCATCATGCGTGCCAAGGCTGAGATCGAAAGCGATGACAGCCACGACCGCATCGTGGTCACGGAGATTCCTTATGGTGTCAACAAGCAGCAGCTCATCGAGTATATCGCTGACCTTGTGAAGGAAGGCAAGCTGGAGGGTATCTCCAATGTCAATGATGAGACCGGCCGTCAGGGCATGCGTATCGTTGTCGACGTGAAGAAAGATGCCAACGCCAAGGTCATCCTCAACAAGCTCTTCAAGATGACGGCACTGCAGAGCTCCTTCGCTGTGAACTGCATTGCACTGGTGCCGAGCAAGCACGATCATCTGCAGCTTCGCCCGAAGTTGCTCTCACTGAAGGAGTGTATCCGCTATTTTGTGGATCACCGTCATGAGGTGACGATTCGCCGTACTCAGTTCGATCTGAACAAAGCCAAGGAGCGTGCTCATATCCTCGAGGGACTGATCATTGCCTGCGACAATATCGACGAGGTGGTGCATATCATCCGGGGCAGTAAGACACCGGCTGAGGCTCAGACCAATTTGGAGAAACGGTTCAACCTCGACAATCTCCAGAGCAAGGCTATCGTGGACATGAGACTCTCTCAGCTCACCGGACTGAGAATGGATCAGTTGCACGCTGAATATGAGGAACTGGAGAAGCAGATTACTTATTTGCAGTCTATTCTCGATGATCCCGAGCTTTGCAAGAAGGTGATGAAAGACGATCTCAATGAGGTGAAGGAGAAATACGGTGATGACCGCCGTACACAGATCATCCCCGACGAGCATGAGTTCAACGCAGAGGACTTCTATCCCAATGATCCTGTGGTGATCACGGTGAGCCACCTCGGCTATATCAAGCGCACGCCGCTGAGCGACTTCCGTGAGCAGGCGCGTGGTGGCGTCGGCTCGAAGGGCGCCCATACGCGTGAGAAGGACTTCACAGAGTATATCTATCCTGCCACGATGCACCAGACGATGCTCTTCTTCACAAAGAAGGGCCGCTGCTACTGGCTCCACTGCTACGATATCCCAGAGGGTGACAAGACGTCGAAGGGACGTGCTATCCAGAATCTGCTCAACATCGATCCCGACGATGCAGTGAACGTATCTCTGCGTCTCCGTGGACGTGGCTTGGAGGATGAAGACTTCGTCAACAGTCACTATGTCGTCTTTGCCACGAAGAATGGTATCGTCAAGAAGACTTCTCTGAAGGAATACTCACGTCCGCGTGCCAATGGTGTGCAGGCCATCAACATCCTCGAAGGTGACGAGGTGGTCGACGTACGCCTGACCAATGGACATAACGAACTGATCATGGCCGACCGCAATGGTAAGGCTGTCCGCTTCGACGAGAACGACGTGCGTTGCATGGGCCGTGTGTCTACCGGTGTACGTGGTATGCGTCTCGATGAGGGCGACGATGCTGTGGTCGGTATGGTCGTTGTCAACGACGCAGAGACCGAGACTGTGATGGTCGTCAGTGAGAACGGCTATGGCAAGCGCTCGATGGTGGAAGACTACCGTAAGACCAACCGTGGCGGTAAGGGTGTCAAGACCATGGCGGTCACAGAGAAGACCGGTCGTTTGGTGGCTATCAAGAATGTTACAGATGATAACGATTTGATGATCATCAACAAGAGTGGCATCGTCATCCGACTGGCTGTGAAGGAAGTGCGTGTCATGGGTCGTGCTACCCAGGGCGTGCGTCTGATCAACCTCGCCAAGAAGAACGACATCATCGCCAGTGTCTGCAAGGTGATGAGCTCTGAGCTGGAGGCCACCGTAGAGGAAGAAAGCCATCAGAAGATGCTTGAGAAGAACGAGCAGTTCGACGAGTCGACAGTGGGAGAGCAGCCGGCGGCTGAAGCTCCGGCAGAAGATACGACGACACCTGACGATCCCGAGACCCAGGCTTAAAAAGTAATAATAGATAACAACCGTATAATTTTATCTTAACGTCTATGAAGAAAATGATGATTGCAGCCATGTTGGTGCTGGGCGCCTCGGCTGCGTTCGCCGGTGATAGCGACGTCTTGAAAGCTATCACAAAGGAGAAAGACTATGCCAAGGCTGTGGAGCTGGTGAAGTCCAGCCTCGGTCAGCTGGCTAACTCTGGCGAGAAAGCTAAAGCCTATGAGCATCTGACCCGTCTGGCTTTGCAGAAGTTCGACAAGGAGAATGCAATCCAGGCTGCCAACATGCAGGCTCAGATTACCAAGCAGAAGGTGGAGCCTTACGACACACTGGGTTTCTATCAGGCAGCTTACGATGCTACCCAGAATGCTTTGGAGTGCTTCAAGTATGACGCAGAGCCCAACGAGAAGGGCAAGGTGAAGCCACGTTTCACCGCAGCTCTGACCCCGCTGGTCGCCAATGCCCGTATGCAGCTCGTCACTGCCGGCAACTACTATGCTCAGCTCAACGATCAGGACAACGTGTTGAAGTATTGGGGCTCATTCCTCGATTCTGACAACCTGCCTTTCTTCCAGTCTACAAAGGAGCAGGAGAAGCAGTTCCTGGGACAGGTCGCTTACTATACCGCTCAGTATGCTAATCAGGCAAAGAAATATGATCTCGCTGAGAAGTATGCCGACATCGCCACTCAGGACACTTCTGTCGCAAAGCAGGCTCAGGCTTTCAAACTGGCTATGGCTCAGCGCAATCTGAAGACAAAGGCTGACTCTGTGGCTTATGTTCAGAAGCTGGCTGCTATGTATGAGAAGGAGCCTGACAATGAGATGATCTTCGGACAGCTCAGCAACTTCTACAGTCTCATGGGTATGACCAAGGAGTTTGATGCTCTTGTAGAGGGCAAGATTGCCAAGAATCCTAACGACTTCACTGCTTGGGCTCTGAAAGGCCAAGCACTGATGAACCGCAACTCCACAGCTACCAATCCTGATTGGAAGGGCTGCGTAGAGGCTTTCAAGAAGGCTGTGTCCATCGATCAGACCAACCCCGTGGTCTATACCTATTTAGGTTTCTCCATGAACGCTATGGCATCCGGCATCAATGGCGACCGCGCTCAGCAGCTGGCACTCTACAAGGAGTCTATGGGCTACCTCGACAAGGCTAAGGAGCTGGATCCGAATCGTGAGAAAGCCAACTGGGCATATCCTCTTTATCAGTGCTACTACTCTGTCTATGGTGCTAACGATCCCAAGACAAAGGAGTTGGAAGCCATGCTGAAGCAGTAAGACAGAAAGTTAAATCAATCGTTTGCCTCCTTGCTTAAGGAGGTTGCGTTAACATCCATAAAAAAGGCCGACACAATTGTGTCGGCCTTTTTTTATGGATGTTGTGAATAAAAGACTAATCTGATTATTGTTGCAGGTATTGCGCAGCCATCTCGGCGCATCGCTCACCGTCGATAGCGGCGGAGACGATGCCGCCGGCATAGCCTGCTCCCTCGCCACAGGGGAAGAGACCTTGGAGGCGGATGTGCTGCAAGGTGAGATCGTCGCGAAGAATACGTACCGGACTGGAGGTGCGGGTCTCTGTAGCTATGAGTGTGGCTTCATTGGTCAAGAAGCCATGACGCTGACGACCAAAGGCTTTGAAACCTTCTTGCAGACGATGGGCAATGAACGGCGGCATCCAGAAATGCAGCGGACTGCTGACAAGTCCCGGTGCATAGCTGCTGTCAGGGAGATCGTAGCTCAGATGACCATTGACGAAGTCTGCCATGCGCTGAGCCGGGGCTGTCTGCTTTCTGTTGCCCTGCTGCCAGCAGTTCTTTTCCAACTGCTCTTGAAAACGCATCATGCTGAGCGGATCTGTTCCTTGTGCCGCGTCAGTGTGGTCGTTGTCCGCGGCAGCGGTGCCGCCACGCTCTATCTCGGCGAGGTCTTCGGGATGAACCTCCACGACCATGCCACTGTTTGACCAGCGTGTGCCGCGGTTGCTCGGCGACATGCCGTTGACAACGATCTGCTCAGGGCCTGTTGCCGCCGGAATGATGAAGCCGCCGGGACACATGCAGAACGAATAGACACCACGGCCTTCCACTTGGGTGACAAATGAATACTCGGCAGCAGGCAAATACTTACCCCGGCCATTGCGACTGTGGTATTGTATTTGGTCGATCAGCTCGGCCGGATGCTCCAGTCTCACGCCCACGGCAATGCCTTTAGCCGCAATTTCTATATGTTGGTCATTGAGATAGCGGTAGACATCGCGCGCACTGTGACCGGTGGCCAGGATGACAGGGCCGTGGAGCTCCATCTCTTTGTTGTTGACATGGTTCACGGCACGGATGCCCACCACACGCCCGTTCTCAATGAGCAGTTCGGTCATCTTGGTATTGAAGTAAACCTGTCCGCCCGATTGCAGGACCTGTTTCCGCATGTTTTCAATGACGCGCGGCAATTTGTCCGTACCGATATGAGGATGTGCGTCACAGAGAATAGATGTGGAAGCGCCGTGTTGGCAGAATACGTTGAGGATCTTCTCTACGCTGCCACGTTTCTTGCTGCGCGTATAGAGTTTGCCGTCGGAGTAGGCACCGGCGCCACCTTCACCAAAGCAATAGTTGCTCTCGGGATCGACACACTGGTTACGTGAGATGGCCGCCATGTCCTTCTTGCGCTCTCTGACATCCTTGCCGCGCTCAACGATCACCGGGCGGTAGCCCAGCTCGATCAAGTGCAAGGCACCGAACAAACCACCGGGACCGGCTCCCACAACGATCACTTGGGGAGCGTCTGACACATCGGGATATTCCACTCGCTGGTATTCGTCGTCTTGTGGTAGTTCGTTGATATATACTCTCACTTTGAGGTTGACCATTACCTGACGTTGCCGGGCGTCGATGCTGCGTCGTAATATTCTGACACGGTTGATCGTACGGATGTCGAAGCCTTTCTCCTTTGAGAGATAAGAAGCAAGGTTTTGCTCGTTGTATGCGATTTGCGGTTGTACGCGTATTTGATATTCCTGAACCATATTGCTGGAATGTATATATTAAATAAGGTGTAGTGAAGTTGGGAGGTCTTGGATGAGTCGCTTCACATAGTCTCTGCTCCAATCGTCCTCATGGTAATGCTTGTGGTCAAAACTTAGAATGTCGATGTCTATTCTGACGATGTTATCTTTCCGCTCCTCCCTGCTGGAATGCATCAGTCGCTCGATGGCCTTGGTCTTATCGTGCAGACAGGAAAGACTATCCTTGATGCTCATCGTTGCCAGACAGTTGAGATAGGGCGGCGAGACGACGCCTACGGGCTCTGTCCAAATGGAGGGTGTGAAGTCGATTGACGCATATTCATTGCGGAGCAGCTGTTGTGCCTGTTGGATATTCGCCTCCTGGTCGGCATTGGAGCCTAAGCATAAGATGACAGAATGACTTTCTTTCATATCAAAGACAATCTACAGAATAGAGTGGGGGATAAAAACGAAAAGTGCAGTGCCGCCGTAACCGTCAACACTGCCCTCTTCATAGCCCACTTTCCCTCACGAAATGGGTTTAGCCTAAATATTTGATAAGGAGTTTTGCATAGCCGCTTTCACGCAGCTTGACAATGCTCTTCTCGCGAATCTGGCGCACACGCTCTCGGGTCAGTCCGAGCTGATCACCGATTTCCTCCAGACCTTTTTCGTGACAGCCGATGCCAAAGCATTCGCGCACAATGGTGATCTCACGGTCTTTCAGCACGTTGCGGAGCACCACGTCGAGCTCTTTTGCCATGCTCTCGTAGTCGACCTGCCTGTCAGTGCGACTGTCATCGCCGGAGGCAAGCACGTCAGCCATACTGTTGTCGTCGTCCTCCTGGAAAGGAGCGTCGATACTCATGTGGTGGTTGTCGGCCTTGATGGTCTGATCGATCTTTGCCTCCTCGATGTTTGTCAGATTGGACAGTTCCTGTACGGAGGGGCGGCGCTGATTCTTCTGCTCGAACTTGGAGATCTCAGAGTTGATCTTCGACAGCGCACCTACCTGATTGAGCGGCAGACGCACGATACGGCTCTGCTCTGCGATAGCCTGCAGGATGCTCTGGCGAATCCACCACACTGCATAGGAGATGAACTTGAAGCCACGAGTCTCGTCAAACTTTTCAGCGGCTTTCACCAGTCCGATGTTGCCCTCATCGATCAAGTCGGTGAGACCCAAACCTTGGTGCTGATATTGCTTGGCGACAGAGACGACGAAGCGCAGATTGGCTTTCACCAATTTGTCCTTAGCACGTTCTCCTTCACGTCCACCGCGACGAATGGCCTGAGCAAGCTCAATCTCTTCATCTACGGAAATCATTGGGACACGACCAATCTCTACCAAGTATTTGTCCAATGCTTCACTGGAACGGTTGGTGATGCTTTTTTGAATCTTAAGTTGACGCATGATGTTATTTTTGACCTTTGAATAAACAAACTAATACCTTGACTGATTATATACGAGAAAAGTGTCTCTTTGGGAGACCCTTGATGTATATCCAAGTAGCATACAAAGGTAAGAATATTTTTGAAAACCGACAAAAATATTAAGTGATTTTTGAATAAATAAAGCTTCATTATAGAAAAGCCCTCTTCCAGACGAGGCTGGAACAGGGCTTATATAGTTGTTTTGTCTGTCTGTTCGTTCATGAGCAACAGACAGAGAAGTGCTTTACTTCTTGTTCAGCAGCAGGTCTGTCTGTACGGCTACAGCCACGGTAGCACCCACCATTGGGTTGTTACCCATACCCAGGTAGCCCATCATCTCAACGTGAGCAGGTACAGAAGAAGAACCAGCGAACTGAGCGTCGCTGTGCATACGGCCCATGGTGTCGGTCATACCATAAGAAGCAGGACCTGCAGCCATGTTGTCCGGGTGCAGTGTACGGCCCGTACCACCACCGGAAGCAACAGAGAAATAAGGCTTGCCAGCGGCGATGCGCTCTTTCTTATAAGTACCGGCAACGGGGTGCTGGAAACGTGTCGGGTTGGTGGAGTTACCAGTGATGGAGACATCCACGTTCTCGTGCCAGAGGATAGCAACGCCCTCGCGGACATCGTCAGCACCATAGCACTTTACCTTCAGACGGGCAGGGTTGTTGCCGTAAGGAATCTCCTCGACAATGTTCAGCTTGCTTGTGTAGTAGTCGAACTTTGTCTTGACGTATGTGAAGCCATTGACGCGGCTGATGATCTGTGCGGCGTCTTTGCCCAGACCGTTCAGGATCACGCGCAGCGGTTTTTTACGTACTTTGTTTGCCATCTCTGCAATCTTGATGGCACCCTCAGCAGCAGCGAAAGACTCGTGGCCGGCCAGGAAGGCGAAGCACTCGGTCTCTTCACGGAGCAGACGTGCTGCCAGATTGCCGTGGCCCAGACCTACCTTGCGGTCGTCAGCCACACTTCCGGGGATGCAGAATGCCTGCAGACCGATACCGATAGCTTCAGCGCACTCAGCTGCACTCTTGCAGCCCTTCTTGATAGCGATAGCAGCACCGGCAACGTAAGCCCACTTTGCATTTTCAAAGCAGATGCGCTGTGTGTCCTCGCAAATCTGATAAGGATCGATGCCCAGCTTGTCGCAAATTTCGTTTGCCTCTTCGAGGTTCTTGATGCCATTGGCCTGGAGGGCAGCGTTGACCTGTGCCTCACGACGCTCCTGGCTTTCGTATTGAACTTTTCTAATCATACTGTGGTTCCTCCTTATTCTTTACGTGGGTCGATAGATTTAACAATGCCCTGGTCGGCAGTGGTGCGGCCATAGCGACCTGTGAACTTCTTCACAGCCTCGTTGGCGTCCATACCGTTCTTGATGGCTTCCATCATCTTGCCCAGGTGAACATACTCATAGCCACACACGAAGTCGTCCTTGTCGAGGAACATCTTGGTGATGTAGCCCTCGGTGAGCTCGAGGTAGCGTGTGCCCTTTGCCATAGTACCATAGAGGGTACCTGTCTGAGAGCGGAGACCCTTACCCAGATCCTCAAGGCCGGCGCCGACAGCGAGACCATTCTCAGAGAATGCGCTCTGTGAGCGGCCGTAGACGATCTGCAGGAACAGCTCGCGCATAGCGGTGTTGATAGCGTCGCATACCAAGTCGGTATTCAGAGCTTCCAGGATGGTCTTGCCCGGCAGGATCTCAGAAGCCATAGCTGCAGAGTGAGTCATACCGGTGCAACCGATTGTCTCGATGAGGCACTCTACGATGACGCCCTCTTTGATGTTCAGAGAGAGTTTGCAGGCACCCTGCTGAGGTGCACACCAACCCACACCGTGGGTATAGCCAGAAATGTCTTTGATTTCCTTGGCCTGAATCCACTTACCCTCTTCAGGGATTGGAGCTGGGCCGTGGTAGGCACCCTTTTTGACAACGCACATGTTGTCAACTTCCTTAGAATAAATAATCATATTCGCTACAAATTAAATATGTAAATGTGTATTAGCTTGTGCAATTGCTATAATGTATTGCAAAAATACAAAAAGTATGTGGAATAGCTGTAAGGCGATTTCTTTTTTTAACTTTTTTAAGTGCCTCTTCTACGCTTTAGTGGTGCCCGATGAAGCCAAGCAAGAACTCAACGGCACCGTTGACTCCATATCCGCCAACGTCGAGACAGAGATCGTAGTTGCGGGCGTCATAGCGCTCACATCCCGTGTAGGTCTTGGTATAGAGCTCGCGGGTGTAGTCGTTGTCTTCGATGAGTATCCGTGCCTTATGCTCGTCGACATGATAGAGTTTCATAATTCTTTCCACGCGTTGCGGCATTGGGGCATGAAGGAAGATACTGAGTTTGTTGGGGTGGTCTTTAAAGACATGGAAGCCACAACGTCCGACGATGACACACGACTCCTGTTCGGCTACTTCTCTCATCGCTTTGGCTTGTGCGTAGAAAAGTTGCCGCGAGGTGATGTCGTTGGTAGTTGGTGTATATTCGCTGATGCTTACGAAGTTCTGATAGAACTTGGTGAAGTCTTCCCACCAGGAAGGTCTTTTCTTTTCTAAGGTGACAGCTTCCTCTTCGGTGAGATTGAATTTCTGTGCGACGGCTTTCAGTATCTGCTTGTCGATGAGCTTAACGTCGAGACGTCGGGCCAGTTCTGCGCCAATCTCGTGTCCGCCTGTACCAAACTGGCGGTTGATGGTGATGATGTATTGATCGTTGAGGTTCATAGTGTAGGGCTTTAAAGTGAACATAAAGAGTGGGCGAGTGGTGATGTAGGCATCATCGTACGCTCATTGCAAAAATAGCCAAAAAAACGATATGTTCCAAATGTTTCCATAGAAAAAATGTGTTGGAAGCAAAAGAAGACAAAGTTGAAGACGAAAGAAAAACAAAAAAGCAGTGATAAGATTATCACTGCTCTTCTGAGGTGCCTGGCGGAGTCGAACCGCCTTGAACGGTTTTGCAGACCGTTACCTAACCGTTCGGACAAGGCACCAATGTCCTGCTTTATTTAAGCGGTTGCAAAGGTAATAACATTTTTTTGAATGACCAAACTTTTCTTCTACTTTTTTCTTCTTGAGCGCAAAATCGTCCTCTTTGTTCTTTACCTTTTTACTTCATTACCTTTTTACCTCTTTAGTTTTTACCTTTTTGCCTTATTAGCTTATTACTTTTTTACTTTGAAGTAGCCCAGTCTGTGGCTTATGCCTTTGTTGCCAAGTGACCGCAGTTGGTAATAGCTGGGTGACAGGCTACGGACATCAGCTTGTTTGTCCTTGAATGGAATTACCATCATCTGCTGTCCCATCAAGTTATCGATGACGAGCCATTCTGCATCAAGTACATTGCTCTTGGCAGGGAGGGTGAGGAAACCATCGTGGCAAGGGAGCAACTCAGAAGCATTGTGGCTTTGCTTGGTATAGCTTTGCAGGGGCTGGCTCTCGTTACCGTAGCGGTCCATGGCTGTCACGGCAAAGTAACGGCCTGCCGTAGGCACGGAAAGCATCGTGGCGTTCAGGCGTGTAGCCACCAGGTTGCGGGCATCGTGGGTATCTACGGGCCATGTCCGGCTGCTATATATATTATAATAAGGTGTAGTGCCCTGCCACGAGAGTGTGTTGTCTGTGAGCTGCAGTCGTGTGGGCGCTGCAGGAACAGTCTTGCTTTCCCATGTCATGGCAGGGATCAAAGCCGGCGTGCCGTCGAAGGCCTGTGCGAAGTGATAGATTCCTTGGATGTCGTCGGTGAAGAATTTCCCACGGAAATAGGTGTGTCCGAGATGGTATTTCCTGAGCAGATACATCTCGCGGGTGATATCCTCCAATTGCCATTTGCCCTCTTTGGGATCGAGGAAGTATATGCCCAGTCCCGGTGCCACGATCTTGCCGTGACTCTGTTCTGCCCAGTCAACGGCAAACGGGAAGAACTGTTCATTGCGGAAGTACATCATCGGGAACAACTCGTCCATCAGTCCGTCTTTAAGCCAGCCTTGCGCATCCTGGCAGACCTTGTCGTAGGCATTCCAACCGTGACTCCAGTATCTCGAGAGATCATTGAACTTGCCGATTGGCGAACAACTGATCTTTACCCAAGGCTTGAGAGCCTTGACACTGTCGTGAATGGCTTTGACGATCCGCGTGATATTATTGCGTCCTTGCTCCTTGCTGACCTTCATCTTCCAAGTCTCGGGATAGCGGATGTAGTCGAGATGGATGCCGTCGATGTCGTAGTTCTGTGTGATCTCCTTGCAGATGTCTGCTAAGTATCGTGCCGTCGTGGGGGCTTCAGGATTCATATATCCGTCGGCATCGATCTTGCGGATGAGTCCCGGAAACTTTTTGCGCAGCTGTGTACAGCCGAGTTTATACCATTTGCCTACTGGCAGGGTGACGACCCACGCCTGTAGTTCCATGCCTCTTTTATGGCACTCGTCGATGGCAAACTTCAAGGCGTCGTAGCCCGGCGACTTACCGGGGAAGCCACTCAAGCAGCCGTCGTATGGCTCGTATTTCGAAGGATAGATAACCGTGCCGCGAACACGTGTCTGAATGAGTACGGTGTTGATACCTGCTTTTTGGTACTGGTCCAGGAGCGAGCATAGTTCCTGTTGCTGAATCTGAGCGCTGTGCGCGCTTTGTGCATAGTGGTGAGGCCAGTCGAGTCCTCCGATGGTTGTCAACCACACCGCTCTCACTTCGTGCTTGGGAGATTGGAATAGGGTAGAGGAAGACTGAGCTTTTATCTTTGCACAAAAGAGGAAAGAAATCAGCAAACAGAATAAAGTACTTTTCTGCATCGTTACAATTATTTTCCACAAAGGTACAGATATTTTTTTGTTTTTCAAAAATAAGCATTACTTTTGCAATATAATTCGTCAGTTTTCATCGATTATGATATCATTTACGATTGCGTTGCTGGCATTGCTTGCCGGCTATTTACTTTACAGTAAGTTCATCGAACGCATCTTTGGTCCCGACGACCGTCCTACTCCGGCGGTAGCCCATTCCGATGGTGTGGACTTCGTGACGTTGCCGAGTTGGAAGGTGTTTATGATTCAGTTTCTGAACATCGCGGGCACCGGTCCTATCTTCGGAGCTATCATGGGAGCGTGGTATGGTCCTGTGGCCTATCTGTGGATCATCTTCGGTTGCATCTTTGCGGGTGCTGTCCACGACTATCTCAGTGGTATGCTCAGCGTGCGCCATAATGGTGCCAACCTGCCTTTCTTGGTTGGCCGCTACTTGGGTGGCAAGGCACGCGTCGTGATGTTGGTCTTCTCCGTGTTCCTGCTGATGATGGTCGGTGTGGTTTTTGTCTACAGTCCGGCTCTGTTGCTGAAGGACTTTGGCGGCACAACGACGCTTTGGGTGATCGTGATCTTTGCCTACTATATATTGGCCACCATGTTGCCTATCGACAAGATCATCGGCAAGTTCTATCCGATCTTTGCCTTTGCTTTGCTGTTTATGGCTGTGGCTTTGATGGTCTGTCTCTTTGTGAAGATGCCGGAGCTGCCCGAATTGTGGAGTAATCTCGATGACTGCAACCGCAATACCAATACGGCTTGGTTGGGCACGACGGGCTACATGGCGAAGAATCCATTGTTCCCCTGCCTGTTCCTGACGATAGCCTGTGGAGCCATCAGTGGCTTCCATGCTACTCAGAGCCCGTTGATGGCACGCTGCATCAAGTCTGAGAAGATGGGACGCCCGATTTTCTATGGTGCAATGATCACCGAGGGTGTCGTCGCTCTGATCTGGGCCACCGTCTCGATGTATTTCTTCTATTATGGTGGTTGGCGTGAGTGTGTCGACGCTCAGACAGCCAATGAGTTTATTGCCCAGTTCCAGGGAGGCAGCGGCAAGACGCTTATCCAGTTCTTCGCTGCACCGAGCGTCGTGGAAAAGGTGTGCACCGGCTGGTTGGGACTCTTTGGCGGCATCCTTGCCATCTTTGGTGTTGTGGCAGCTCCCATCACCAGTGGCGATACAGCATTCCGCAGTGCCCGCCTGATCATTGCTGAGGCATTGCATCTCGATCAGCGGAGTATTGCAAAGCGCTTCTATATTGCCATCCCGATGTTTATCGCAGCCGTGGCTCTGCTACTGTGGCAGATGGAGAATCCCGATGGCTTCAATACAGTGTGGCAGTGGTTTGGCTGGTCCAACCAAACGCTTGCTGTCTTCACTCTTTGGACGATCACCGTCTACCTCGTGCAGAAACGCAAGCTGTTTGTTGTGACACTCGTTCCGGCATTGTTCATGACCGTGGTGTGTGCAACTTTCCTGTTGGTATCGCCTATGGCAGCCGGTATTGACACGTCCATCGGATACTGGGGCTCGCTCGTTGTGCTTCTCATTGCCATCGTTTGGTTCTCGGTATGGTATAAGAATCAATCAAGACATAATAACCAATAAATAAGCGAATATGAAAAAGATTTTATTGCTTCTTTTTGTTTTCTCTTTGAGCGTGGTCAGCGCCAGTGCCCAGTTTGAGGAAGGAAAGAAATACGTGGGAGCCTCTTTGTCTGGCCTCGACATGAACTATAGTGGCAACGGCAAGTTCTCTTTAGGCGTAGAGGGTAAGGCTGGTTACTTCTTCAGCGACAACTTGATGTTGTTGGGTGAGGCCGGTTATGACCATCAAGGAAATCGTGACAATGGTGACGCTATCCATGTTGGAGTGGGGGGACGCTACTATATCACGCAAAACGGTATCTTCTTAGGTGCCAACTGCAAGCTGATGCATTTCGACCACAACTACAATGATTTCATGCCTGGTGTGGAGGTGGGCTATGCCTTCTTTATTAACCATAGTGTCACCATCGAGCCGTCGCTCTATTATCAGCAGAGTTTTAAGAACCATTCTGATTTCTCCACGATTGGCTTTAAGGTGGGATTTGGCATATACCTTTGATGCAGCAATATCCTTCAGCGTTATTACAGCGGGCGGTTGACGAGTTCAGCCGCCTGCCGGGTATTGGCAGTAAGACAGCATTGAGGTTGGTTTTGAATTTGCTCAAGCAGCCAGAAGAGTCTGTGGAGCATTTCACGTCAGCGATCTCGCATCTCCGTAAGGATATCAAGTACTGTTCAGTCTGTCATAACATCAGCGACACCGATGTCTGTTCCATTTGTTCTGACAGTCATCGCGATCATGGACTGGTGTGTGTCGTGGAGAATGTACAGGATGTCATGGCCATCGAGAACACCCAGCAATACGATGGGCTTTATCATGTCTTGGGTGGCATCATCTCTCCGATGGAAGGTGTCGGCCCCGGTGACTTGCAGATAGCATCGCTGGTAGAGCGTGTGGCAAAGGGTGGCATTCGTGAAGTCATTCTGGCTCTCAGTTCTACGATGGAAGGCGATACGACGAGTTTCTATATCTCCCGTCAGTTGAAACCTTATCCCGTGAAGCTGTCGGTCATCTCCCGTGGCATTTCTGTCGGCAACGAACTGGAATATACCGACGAGGTGACGTTAGGCCGCTCGATCCTTAGCCGCACGCCACTGGACAAATCATAGTATCATGAAAAGCGTATTGAATATCCTTCGACTTGAAGCAGGCTTGTCAGTGCTGATTAGCCTGTGCTTTGTCGTGCTATATGAGAATGACGTCCTGTTCGTTGGACAGTGGGGCGCGGACCGCATTGCCGATTATTATTGGGCCATCTTCATGGAGGTGGCTACGATCTGCCTGATCCCTCTGAGTCTGCGACTGTTCAAGTGGAAACATGTAGAGGCTGCTATTCATAGTGATGGCGACCAAGCCATGCTTCGATGGGGCACTTTGCGCTTGGCGATGCTCTGCGTGCCGATGGTGCTCAACACTTGGCTCTATTATCAGTTTATGAATGTTGCCTTCGGCTATATGGCCATTATTGGACTGTTGAGTCTGGCCTTTGTCTATCCCACCCGTACAAGATATATCCAAGAGAAGAAATGAAACTATCGGTAGTGATTGTCAATTACAATGTCAAGTACTATGTAGAACAGTGCTTGAAGTCGCTTCAGCGCTCATTGGCTACAGTGGACGCCGAGGTGTTTGTGATGGACAATCATTCCCGTGACGGTTCTGTTGACTATCTTTCTTCCCGCTTTCCTTGGGTGAAGGTTGTTCGGCTGAATCATAATCTCGGCTTTGCCAAGGCCAACAACAAAGCCATCATGATGAGCCATGGCGAGTATGTCTTGTTGCTCAATCCTGACACCGTGGTGAGCGAGACGCTCATCCCCAGTGTTCTGTCGTTTATGGATGCTCATCCCCGTGTGGGCGCGTCCGGCGTATGGATGATGGATGCCTCTGGTGAAAGCGCCAAAGAGAGCCGCCGTGGAGTGCCGACACCGATGACCTCTTTCTACAAGCTTTCTGGCCTTTGCTCCTGTTTCCCTCACCATTCCCGTATCGGTAAATATTATATGTGTGCCCATCCTTGGGACCAAGCCGAGCAGATTGAGATCGTCAGTGGTGCCTTCTGTCTGCTTCGCCGCAAGGCGTTGGAGGACGTGGGGCTTTTGGATGAGGACTTCTTCATGTATGGCGAGGACATCGATCTCAGCTACCGTATCCTCAAGGCAGGGTGGGAGAACTGGTATCTGCCCTGTAAGATGCTACATTATAAAGGAGAGAGCACCGAGAAGTCAAGCTTCCGTTATGTCCATGTCTTCTATGAAGCCATGCTCATCTTCTATCGCAAGCATTATCGCCACTTCAATATCCTTGTCAACGTCCCGGTGCAGACAGCCATCTATGTAAAGGCTTTCCATGCGTTGGTCAGTATGCAGTTGCATAAGATGCGCAAGAGTCTGGGCTTTGTCTCCAAGCCTGTCCGGCGCGATCCACTTTATGTGGTCTTCACTTCTGCGTCGTCGCAAGCCATTTGTGAGGACATCACCGCTTTCAATGGTCTAAACGCTGAGCTACATGTGGTCTCGCAGTGGGATGAGGCCTTGAAGATTGCGTCAGAGGTGCTCAAGCGTCAACTACCTCAACCAATCATGGTCTTCGACACCTCCTTATTTCCTTATCAGAAGATCTTTGATCTGCTCAATAGCCACCCAAGACAATGCCTCGTGGGCTGGTTCGATCCTGAGGCTCAGCTTATCATCACGTCGAAAGACGTGTTTACCTCAGAGTCTACTCATATATAATATGTAGTCATGGAAAAGAATTCTTCACTTTCCTCATCTTGTTCCCATCGTCGTCCCTTTGTATTGCTGCGTGCGATGGAGCCCGAAGACCTGGATCTGCTCTATCGTATCGAGAATGATTACGATTTGTGGCGGGTAGGCAGTACCAATGTCCCTTATTCCCGTTATGTCCTTCACGACTATATTGCCAATACCACTGGCGATATCTTCACCGACAAGCAACTCCGTCTGATCATCACCGACGGCAGTGGAGCAAATGTCGTAGGCATCGCCGACCTTGTAAATTTCAATCCTCAGCACCTGCGGGCAGAGGTGGGCTTGGTCATTGAGAAAGCCTATCGTGGACAAGGGTATGGCAAGGCGGCCATGGAAGAACTGATCACTTATGCCCGTGAGGTGCTGCACCTGCATCAGCTCTACGCTTTAGTGGCTCAGGACAACACAGCTTGCTTGAGAGTCTTTAAAGCTGTTGGCTTTCAACAAAATGCACAGCTCAAGGACTGGCTCTACGATGGAAAAGAGTATCATGACGTGGAGTTCCTGCAATTTTTATTGTAAAAAAGTTGCCCGATTATTTGGTGGTATCAGAAAAAACGAGTACCTTTGCACTCGCAATTCAGAAATGAGGCGCAAAGACAGCAAAATGGTGCGTTAGTTCAGTTGGTTAGAATGCCTGCCTGTCACGCAGGAGGTCACGAGTTCGAATCTCGTACGCACCGCTTAGGCGGTCAACAAATTTATTAAGGTGCGTTAGTTCAGTTGGTTAGAATGCCTGCCTGTCACGCAGGAGGTCACGAGTTCGAATCTCGTACGCACCGCTGAAGAGAGTTCCTCATTAAGGAACTCTTTTTTTTGCCCTTTTGTTTTACGCATGCTCAGTTGAGGCAAGATACGATAATGCCTACTTTTCCTATGATTACGCTTTTCGTCTTTTTTCTATGATTAGGCTGATAAAAAGATGCTGTTTCGTTTTTTTTCTGTATCTTTGCAAGTATAATTAATTATAGAATAAGACTAACATTATGTTTGAGAATTTAAGTGACCGTCTTGAGCGGTCGTTCAAGATATTGAAAGGTGAGGGTAAAATCACTGAGATCAATGTCGCAGAGACGCTCAAGGACGTACGTCGCGCATTGCTGGACGCCGATGTCAACTATAAGGTAGCCAAGACATTTACCGACACAGTAAAGAAGAAAGCTCTTGGTCAGAACGTACTCACGGCCGTGAAACCGGGACAGATGATGGTCAAGATCGTGCACGACGAACTGGCCAGCCTTATGGGTGGCGAGGCTGCCGAGTTGCATTTGGAACAGAAGCCGGCCATTATTTTGATGTCAGGTCTGCAGGGTTCCGGTAAGACCACGTTCAGTGGCAAGCTGGCCAATATGCTGAAGACCAAGCAACACCGCAATCCGCTGTTGGTGGCTTGTGACGTTTATCGTCCGGCTGCTATCGATCAGTTGAAAGTCGTAGGCGGTCAGATCGACGTGCCGGTCTATACTGAGCCGGAAAACAAAAACGTCAACGAAATCGCCCTCCACGCCATCCAGGAAGCCAAGGCCAAAGGCTATGACACCGTCATCATCGATACTGCCGGTCGTCTGGCAGTCGATGAGCAGATGATGGACGAGATTGCATCACTCAAGGAGACCGTCAAGCCTGACGAAACACTGTTCGTTGTCGACTCTATGACGGGTCAGGACGCCGTCAACACCGCTAAGGAGTTCAACGAACGTCTGGACTTTGATGGTGTCGTCCTCACCAAGCTCGATGGCGATACCCGTGGTGGTGCGGCACTCTCCATCCGCACGGTTGTCACTAAACCCATCAAGTTCATCGGTACCGGTGAGAAGATGGAAGCCATCGACGTGTTCCATCCCGACCGTATGGCCGACCGTATCCTCGGTATGGGTGACGTGGTCTCTCTCGTGGAGCGTGCTCAGGAGCAGTTCGACGAGGAGGAGGCACGCAAACTGCAAAAGAAGATTCAGAAAAACAAGTTCGACTTCAACGACTTCCTCAATCAGATCGAGCAGATCAAGAAGATGGGTAATCTGAAGGAGCTGGCCTCGATGATTCCTGGAGTAGGTAAGGCTATCAAGGACATCGACATCGACGACAATGCTTTCAACGGCATTGAGGCGATCATCCGCAGTATGACGCCGCAGGAGCGTACTCATCCCGAGGTGCTCAACGTGAGCCGTCGCCAGCGCATTGCCAAAGGTTCCGGCACATCTATTCAGGAGGTCAACCGACTCATCAAGCAGTTTGATCAGACCCGCAAGATGATGAAGATGGTCACCGGCAGCCAGATGAAGTCCATGATGGCAAATATGGCGCGCATGAAAGGCGCAATGAACCAATAAATATAAGCTATGTACACGTTGATAGATGGAAAGGCCACTGCTACTGCCATCAAGCAGCAGATTGCCGACGAAGTAAAGGAAATGGTGGCCAAGGGAGCCAAGCGCCCTTGTCTGGCTGCCGTGTTGGTGGGACATGATGGTGGTTCCGAGACGTATGTCAAAAACAAGGTCATCGCCTGCGAGCAGTGCGGCTTTGAGTCCCGTCTGATCCGCTATGAGGATGATGTCACCGAGGAGGAGCTTCTCGCCTGTGTGGCCAAGCTCAACGACGATCCCCAGGTCGATGGCTTCATCGTACAGCTGCCTCTGCCGAAACATATCGATGAGCAGAAGATCATCATGGCCATCGACTACCGCAAGGATGTCGACGGTTTCCATCCGATCAACGTGGGTCGCATGGCCATTGGCCTGCCGTGTTTTGTGTCTGCAACACCGTTGGGCATCATGACACTCTTGCAGCACTACCACATCGAGACATCCGGAAAGAAGTGTGTGGTGCTGGGACGCAGCAACATCGTCGGCAAGCCGATGGCACAGCTGATGATGCAGAAGCAATACGGCGACGCCACGGTGACGGTCTGCCACTCCCATACTAAGGACATCAAGGCTGAGTGCCGTGAGGCCGACATCATCATTGCAGCGATCGGCCGTCCCGACTTTGTGACTGCCGACATGGTGAAGGAAGGCGCAGTCATCATCGATGTCGGGACTACGCGTGTGCCTGATGACACGAAGAAGAAAGGCTTCCGCCTCAATGGCGACGTGAAGTTCGACGAGGTGGCACCGAAGTGCTCGTTCATCACGCCGGTTCCCGGTGGTGTAGGTCCTATGACGATTTGCTCATTGATGAAGAACACACTGGCTGCGGCCAAGAAGGAATACTACAAATAAGGTAGTGGGCCCCTTCGGGGGCTCTCTGCTTTTACTCTTTAAAGAACCTACTTCTCATTTCAAAATTTCTACCGATGAACACCAAACTATTACTATTCTCTACATCGCTTTTCATTACAGCCTCAATGCCATCGACGGTGTGGGGCCAGCGTCAGCGGGCTTCCTACGAGATTGCCGGACGCGACACCACGTGTCAGCTTTTTCTCTATTCTCCCGGACCAACCAAAGGATTGCATGTTGCCTACTTCACCGGTCGCAACCGGTGGCAGGACTTGGGACAGCTCTGTGGCTCGGACTATGGTGCATGGGGCAGTGAGAAGAAGATGTATTCACCCTATGTCATCCAGGCTCAGGACGGGACGTGGCGACTGCTCTTCTCCGTCAACAACTATGCGCCCTGCTTTGCGGCTGCCTACAGCGAGGACTTGGTAACATGGCGCCCGCAGGACTATCCGCGTGTCAAAGAGAATGGTGTGTTGGAGCCGATCATGTTCCAGATGGATCCCGACAATATCGACATCTATTTCAAGGCTAAGGATGGTACTCGCCATTATGTGCAGGCATCCAATGACTTCCGCCATTTCACGGAATCTGCCGATGCGAGCACGATAGAGGATGCTGCCTGGATGCGTGACACAGCGACCATTGCCGGCACCACTTTTCAGGGTAATGCCTTCGACGTGCCTAAGCTGCAGTTGGATTATCTCTTCCAGTATTTCGACGCCATGGCCAATGATGCCCGCATGAGTGCTGAGACAATGAAGGACGACGCGAAGCGTTTCGCTTCTCTCGCTTCACCGCTGACGACAACACTGACCATTGATCCGTCAAAGCAAAAGACGATCAGCGACCGACTGATGGGCGTTTTCTTCGAGGACATTAGCTATGCTGCCGATGGTGGCCTTTATGCGGAACTTGTTCAGAACCGTGATTTCGAGTACACCTCCGACGACCATCGTGGGTGGGACGCAACGACCGCATGGAAGAGCAATCATCCGATCCGCGTCAGCGCGGCAGAGCCGCTGAGCAAAAACAATCCCCACTATGTGCTCCTGACCAAGCAAGACACACTCTATAACACAGGGTGGGGCAGTGTGATGGCTGAACCACTCCAGCAGTTCGACTTCTCTGTTTTTGTCCGTTGCAACAATGGACGCAAGAACCAGTTGCTGGTGAGCCTTGTCGACGACAAGGGCGAGATGCTCGCAAAAGAGAAGATAAAGGTCGATGGAGAGGGCTGGCAACGCTATGCTTTGCCTCTGATCATTGACAAGAAAGCAGTGAAGAGTCAGGTCAGACTGATGCTGACACCTTTGAAAGAGGACAGCATTGCCGTAGACATGGTAAGCCTCTTTCCTCACGATACCTTCAAGGGACATGGGCTTCGCAAAGACTTGGCCGAGGCTATCGCGGCCCTCCGTCCTCGGTTCGTACGTTTTCCCGGTGGTTGCATGAGCCATGGTCAGGGACTTGACAACATCTATCACTGGAACGAGAGCGTAGGTCCCTGGCAGGACCGTAAGCCCGCGAAGAACATTTGGAACTATCATCAGACACGTGGCTTGGGCTTTTATGAGTATTTCCAGTTCTGTGAGGACATCGGTGCGGAGCCGCTTCCCGTGCTGGCCGCGGGCGTACCTTGTCAGAACTCCGCTGCCGACAAGGATGGCTACGGCGGTCAGCAAGGTGGTATCCCGATGGCCGACATGCCGGCTTATTGCCAGGAGATTCTCAATATGATCGAGTGGGCCAATGGCGATCCGGCCACTTCCAAGTGGGCCAAGATGCGTGCCGACGCAGGTCATCCGGCACCGTTCCACCTTAAATATATAGGTATAGGCAACGAAGATCTTGTCTCCACAACCTTTGAGGAGCGCTATGAGATGATCTGCAAAGCCATTAAGCAGAAGTATCCCGACATCACCGTCTGTGGTACTGTGGGACCTTTCCATAATCCTTCGGCCGACTATATTGAGGGCTGGCGCTTTGCCAAAGCCCATCACGATCTGATAGACATGGTCGACGAGCATTACTACGAGTCACCGGGATGGTTCCTGCATCATCAGGACTACTATGACGACTACGACCGCAAGGGCCCGAAAGTCTATCTTGGCGAGTGGGCTTCCCGCGACCGCAGGGTGGAGAATGCGCTGGTCGAGGCCATCCACCTGTGCAATGTCGAGCGCAATGCCGACATTGTCAGTATGGCCAGCTATGCGCCGCTGCTCTGCAATGAGGCTCATCAGAATTGGAATCCCGACATGATCTATTTCAACTCTGACAGTATCACCGCGCTTACTCCCAGCTACTACACTCAGAAGTTGTGGGGCAACAGTGCCGGTGACCGCTATGTCGCATCCCAGTTCTCTTTGCCTGAGAACATCCGCTATCGTGTGGCATCGAGCGTTGTCCGGGACCAGAAGACGGGAATCACGTGGGTGAAACTCGTCAATGCCTTGCCACAGTCCTTGACAGTTGATGTGAAAGGACTGGCGATTCCCTCAGGTGCAGAGGCCGTAGGCTTCAGCGGACAGCCCAACGATATGAATGTGAAGGTAGAGACGACTCGTGTCAGCGGCCCCACGATCACGCTCAAACCCTATTCCGTGACCGTGATCACCATTCCCCGGCAATAGCAGGCGAGAAACGAGAAACCTGCTAAGCTTTTGACATATAGGCAGGTGACAGTGACTTTCTGTCATCTGCCTTTTTCTTGGTTGCTAATTGTCCTTTTCTTCTTGCTTTGTAGTCTCCAATCCATACTTTCTTGTTAATTTATGTTTTATTGCCTTCAAAGCGTTAAAATAATTTGGAAGTTTAAGAAAAATCCCTTTACTTTGCACACAGTTTGTATGCAGCATAACAGAAATATATATTAATTACACAAAGACAAATAAGTTATGAAAAAGTTATTTACCTTGATGGCAGCAGCCCTGATCGCTGCTGGCGCATCTGCACAGACAGTGCAAGAGAGTAAGACATTCGACAACATCTACGTTGGCGTTAATGGCGGTGTGGCAACAAAGACCACAGGCAACGCCTGGCTGAAGGGTCTCAATCCTAACTTCGGTGTTCGCGTTGGCCGTTGGTTCACTCCTGTCTTCGGTCTCGCTGTTGAGAGCAACGCCTATTTCTCCAATAAGCCTTTCGCTTCTACCGGTACGGCTGTCCGCTTCCTCAACACCAGCCTGCTGGGTACTGTAAACCTGAGCAACTGGTTCGGTGGCTACAAGGGTGAGCCTCGCTGCTTCGAGGTGATTCCTGTTGCCGGTCTGGGCTGGGGTCATATCTTCGGTCACAACAACGAGCGCGTAGGCAGCAAGGATTTCGACTACCGCAACAATCTGACTTCTAAGTTGGGCATCGACTTTGCCTTTAACTTCGGTAGCCAGAAGCAGTGGCAGGCTTATGTTGAGCCTTCTATCAACTATGGCTTGAACGACAATACAGACCGTGTCAACTACAATCTGTCCAACGGTGGTATGAAGTACAACATCAACCATAGCTACGTTCAGCTCAACGCTGGTGTCGTCTACAAGTTCAAGAACAGCAATGGCACACACAACTTCAATATCGTGAAGCCTTACGACCAGGCTGAGATCGATCAGCTCAACAGCACGATCAACGATCTGCGCGACGAGCTGGCTAAGAAGCCTAAGGAGATCGTCAAGGAAGTCGTCAAAGAGGCTCCGGCTCCTCAGGAGGTGAAGGTAGAGAACCTCGTCTTCGTGACATTCGCTCAGGGCAAGAGCTTCCTGACTAAGGAGGCTAAGAAGGCTCTCAACGCTGTGAAGAGCGGCAAGCACGTTCAGATCGTTGGTACTGCTTCTCCAGAGGGCAGCAAAGAGGTCAACGACAGACTGTCTCAGGCTCGTGCTGACGAGGTTGCCAAGTATCTCAAGAAGAACGGTGTCGTAGTCGATGAGGCTACTGGTAAGGGTGTCCAGGGTACTACATCCAACCGTATCGCTGTTGTTTACGTGAAGTAATCGTTTCACAAACATATCCATTTGCTCCCTGCTCGTAGTTACTATGGGCAGGGAGTTTTTTTGTTTCAAGACTCCGAAAGTTGAAATATGCCACAACCCTTTTCCATATTTTGTTCGATTGTTGAATAAACTGACAAAAAAGTGGCTCTGAGAATGCGATTCTCAGAATCAAACTGTCCTTTGCTTCAATTTTCGCAATTTTGAGGCGTTTTTGTTAACTTGTTGGTTAACAGCGATATACGTTACGTTATGCTTTCTTGGTTCTATCAAAACAGTGGAATGAGACAAAATTTTCTAGAGAATTTTGTCTCATTCCACTGTTTTGATGTCGTCATCTCAGTTGTTTTACTCGGTCATTTCAGTTATCTGACTTGGTCAACTCAGTTGTTTTCTCCTAAAAACCTTCTCTTTTCCCCCTCAGGTCTTTCTTTTTTCGAGTTTTCAGTCCGGTGGTCTCTCTAGAATGTGTTAAAAGGTTGACAGACTTTTGTCAATAAGTTTGTTTTTCGAAGGTCATGCCGAAAGGGGTATGCCACAATAGTTGTTAGGTACTTTTAAGCAGACAATCTGCAATAACCAATATTGTCAAGGTACTGTATTACCTCAATGGAGGTAATGACTTAGCAACGGTTCTAATTTCTACAATTTGCATACGTTTGCTTGTCAAACAACTCTTTTCATCTTGGGGCATAGATACAATTTTAAATTTAGAATACTGCATTGTTGCATGTTTTTTAGACCTTAATTCCGCAACACTATAATTTAACTTTATTTATAAGTTCCTGAGCAACAAAAAGTTGCCCAGGATTTTGCCATGTCAGAATTTTCACTTATCTTAGTGTTGCAAAAAGAAAACA
>NZ_JAMXSP010000023.1:0-44929 GCF_025457485.1 Hallella absiana
TAAAGGTTGTACATACGATGGTTTGGACTTAATGTTTTGAACACCACTAAGTTACTAAAAATCAGCGATATGTGCAACTTTTTACTCATATTTATCAACTTAAATTAATTCCGCCAACGGGTATAATTAATAATTTCATATAAGTTCTTGCCAATGATCTATTGAGCGGAAAAGAGGACTACGCCTCTTTTCCCTCAATAAAAGCAATTTCTGTAGCATTCAAATGGTATGCTTCGTATATATTATCCTCGCCAATAGGGGGAATTGGAATTTCCAAGACATAAATAGAGAACATCCTTACTGCCTTTTCTCCTAACTGAACAGATAGAGTTTTGTAATACCAATCAATTAGTGGAGAGTTCAGATATTTTTGTAAATGTCTCAACTCTCGTTCATTATCAGTCGTGATAAAGTATGTTGTATTGTTACAATACATTACATCTCTACATAAGCAAAAATTTAAATGTTGAGTGATATCAGCATAAAACAATTTTGGCTTATTAAAATCCTCCCAATAACTGATGCTATCCTGAGTCTCAAACCATTTGTTAGATGTTTTTTTTCGTGCCTTCTCTTTCTTTCCACTTATGATAACTTCATTTCCATCTATCACGACTATTTTACCTGTTTGTGCGAGTTTCTGATGACAAAACTCTGCAAGATATTCATTAGCAATATCGTCACATTTGCTACTTCGTAAATAGCTATCTGCATAGCTAAGAAGATATTTTTTCACTGCTGGATATTGTTCTATGTCATAATTACGTGATGGGAAAGTGGCAATAAGATATACCCCCGCCCACTCATAGCCATATCTCTTGATATCTCTGCCACGAAGAATCGGTCGAATAAGTTCCTCGGTTCTCTGGCGTTCGTCGGCATCTTTGCAGTTGGAAAGAATCTCGTTCCGCTTGCTTGTATTAATAATGAAAGCCTCGTTGCATCCTGTAAGCACTCCGCGGTAAATATGAATATCCCAATCTTTGAGTGGTGTCCCCACCGCCTCAATTTTACGCTTGATGCTTTGCTCAATAGGCGAGAGGACAACCCAACTGTCTGAAGAGCTGAAATCACAAATTGTATGCTGTTGCTGCACAAAATCGCTCTTTAGTTATCTGCCAATCCTTTGAGTGTAACAAATCGGGAAAGAGTGTTTCTATCTACCTTGCAAATTTCTGCAATCTTGCGAAGTGAAGTTCCATTTTTTAGTAGTTCCTTAATTAAAATTTCCTTACCTGATAGTTTATATTTATCAGGTCCACTTTTTCTTCCCTTGGGACGCCCCAGCACGACTCCCTCCGCTTTCTTCCTTGCCAGTGCTTCCTTAGTGCGTTGAGAAATCAGGTTGCGCTCTATCTCAGCGGAGAGGCCGAAAGCGAATGCAAGCACTTTGCTTTGGATATCATCACCGAGACGGTAACCGTCTTTGATGGTCCAGACACGGCACTCCTTATTCATGCAGATATTGAGAATCTCCATGATCATGAATAGGTTACGGCCGAGACGCGAGAGCTCGCTACATATAATGATGTCATCCTTGCTCACCTTCTTAAGCAATCTACCTAATTGACGCTTGTCATAGTTCTTGGTACCGCTGATGGTTTCCTCTATCCAGTCATCAACGTGCAACTTCTCACGCTCGCAAAAGTTGTTAATCTCAAACCGCTGGTTCTCTACTGTCTGCTTGTCGCTGCTCACCCTGATATATCCGTAAATCATTTTTTTCAGTAAAAGTAATGATTTCTATTTGATTTTTGCTATTTTTGCATCATAAAAAGTAATAGATGCCATGAGCAACCTCCAAGACCTATACAACGCAATAGAGACATTGCGAAAGAACAATATCCCCATCGACGACAATCTTTCCAAACGATTGGATGAAGCTGAGGAGCAAATCATTCGTGACGAGATTCTGCCCATCATAGGCAAGAACATAGAACCCACTCTGCGACAGATCCAACGCAAATTAGTATTGGTCGTTGATTATGACCCATCCGCTCCCATCAGCGTGCGCATGACGCGTAAACGTGTCATTACAGACGAGACTGAAACAAAGAAATATCCATTGCTGCCTATCGAGAAGCCTGCTCCCACCAAAAAGCAGAAGCCTCATGTAATTGTCAATCCTCAAACACGTTTGAAAGTTACATTCCCGGATGGCGTTGTCTTTCAAGACAAAAATGCTACGACAACATTGTTAATGGCTATTGAGAAAATTGGCCCGGAAAAGGTTGCAGAGCTCGGTATCAGTGTTGACAAAGCAAACTTGGTGTCCAAAACTCCGTCAACAGCTTTAGGTCATGGTGCATGGCACCAAGTTAAAGATTGGTATGTAAATACTCACAGCAACACCAGCGGGAAAGCTGTGCAGCTCACCAAGATTTCCAAACATCTTCATTTAAATCTGAAGATTGAGATCGTGAATAAGCATGTATAACTTTTCAAAGATACAAAAAAATCCCACGTAACCATTGTGGTTGCGTGGGATTTCCATTAATATTTATTGATTATATTACTTCACCTCCTCGAAGTCGGCATCCTGGATATTGTCGTCCGACTTGTTGTCAGAACCGTTGTTCGTGTTCTGCTGCGAACCGGCACCGGCGTTGGCACCGCCCTGGAAGCCCTGGGCACCAGCCTGAGCACCGCCCTGACCATACATCTGAGCCGAGGCAGCCTGAACGGCAGTGTTCAGAGCAGCCATAGCTGTGTCGATGGCAGCCACGTCGGCAGCCTTGTGGGCATCCTTCAGCTTGTTGAGAGCATCCTCGATGGCCGGCTTCTTGTCAGCCGGGATCTTGTCGGCATTGTCCTTGAGGAAGTTCTCGGTGGTGAAGATCATGGAGTCAGCCTGGTTGAGCTTGTCCACTTTCTCACGCTCCTTCTTATCAGCATCCTCGTTGGCCTTAGCCTCAGCTCTCATGCGCTCGATCTCGTCCTGGCTCAAGCCACTGGAAGCCTCGATACGAATCTTCTGCTCCTTGCCGGTAGCCTTATCCTTAGCGCTGACGTTCAGAATACCGTTGGCATCGATATCGAAGGTCACCTCGATCTGTGGAACACCACGGCGTGCGGGTGCAATGCCCTCAAGGTTGAACTGTCCGATGCTCTTGTTCTGAGCAGCCATCGGGCGCTCACCCTGCAGCACGTGGATGGTCACGGCCGTCTGGTTATCGACAGCGGTAGAGAAGATCTGACTCTTCTTGCAAGGAATAGTCGTGTTGGCGTCGATCAGCTTTGTCATCACGCCACCCATGGTCTCGATACCGAGGGTCAGCGGAGTGACGTCAAGCAGCACGATATCACCGGCACCTTTCTCGTTGTTGAGGATAGCGCCTTGGATAGCAGCACCCACAGCGACGACCTCATCAGGGTTAACGCCCTTGCTGGGCTCCTTGCCGAAGTAGTTCTTCACCAGCGTCTGTACAGCAGGAATACGGCTGGAACCACCCACGAGGATCACCTCGTCGATGTCGCTCGTAGAGAGCTTAGCGTCGCGGATAGCGTTCTGGCAAGGTACCAGACACTTCTGGATCAGGTCGTGAGCAAGCTGCTCGAACTGAGCACGTGTCAGTGTCTTCACCAAGTGCTTAGGCACACCGCCCTCAGCAGAGATATAAGGCAGGTTGATCTCAGTGGTCGTCGTAGAACTCAACTCGATCTTTGCCTTTTCAGCAGCCTCCTTCAAGCGCTGCATAGCCATCGGATCTTTGGTCAGGTCGATGCCCTCGTCGGCCTTGAAGCCGTTGACGAGCCAGTCGATGATCACCTGGTCGAAGTCATCACCACCCAGGTGGGTATCACCATTAGTAGCGAGCACCTCAAACACGCCGCCACCGAACTCGAGGATAGAGATATCGAACGTACCACCACCAAGGTCGAAGACAGCGATCTTCATGTCCTTGTTGGCCTTGTCGACACCGTAAGCCAGAGCGGCAGCCGTAGGCTCGTTGACGATACGGCGCACCTTCAGACCAGCGATCTCACCAGCCTCCTTGGTAGCCTGACGCTGAGAGTCAGAGAAGTAAGCAGGCACGGTGATGACAGCCTCGTTGACCTCCTGGCCGAGATAGTCCTCAGCGGTCTTCTTCATCTTCTGCAGGATCATAGCAGAGATCTCCTGCGGTGTGTAAGGATGTGCTGCACCCTCGATCTGCACCTTAGGATAACCGTTGTCGTTGATCACTGTGTAAGGCACACGCTCAGCCTCTTTGCGGCTCTGCTCGTAAGTCTCACCCATGAAACGCTTGATAGAGTACACGGTGTTCTTCGGGTTGGTGATAGCCTGACGCTTTGCCGGGTCACCAATCTTGCGCTCACCGTCCTTGACGAAGCCCACGACAGACGGTGTCGTACGCTTGCCTTCAGAGTTTGCGATCACTACAGGCTCATTGCCTTCAAACACAGCCACACAGCTGTTGGTAGTACCTAAGTCGATTCCAATAATCTTTCCCATAATTGTATATATTTTATTTATTATTCGATGTTAACTGTTGGACTTGATTGTCCGCCCCTTAAATAACAAAGCGTGTGCCAACGGCTGTGGGCACGGGGAGAGGTATGACATAATGTCACACGCTATATAGAAAGTGCGACAGCCCATGAGCCGTTTTGTCAAAACCTAAGGATCGCGGGGAAGAGGCGGAAAGCATTTTTACAAAAGTCTGTCAACTTGAACATTCAATCTAGAGATGGAAGTATCAGCAAAAAAGAGTGATGCAAGGCGAAAACAAGCGTTTTTCCATGTTTTTTGCCTAATCAGACACAGAAAAGGGTGATTTGACCAAGTCAAATCACCCTTTTCTCGCTATAAAATAACCGTGATGACCGGATCATCTCGGTTGTTTCATCAAAAATTCTCTAGAGAATTTTCGGTCAAAGTACCTCTCTGACCGAAGCATCTCAACGATTTCTTCGGCAGAAATCAGCCAAACGTTTACAATTATCTGATAATCAGCAACTTTCTAAAAACCTCACGAGAATCGCGAAATTGCGGTCAAGAGGACACCTCGTCGCAAAGAATCGATTCTCAGAGGCTGTTTTTTGTCAGTTTATCCAACAAAACAGGATTTCAGCGATTGCTTACCAGATATGCGCACGCTTGTTTTTGGGCAAGAACAGCTTGTCGCCCTTCTTCACGCCGAAGGCCTTGTACCAGGCGTCGATCTGTGGCAGAGCGGCATTGACACGTGCCATGTTGGGAGAGTGCACGTCGACGGTGATGAGATAGCGTATCACCTCCGGTGTCATATTCGACGCCCATACACGTCCCCAAGCCAGGAAGAAGCGCTGTTCGGGGGTGAAGCCGTCGATGGTGGTCAGCGGATGCTGCTTCATGCTATTTTGCAGGGCAGTGAAGGCAATATTGAGTCCGCCGTTGTCGCCGATGTTCTCGCCAAGCGTCTGCTGTCCGTTGATCTTCACGCCGGGAAGTACCTCGAAGCCAGAGAAATAGTCGGCGAGCACCTTTGTACGTGCGTTGAAGTTTTTCTTGTCCTGTGCTGTCCACCAGTCGTGCTGGTTGCCGTTCTTGTCGAACTGCGATCCCTGGTCGTCGAAGCCGTGGCTCATCTCGTGTCCGATGACGCCGCCGATGGCACCATAGTTCACAGCGTCGTCAGCGTTGGGATCGAAGAATGGCGGCTGCAGGATGGCTGCGGGGAAGCAGATCTCATTGGTCGTGGGGTTGTAGTAGGCGTTGATGGTCTGCGGCGTCATTCCCCACTCGCTCTTGTCCACCTTTTTGTTGACCTTCTCAGCGATATATTTGTCGGTAGCCCAACGTGAGATGCGCTGGAGATTCTCGTAGAGGCTCAGCGAGTCGACAACCTGCAGTCCGCTATAGTCTTTCCACTTGTCGGGGTATCCGATCTTGATGATGAAGTTCTGAAGCTTGTCCTTGGCCTGTGCCTTTGTGGCGGGTCCCATCCAGGTAGCGGCGTCGATGCGCTGCGCGAGAGCCGTCTGCAGGTTGTGGACAAGGTCGAGCATCTTCTTTTTGGAGCTCTCGGGGAAGTACTTCTCGACATAGAGCTTGCCGATAGCCTCACCGAGTGTACCGCTCACCAGACTTACGGCACGCTTCCAGCGCGGACGGTCCTGCTTGACACCACTCAGCGCAGAGCCGAACTGGAAGGCCTCCTTGCGGAAAGCATCGCTAAGCTGACTGGCAGCACCACTGATGACCTTGGCCTCGGCATAGGTCTTCAGATCCTCCAGCGGCGTGTTGGCCAGAATCTTCTCGACCTCATGGATCGGTTCGGGCTGAGCCACGTTGATGCTGTCGATGGCGGGCATGCCGCTGGCCAGCATCACGTTGCCCCAGTCGATGCCGGGGAACTGGTCGACGAGCTCGGTATAGCTCATCTTATGATAGTTGCCGTCGATATCGCGGAGCTTCACCTCGTCGTAGCTGGCCTTGGCGATCTCGGTCTCGATATCGAGCACTTTCTGCATCTTGCTCTTGGCCGTAGCCTCATCGTTGCCCACGAGTTGGAAGAGATGGGTCAGATAGGTCTTGTAGGCCTCAAGCACCTTTTTCTTGTCAGGGTCGTCGGATGTGTAGTAGTCGCGCGTGCCGAGTCCGAGTCCGCCCTGCCCGATGGCAACGAGGTTCCATGCAGCATTGCGCTGGTCAGCGTCCACGCCGATGCCATACATCATCGTGCCCTCGCCGTTGCGGTCGAGCGCAGCCGTGACGATCTGATACTCGCGTGTGTTCTTGATGGCAGCGATACGGTCGAGTGTCGGCTTCAGCGGAGCCCATCCCTCGCGGTTGAGGCGCACGCTGTCCATCATCAGATTGTAGAGCGATCCGATCTTCTGTCCGAGCGTGCCCTGCTTTTGCGGCTGATTGGCATACTGCAGGATGAGTTCCTGGATACGCTTCTGGTTGAGTTCCTCGAGGTCGACGAACGCTCCATTCTCGGGATGCTCTGCGTCCAAAGGATGGCTCTTGAGCCAACCACCGGCGGCGTAGTGATAGAAGTCGTCACCGGGACGCACAGAGGTATCGAGGTTGCTGCGGTCGATACCCGACGTGGGAGTCTGGGCAAAAGCGCCCGTGCAGGCGAGTGCCAGACTCAACAATACGATTTGTTTTTTCATGTGTGTTTATTTAAAACTAAAATTCTATTCTTATGATTCTGCCTTTTCGGTCTGCGGTTTCATGTACCAGCGTCCGCGTGCGATGCGGAAGAGGAAGATGCAGCCACGGAAGGTGAGCTCCAGTGCCATCGCCACCCATACACCCACGAGACCATACTGCTGACTCAGGGCATAGGCAAGTGTCAGACGCACGCACCACATCGAGGCGAGGTTCATCACTGCCGGTTTGAGCGTATCACCGGCGCCGAGGCAGACGCGGAAGGCGACGATGCTGGCCGCAAAGAAAGGTTCGGCAAAAGCCTCGATGCGCAGCACGCGCGTTCCCAACTCGCGGATGGCTGCCACAGGGGTGAGGAAGCCGATCATCTCGGGGGCGAAGACATACATCACCACGCCCATCACGGCCATCACGCCCATGCCCAAGCCGATGGTCAGCCAGGCAAAGCTGCGACAAAGGTCTTGCCGTCCGGCACCAAACGTCTGGCCGACAAGCGTAGAGGCGGCGTCGCCGATACCATAGCCGGGCATGTAGCACAGGCTCTCGGCAGTCACGGCAAACGAGTTGGCGGCAATAGCTACATTGCCCAACGGAGCAACGATCATCGTGGAAACAATCTGCGCGCCATTCATCAGCACATACTGCAAAGCCATCGGCGCACTGATCTTCAGAGCTTTCATCACATAGGCCGGCTGCCAGACAAAACGCTCGCGGTCGAGATGCCAAGCCAAAATAGGACTGCGACGCACATTAAACCATACCAGGATCAGCGAGGTGACTACATAGGCCAGCGACGTACCCAGGGCGGCACCCTCCACGCGTAGTCCGGCTCCCCACAGCGGGACATCCATGCCCAGCACGCTGACGGTGCGCGAAGGGAAGATCAGCAGGAAGTTGAAAACCACGTCAAGTACACACGCCAACACAGCGATGGTGCTCGGCCGACGCATGTCGCCACTCGACTTGAGCATGGCCGATGACAGATTCTCCATCATGAAGAACGGGGCTGCCAACGAGAAGATGAAGAAATAGGCGGAAGCATCGTGCTGGATGTCGCTGCCGCCACCCAACCACTGGGGCAGCGGACCGGAGACACCACAGGCTACGGCCATGAGCACCAAAGAGAAAACAAAGCAAAACAAATAGCCGTGCTTCATCACCCGACGGGCCTGCCGGAAGTCGTTCGCCCCTATGAAGTGAGCCACTTGTACGGCAAAACCCATCGACGCAGCACCCGTCAGCGAGCCGAAGAGCCATGAGGCTGGCTCCACCAAGCCGATGGCGGCACTGGCCTCGGTACCCAACGAGCCCACCATGGAGGCATCAATATAGAACATCAGCACGCTGGTGATCTGAGCCAGGATGGAAGGAATACTCAACTCCACGATGAGCCGCAGCTTCTCACGGCCCATCAACGGGGCTCCCTCACGTATCTTGGCCAACAAGGCCTCGCTTTTCTTATTGCTAAACATACTACTCTTTGATTATAGTGCAAAGTTACACAGATTCCGCCAAATAACCAAAAAGCGGTGTCCCATATACTGGGACACCGCTCTCGTTATATCTGTTAATACCTATTTTCTATGCTATTCTCCTTCCAATCGTGTGGGGGAACTAAAGGCGCATGCCATTGTTCTCAGCCCACATCCATGCGGCAGCACTTGCTGCACACATGAGACTCATCATCATCATATACATCTTTTTACCTCGCTTTCTCTTTATACTATAAACCAATCTTTCTTATTCAATCTTTTACCTTTTCCTCTTCGTTATCCAGAATCGTGTCACCCTGTCTGTCATCCTTACTTCTTCAATCTTTCTTCTCTACCTGAGGAACATCTACCTTACCTTCTTCTTCCTTACTAACACCTATTTTCTTCTATGACTAATACCCTACTCTACTAATACCTTTCTGCATTTACTAATACCTTTCTTCTATCACTAACACCTATCACGTTTCCTGAATCAATCTTTCTTCTTACCTTTCACAGAACTAATCTTCTACCTATCCGTACATCCTGAATCATCTTCTACCTGTCGTCCTGAATCATCTTCTACCTGCGTTCTCTCTATTTTCTCTACTAACGTCGCATCCTGACGAACTTCTTACCTTGTATATTTCTCTCAACTTTTCAAATATCTCTTGATGTCCTTGCGGCCATCCTTTTTCCTTTTGACACTGCAAAGATAGGATGATTTTCGCAATGCCACAACGATTTCTCTATCGTTTTTATGCAAAAAGAGGGGATTTTTGACCTATATCAATAAAGTGTGTGCGCACACAACAACTTTTCAGCCCAGAAGCGCAGAACAATCGTTTGCACAGCAGCCACCGAGGACTATGATGCCAAAACCGCCATTGAAGACAACAGAAAAAGACCGGAACAAACAAAAAAGACCATGCCCCGATGCTCTCCGCAGCGTCCTACACCTTATTATATATATAGGACTCTAAGAAAAGCTTCGGGGCATGGCCCAGAAAAGATACTACCGGACTACTTCCAGTCGGGGACTTTCTGTCCCTTGGGATAGAAGGCAGCCAGCTTGACGTCGAAGATCAGCGTGGAGTAGGCAGGGATCGCGCTCTGCGCCGTCTCGCCGTAGCCAAGGGTATAAGGGATGTATACCTCCCAACGGTCACCGACATGCATGTTTTGCAAAGCTGTCGAGAAACCGTCAACAACAGCGCTGACAGCAAACTTTGTCGGCGTGGCCTCATCCATGGAAACGGCATGACCCAAAGAAGAGTCAAACTGATAGCCGTCGGGATAACTGGCAGAGGGGATCAGCCGGCCGGTATAGTGCGTCCGCACAGTGTCGGTATAGATGGGGCTGACCGTTCCGGTTCCCGTCTCTTTGACGTGGACGATGATATAGTCGGTGTTCTTGGACTGCAACGATTCCTCGAGGCTCCAGTTCTTGATGATCTTCCAATTGGCATTGCCAGCCTTGACGCTGTCCTGCGCCTTGGCGTAGAGAGCGTCCCAATAAGTCGTGTTCTTACTCTGCCAATCGTCAAACTCCGAGCCGGTATCGTCGCTCTCCGAACAGGCGGCAAGTAGCATGCTGCCTGCCACAACGGCAAGCAGTGCCCCACTCCATTTTCTGATGACGCGCTTGATGCTGATGTTCATTCTTTACTTGTTGTGTGATTACTTGTCAAGACCCTCAATCTCCTTGCTGAGTTTCTTCAGCACGCTGGTGATGCTCACGCGGTCCTCAATGATCTCGCGCAGCTTCTCCACGGGCACACGCTCCTGCTCCATCGAGTCGCGATAGCGCAGGGTGACGGTGTTGTCCTCCAGGGTCTGTCCGTCAACGGTGACGCAGAACGGTGTGCCGATGGCATCCTGGCGGCGATAACGCTTGCCGATAGAGTCCTTAGCTTCGATATGTGTGGTGAAGTGGAACTTCAGGTCGTTGACAATCTCCTGTGCCTTCTCGGGCAGACCGTCCTTGTTGACAAGCGGCAGCACGGCGCACTTGATAGGAGCCAAAGCCTCGGGCAGGTGCAGCACGACACGGCTGGAACCATTCTCAAGCTTCTCCTCCTCGTAAGAGTGGCACATGACGCTGAGGAACATACGGTCAACGCCGATAGAGGTCTCCACGTCGTAGGGTACGTAGCTCTCGTTGGTGTCGGGATCGAAGTAGCGCATCTTTGTGCCGCTGAACTTCTCGTGCTGGCTCAGGTCGTAGTTGGTACGGCTGTGGATACCCTCGACCTCCTTGAAGCCGAACGGCATCTTGAACTCGATGTCAGTGGCAGCGTTGGCGTAGAAGGCGAGTTTCTCGTGGTCGTGGTAACGATAGTTGTCGTTGCCCATGCCCAGAGCCTCGTGCCAGGCCAAACGAGCTTTCTTCCAATATTCAAACCACTTCATTTCGGTGCCGGGCTGGCAGAAGAACTGCATCTCCATCTGCTCGAACTCGCGCATACGGAAGACGAACTGACGGGCAACGATCTCGTTGCGGAAAGCCTTACCGATCTGTGCGATACCGAACGGCAGCTTCTGACGCGTGGTCTTCTGCACGTTGAGGAAGTTGACAAAGATACCCTGGGCTGTCTCCGGACGGAGGTAGACCTTGCTCGTGGCACCGGCTGTGGAACCGAACTCTGTGGAGAACATCAAGTTGAACTGACGCACGTCGGTCCAGTTCTTTGTACCACTGATAGGATCTACAATTCCCTCGTCGAGAATGATCTGCTTGAGCTCTTCAAGGTTGGGTCCCTGCATGGCCTCGGTGTAGCGGGCATGGAGGTCATCACGCTTCTTCTGATGCTCAAGGACACGCGGATTGGTCTCGCGGAACTTCTTCTCGTCGAAGGCATCGCCGAACTTCTTGGCAGCTTTCTTCACCTCCTTGTCGATCTTCTCCTCATACTTGGCGATCTGATCCTCGATGAGCACATCAGCACGATAGCGCTTCTTCGAGTCGCGGTTGTCGATGAGCGGGTCGTTGAAAGCGTCGACATGACCACTGGCCTTCCATACGGTCGGGTTCATGAAGATGGCAGCGTCAATGCCCACGATATTGTTGTGAAGAAGCACCATGCTGTCCCACCAGTACTTCTTGATATTGTTTTTCAATTCTACACCGTTTGGTCCGTAATCATAGACGGCTGCGAGTCCGTCAGGATAGATGTCTGAACTGGGGAATACGAAACCATATTCCTTGCAATGACTCACAATCTTCTTGAAAACATCTTCTTGTGCCATAATTCTATTACTTTCTAATAAATTATACTTTCGTGCAAAGTTACTGCTTTTTCTTCAAAATACTCTTTCCAAGAGCGTTAAATATCAGGAAAAGGAAAAAATCCTAACCAGCGAACGCCGGTTAGGATTTCTTCATTTGTGCGCCTGACAGGACTCGAACCTGCACTGCGTGAGCAACTAGATCCTAAGTCTAGCGCGTCTACCAATTCCGCCACAGGCGCATGAAAATAATCGTAGTGGATGCAAAGATACACATTTTTTTCTATATAACAAGAAGAAGCCACAGAAAAGTGATAAGCGTTAACACTCGCTGAGAGCTTTGGCCATCTCGTTCAGGCTTAGGCACTGGTCACGCCGGATCGTCGTACGGGCGTTGTGATGCTCCCATGGAGCCAGCAACAGCAGGCGGCCTTCGGCACAAGCTTGCATCGAGCGGCCTGTGGGCTTGGAGTAGTCAGTGAAGCCGTTCTCACGTAGATGAATGAGCGAACAGCCTTGGAGAAACAGGCTACGCATGATGGTCTTCTCGCCCGGTGAGATGCTCGGAGAGATGAAAACTACGCCACGCGCTGCATCCTTCAGGCACTGCTGACGCTGCGCTTCGATCTGCTCAGCCGTGAGACGGCGCGAGCACTGCACTACTTTCTTCTCGGGATAGTCGAGGAGAAAGCGGTTGCCGATGGCAGAAAAGCTGTAGCCGGCATATTCGAAGTTGTGCTGCACACGGAAGAGGTCACGGTGCTCACGCTTCATCATCAGGCGGTAAGGGTTGTCGTGAAGATAGCGGCGCCACCGCTCCATCTGCCCTTCTTCATTCAGCAGACGGTCGTTGTAGCCAAGTTTCCAGAGCATATTACCGTCTTTGTGGCGCTGTTCCTTGGGATTCTCCTCTTCGTGGAGAATGATACGGCGAAAGGCTGCGTTGCACGATTTCTTAAAGCCGCCGACAACATTGCCAAGATGCCGCGCCATCCTCTCATGGACAAAGAGAATGCCATGCAGGTGGTCGGGCATGAGCTGGAAGTCGACAATGGAGATCTCCGGCACGAAGTCAGGGATATGCCGCCATGCATCCAAGACGGCGAGGCCTAACGGACTGGGAACAATATGAGGATAGTCGAGGGTATAGCGCGGAGCCGCCGTGTGCCCCACTACCTTGCCAAGCCATGGGTAGCGGTTGACGGTGGTCACCGTCAGCAAGTAGATGCGGCGCGCGTGATAGTCGTTGAAGGGGGCGCGGCGCAGCATGGAAGGCTTCAGAGGACCGGCAAAAGGCTTGTGCCGTAGGTATTGTTCCTCATTCATAGGCAGGGGGATTATAGGATAACAAAAGGAGGACTTGAATAACAAAGGGAGGACTTGAATCACAAAGGGAGGACTTCGCCACAGGCGAAGCAAACACAACGGCTCACGCGAAGAGACAGCAACTCAAGAGCAGAGGCAGAGCAGCTAAGGAGCCAAAGGGCAGGGACGGAAGGCAGGAAGCCGCCGGGGAACCAAGAGCAGAGCCGAAAGGAAGGGGGCCGCTCTTTTTGCGTTAGCAGTTCGGTTTGCCTTGGCTGTGCCAAGGCCCCCTCGCCGGTTCTGCCGCTGGCCCCGTCGCAGGCCTCGTCGGCGCCTCGCAGCCGCTCCCGAGTTTAGCTCGCCCCCTGCTTCCCGTCTTTGCTTCTTACTTCACGTCGCCCTCTTTGATAAGGTACTCGGCGATCTGCACAGCATTGAGGGCTGCGCCCTTGCGGATCTGGTCGCCAGTGAGCCAGAGTGTGTTGCTGTTATCGTCGGCGAGATCCTTGCGGATGCGACCCACGTAGACATCATCTTTGCCAGCACTCTCCAGCGGCATGGGGTAGACATAGTTCTGAGGATCGTCGACGACGGTAACGCCGGGAGCACCCTTCAGAGCCTCGCGGATCTCCTCCACGCTCAGCGGTTTCTCCGTCTCGAACCATACACTCTCGGAGTGAGAGCGCAGCGAGCTCACACGCACACAGGTGGCAGAGGTGCGTACATCAGAGTGCATGATCTTGCGCGTCTCGTTGTACATTTTCATCTCCTCTTTAGTATAGTCGTTGGGCGTCATCTTGTCGATCTGCGGGATGACATTATAGGCCAGCTGATGGGGGAACTTGTTGATGGTCGTCACATGTCCCTGCTCCACCATCTCCTTGTACTGCTGTTCGAGCTCCTTCATAGCAGCGGCACCGGCGCCGGAAGCACTCTGGTAGCTGGCGATATGGATCTTCTTGATATGAGACAGTTTCTCAATAGGCTCCAGCACGACGACCATCATGATTGTGGTACAGTTAGGGTTGGCGATGATACCACGTGGACGCTTCAGCGCGTC
Organism: Hallella absiana; assembly: GCF_025457485.1. NCBI lineage: Bacteria > Pseudomonadati > Bacteroidota > Bacteroidia > Bacteroidales > Prevotellaceae > Hallella > Hallella absiana. Next base: position 14,171 of record NZ_JAMXSP010000023.1, read on the forward strand.
AGCGGCGTTGACCTCTGGCACTACCAATGGCACGTCGTCATCCATACGGAATGCACTGGAGTTGTCGATCATCACAGCGCCATACTTCGTGATGGTTTCCGCAAACTCCTTACTCGTACCGGCACCGGCAGATGTAAAGGCGATGTCCACACCCTTGAAGTCGTCGTTGTGCTGCAAAAGTTTCACCTCATAATCCTTGCCTTTGAAGTTGTAAAGGCGGCCGGCACTACGTGTAGAGCCGAACAGCACAAGGTCATCAACGGGGGAATCACGCTCAGCGAGGATACGCAGAAGCTCCTGGCCCACTGCGCCACTGGCACCAACAATAGCTACTCTCATAATCTATTCCTTTCTCTTATTTTATAATGATATGGTGATAATCGTGTTGCAAAAGTACAACTTTCCCATCAATTAGACGAACAATATGTAATATTTTTCAGTGTTTGAAAAATAATTGCTACCTTTGTGCAAGAATTTTGTAGGAATATAGAAGATATATGCTCAACATCGCGTCATACTTCCCCATCACCAATCCCACGTTGATCTTCTTCGTGGTGTTGCTCATCATCCTGTTGGCTCCTATCATCATGGGCAAGCTGCGCATTCCACATATCATCGGCATGGTGCTGGCCGGCGTGCTCGTCGGACAGTACGGACTGGACATTCTCTCACGCGATGCCTCTTTTGAACTCTTCGGACGGGTAGGTCTTTACTACATCATGTTCCTGGCCTCATTGGAGATGGACCTCGATGGCCTTCAGCGCAACAAATACCGTGCGCTGGTCTTTGGCCTGCTGACCTTCGCCATACCCTTTGCAATGAACTACTTCACCGGCATCAGTCTGTTGGGCTATACAACGGGAGCCGCTCTGCTGCTGGCCTGTATCATGTCGTCGCACACGCTGATCTCCTACCCCATCGTCAGCCGCTATGGACTTCAGCGCAAGCCGAGCGTAGTCATCAGCGTAGGCGCCACGATGGTGAGTCTGCTCTTGGCCCTTATCGTACTGGCCGTCATCGTAGCCTCCCACCAGGGTGGCGGCGGCGTGGCCTTCTGGAGCTTCTTTGTCCTGAAGATGGCACTCTACTGCGCCGGTCTGCTCTATGCCGTACCCCGGCTGACACGTTGTTTCCTGCGCCGCTACAGCGATGCCGTCATGCAGTTCATCTTTGTCATGGCCATGCTCTTCCTGATGGCAGCGCTCGCCGAGCTCATCGGACTGGAAGGTATCTTCGGTGCCTTCTTTGCCGGACTCATCCTCAACCGCTACATCCCCCAGCTCTCGCCGCTGATGAACCGCATCGAGTTCATCGGCAACGCACTGTTCATCCCCTACTTCCTCATTGGTGTAGGCATGCTCATCAACGTACGTTTGCTCTTTGCCGGTGGGAATATCATCTGGGTGGTAGCCTGTTTCGTCATCATCGGTACGCTGAGCAAGGCCATCGCCGCCTATCTCTCCGGTTTTGTCTTCCGTCTGCCGTTGTCGTCAGCACACATGATGTTCGGTCTGTCGTCAGCACATGCTGCCGGAGCCATTGCCATAGTGATGGTAGGCATGGGGTTAAAGACAGCCGACGGAAAGCCACTCGTCGATGAGCAGATGCTCAACGGCGTGGTCATCATGATTCTCTTCACCTGCATCATCTCGTCGATCGTCACCGACCGTTCAGCCCAGCGCATCATCGTCCGCGACAAAGAAGTGGCGCACGACGAAGAAGCACCCACAACGGTGGAGAACATCCTTGTGCCGGTGAAATATCCCGAATACGCCAACCGCCTCATCGACTTAGCACTGATGATGCGGTCAGCCAAGCGTCCTCAGGGCATTGTGGCACTGAACGTCGTGTATGACGACCAGAACATCCGCAAGAACCAAGATGCGGGTCAACGCCTGCTGGATCAGGTCAGCCACTATGCCGCAGGCTCCGATGTCCACTTGCAGACCCAGGTGCGCATTGCCGCCAACATCGCCAACGGCATCAAGCACGCCTTCAAGGAGTTCCAGGCCACAGAGGTGCTCATCGGCATGCACACCCACGCCAGCGTCAGTCCTAAGTTCTGGGGCGAGTTTCATCAGAGTCTGTTCAATGGTCTGAGCCGTCAGATCATCATGGCACGTCTCAACCACCCCATCGCCACGCTACGCCGCATACAGGTTGCCGTACCTTCCCGTGCACAGTACGAGCCGGGCTTCTACCGCTGGGTAGAGCGACTCTCACGACTGTCGGAGAACCTGGAGTGCCGCATCGTCTTCTACGGTCGCAAGGACACGCTGCAGATGATCAACGAATATGTCAAGAACCGCCATGCCTCGGTGCGCGCCACCTATATAGAGATGGAGCATTGGAACGAGATGCCCAAGCTTGCCGCCACCATCGCCGACGACCATCTCTTCGTCGTTGTCACCGCCCGTAAAGGTACCGTGTCGTTCAAGGCTGCCCAGGAGCGTCTGCCCGAGGAACTCACGAAATACTTCAAAGGCAAGAACCTGATGATCATCTTCCCCGACCAGTATGGCGACGACAAGATGCGCATGACCTTCGCCCAACCTCAGCACACCGAGGAAACCTCGGCCTACGCCGCCCTGCGCGACTGGATGAAAAACAAGAGCATATCTTTGAGTATGCCGAAAGGGAAAAGAGGTGGTAAAGGGGAACAGAACGCATAAATTAACGTTCAACTGTTGCAAGTATAAAAACAAATGACTAAATTTGCAATAAGCTAAAGAAATTGATTACAAATTATCACCCATGATAGACGTTAAAGGCATTACCAAGTCATTTGGCAAGTTGCAGGTGCTGAAAGGCATTGACCTGCATATCAATAAAGGAGAGGTGGTCAGCATCGTTGGCCCGTCAGGAGCCGGCAAGACGACTCTTTTGCAAATCATCGGTACGCTCGACAAGCCCGACAGTGGCTCTGTCGTCATTGACGACGTAGACGTCAGCAAACTTTCCACCGGCAAGCTCGCCGATTTCCGCAACGAGCATATCGGTTTCGTGTTTCAGTTCCACCAGCTCTTGCCGGAGTTCACGGCTTTGGAAAACGTGATGATCCCGGCCTTCATCAATGGCAAAGGACGCAGTGAGGCCAAGCAACGCGCTATGGAGCTGCTTGAGTTCATGGGACTTGCCGACCGAGCAGGACATAAGCCCAACGAGCTCTCCGGCGGTGAGAAGCAGCGCGTCGCTGTGGCACGTGCCTTAGTCAACCATCCTGCTGTCATCCTCGCCGACGAACCTTCAGGCAGTCTCGACTCCAAGAACAAAGCAGAGCTCCACCAGCTCTTCTTCGACCTGCGCGACAAGTTCGGACAGACCTTTGTCATCGTCACCCACGACGAGCACCTCGCCTCCATCACCGACCGCACCATCCACATGGTCGACGGACAACTCGACAACGAGAATACCATGGAATAGCTTTCACGTGCCGCCCCTCGTATCTTGCACCGAAAGACACTATAATTTATTGAATCTCACACAGAGACACAGATCCAAGAAAGAACTTAAATTCCAAGACACAGAGAAGGATACACCTTAAAGAGAGCATAGAGAGAATCCGACGGGAGAAGAGAGAGAGACTGAAAGAAACGCACAAGAAATTCGATGTTTGCCCGCTCTATAGACTCGATATGGTGAAACCATCTCTGTGAGCTATATAGCCATCTCTATGAGCTATATATAATAAGGTGTCGACCTCTGAGTCTCAGTGTAAGATAAAGTATGCCACCCTGTGAATGGATAAGGGAGGGCATAAACAATAGTTACTACCCTTTCTTAGTGAGTTCGAGCCCATTGTCGCTAATGGTGATCAGCTGTTTCTTGTAGAGGTCACCGACAGCCTTCTTAAATACCTTCTTGCTCACCTGAAACTCTCGCTTGATGTCATCGGGATCACTCTTGTCGTTGAACGGACAGTGACCATCGTGTGCCTTGATCCATTCGAGCAGTGTCTCAGCGAAGTCAAGTGTCTGCCGGCGTCCTATCGGCTGCAATGAGACATCGATCTTTCCGTCCTCACGTACGTTCAGTATGTAGCCTTTTACGCGGTCACCCGTATGGATATACTGGAAGATCTGATCCTTATAGACGAGTCCCGCATAGCGGTTGTTGATGATCACCTTAAAGCCCAGCTCAGTCTTCTGCCACACGAGCAGATCCACCTCTGCGCCCTTATGCAGTCCACCACCATTATCCTCACGCACGTCGTGGAGCCAGCGGTCCACCTTAGCCGTAGCAGCCACGCGATAACTGTCCCTGTCGACATAGACATAGACGATATAGCTCTCGCCGATCTCCATGCGCCGTTTCTGCTCACGGAAGGGACAGAAGAGATCTTTCATCAGTCCCCAGTCGAGGAAAGCGCCGTACTCGTTGACCCAGGAACATTTCAGATAGGCGAAGTCGCCGACCTTCGCCAATGGTTTCTCGGTAGTGGCAATAAGCCGCTCGTCCTGATCGAGATAGACGAAGCAATGCACGTCGCTACCCACACGGACATGTTCTGGCACGTATTTCTGCGGCATGAGTATCTCGCCCTCCTTACCACCGTCAAGGAAGATGCCGAAAGTCTCCTTACCGCCAAAGGCATGAGGGTTAGGACGCTCTGCCACCCGTGTCATCTTCAGCGTATTATAGTTTCCAATTTTGATTTCTGTATCCATCGTCTTATGTGCTTATTATGCTTACTTGCAAAGGTAATGCAAAGTTTTGGAAAAAGCAACGATGAACGTAAGGAATTTCCCTCACACCTCACAATGCTCTTGTTTAAATTAGTTTAAACAGTACTATACCCTTTTGCGGTAAAAGGTATTTTTTATACTTTTGCACCCGAAAATATAATTCACAACATAAAATCGTTTGCAATTATGGGAGCAGCAGGAAACAAAAAGCCTAAGAAGGCAAAGACTGCCAAGCACGCACCCCGCTACGAGATGGAGGACAGTATGTCCTCAAGCTTGACAAAAGGAAAGAAGAAGTGCCTGCACTAAACCTCGCACTCCACTTCCTAAAGAGATCCGGTATCATACATAGATGCCGGATCTTTTTCACTCTATGAAGAAAGATACGTATACCATTCTCAGATTGCTTATACCATATTATATAGAGGGCTAACTACAAAAAAGACATTGTTACATAGACATCTACACAGAAAAAACAGCTAAAACAAAAAAAAACAAAGAAAAAACACCAACATAAGAAAAAAAGTATTAACTTTGCATCAAAGGTAAACATCAAAAAGCATTTAAACAGATCGATATAGTAGGAATACCAAATCAATTAATTTAAATAATTAAGATTATGAGAAAATTATTCATCGCATTGGCTTTTGCAGGTTTCGCTATGAGCATGAATGCTCAGGAAACTGTTCCTGTACAACAGTACAGCGTGGCTACCAACTCCTTCTGGAGCAACTGGTTTGTTCAGGCTGGCGCAGACTGGAGCGCATGGTATAGCAACGAAGAACACGGATTAGGGCTCTCCCACAGCCCATTTAAGAAGTTCCGTAGCAATCCCGGTGCTTCCATCGCTGTCGGCAAGTGGTTTACCCCGGGTCTCGGACTGCGCACAAAAGTGCAGGGTATCTGGGGCAAAGCGGTCACCGATGACAACAACGCCGGTAACGGCATGAAGTACTGGACCGCTAACGAACAGGTGATGCTGAACATGAGCAACCTGCTTCTGGGCTATAACCCCAAGCGTGTGTGGAATGTCATCCCATTCGCTGGTGCCGGTATGTCTCGCAACTGCAGCGCTAACAAATATGCAATGCAGCTCAGCCTGGGTCTCCAGTCCTCTTGGCGCGTATGCGACAAGATGAACGTATATGTCGAAGGTGGCTGGAACCGTCTTGAGGAAGACTTCGACGGCTATGCTACCAAGATTTCCGCCAAAGGCCAGAATCATCGTGGTTGGGAAAGCAAGGACAATCACCTCTACGCAGAAGTGGGTCTGACCTTCAATCTGGGCAAGGGTACATGGAACAAGGTTCCAGACGTAGACGCAATGAAGACTATGTATCAGAGCCAGATCGATGCATTGCAGAGTCAGTTGGACGATGCTAACACAGAGAATGCACGTCTGAAGAAGCTTCTCAGCGAGCAGCCCAAAGAGACTAAGGCTGTCAAGAGCTTCGCCAGCGCTCCTGTATCTGTTTTCTTCAACATCAACCGCAGCAACATCGCATCCAAGAAGGATCTTGTTAATGTCAAGGCTCTCGCACAGTATGCAAAGGACAATGGTTGCAAGCTTAACGTTACTGGTTACGCTGACAGCGCAACTGGATCTGCAGAGCTCAACCAGAAGCTTTCTGAGAAGCGTGCCGCTACCGTCGCTGACGAACTCGTGAAGATGGGTATCGACCGTGCTAACATCAACACTGTCGGCAAGGGTGGTAACAGCGAGTTGTCTCCTGTTTCCTTCAACCGTCGCGCTACTGTAGAGGTTGCAGAGTAAGGCACTTCCTTAGTCCTCCAGCCCTACCCTAACCCTCCCCAAGGGGAGGGAATGGAGAAACCCACAAGGACGGACTGGAATCTTTAGAACAAGACTAAGGCTCTTAGTAAAGACAAAAAAATAACCGAATATCGGGAATGTTCCTGATATTCGGTTTTTTGTATATAGACTTCGTATATATTCTTTATATTCGGTTATCTTCTTAATTCCATCGAAGATGGAGCGTTAAATGCAAAAAGATATTCTGTGGACTCGGTATGGCAAAGCCATCTCTGTGAGAGCTATATATATAATAAGGAGTCAATCTCCGTGGCTTTGCATGTGAGAAATTACTTTCAAGGGGGATAGGGAAGGGCTTGGCTACTTCCCTTATTCCCCCAGCATCTGCTCTATCTCCTGCTGTTTGAGGATGCAGAGAATCTTATGGCCGTCGGGCGTGTAGTTGACATTACTGCAGAGGAAGAGGCTGTTGACGATATTCTCCATCTCGTCGTTCTGAAGCACCTGACCGTAAGGAATCGCAGCGGCACGCGCCATCGTCAATGCCAGTTGTTCATTGACCTTCTGTAAAGCCTCATCACCCGTAGCATGAACACCGTCAAGCATGTCGTGAAGCAGATCCATCACGTTGATGCCGTCAAGACCTTCCGGCATCGCATTGACCGACCACGTACTGCCACCTAAACTTGTCAGCTCAAAGCCCATAGCCTGCAACTCCGGCATGATCTGTCCTAAGGTCACCTGCTGCTGAGCCGTGAGTTCCAACGACTCGGGGAAGAGCACCTTCTGCGCCCGCATCTTCTTTGCCTCCAACTGCTTCTGATACTGTTCGAAGAGAATGCGGATATGTGCCCGATGCTGGTCCACGATCATCAGCCCTGACTTCACGGCTGTCATGATGTATTTTCCTTTATATTGATAGTGCGACGGTGCCTTTTCTTCCAGCACCTGCTTGGCACCAGTTGCAGCACTCTTCTCCTGAGGGAAGAGATCGTCAGGCGCAGAAGAGGGAACATCGTTGAAAGATGACGACGAGGCACCGCTCATCAACGTGTCGAAATCAGCAAACGCCGATTGTGAGTTGCCCATACGCGAGGCATGGAAGCCTTCAGAGCCCATCTGAGAAGCATGGAAACTCTCTGAGCCCATACGTGAAGGATGGAAGGCACCGGAACCGGCGGAGGAAGGAGCCGATGCCGTGAAAGGATTGTATTGCGGGTCGAAGTCCACCTTCGGCATCGAAGCTCCATTGTCGGGATCGAAGACTGGAATATCAGGCTTACCCTCTGTGTCGAAGTCCAGCGTGGTGGCGTTGCTGAAGATGCCCACTGCATCCTTGACAGCTGCATTGAGGATCTGCCACACCGCCTGCTCGTTTTCGAACTTGATCTCCGTCTTGGTTGGATGGATGTTGACATCGATGTCCTTTGGCGAGACATCGAAATAGAGGAAGAATGGCACCTGCTCGCCTTGAGGTATCAGACGGTCAAAAGCCGACATCACCGCCTTGGCAAAATAAGGATGGCGCATATAGCGACCGTTGACAAAGAAATACTGATGGGCATTCTTTTTCTTTGCCGACTCCGGCTTACCCACGAAGCCATGGATGCCACAGAGCGAGGTCTCCACCTTCACGGGCAGAAGGTCCTGGTTGAGACGATTGCCAAAGACATCGACGATACGCTGGCGCAAGCCGCAGGCCCGCAGGTTGAGCAGTTCCGTGTCGTTGCTGTGCAGACGGAAGACGATGTCGGGATAGACCAGTACGATGCGCTGAAATGCCGTCAGGATGTTGTTGAGCTCTGTATTGTTGGACTTGAGGAACTTACGGCGGGCAGGCACGTTGAAGAAAAGATTCTCCACCATGAAGTTGGAACCTTCGGGACAGGCACACGGCTCCTGCCCCGTCACCTTACCACCGGCGATGGACAGATGCGTACCGATGTCCTCTCCCCGTTGCCGCGTCTTCAGTTCCACCTGCGCAACGGCAGCGATCGACGGCAGAGCCTCGCCACGGAATCCCATGGTATGGAGGTCGAAAAGATCATCGGCCTTACGAATCTTGGACGTAGCATGGCGCTCAAAGGCCAGACGCGCATCGGTCTCGGACATACCTTTACCATCGTCGATGACCTGGATGGACGTACGTCCTGCATCGATGACGGCGACGTCGATGTGCTTGGCACCGGCGTCGACAGCGTTCTCGACGAGTTCCTTGATGACAGAGGCGGGGCGCTGGATGACCTCGCCGGCCGCTATCTGGTTGGCTACTGAGTCTGGAAGAAGTTGAATAATATCACTCATAACATCAAAACAAACAAAACGACACATAGGAGGATGAGCACGATCAGCAACAGATGGCCCGAGAACAAGCCCGGCCGGCGACGGCGCACACGGCTGTCGGCAGGAAGGAAGGTACCCCGCAGAACCTCGGGACGGAAACGGCGCAGTGCCTCTGCGTCGTCATCCTTTAAGTGCTCCGCTGCCCCACCCTCCTTGGGCAGTTGACCTTCAGCAGCCAGTTCTTCACGGGCGTGCTCCTCCAACTGTCGCAGACGCTCCCTCCGCTCATCGTAGTAGATGAACGTATGATGGAAGGGACGGGGGCGACGGGAAGAGAAAAACATAAACAGTGAAGATTATTTACGTGCAGTCCTCTTGCGCGGGGAACGGGATGTCTTCGGCGACGGAGTCTGATGACTCTTCGCCCCGGCAACAGCCGTCGCGGGTGCTTCTGCCTTTTTCGAAACGGCATGATTGCCGATCTGCTGGATCGGCGCGGCATGGCGCTTGATGTGTTTCAGCTCCGTACCCGAAGCCTTGGGTTTCCAGATAAACACATCGTCCTTGGTCTTCGGCCGTATATCATCAAACCACGCGAAGACATCGAGCTTGTCCTTGCCAGGAGGAATCTGTGTCATCGGATAGAGCGTCCCCTGGGCTTTCGGCATCCAGATACGTTCGAGCTTGCGCTGGTCGTTGACAAAAGAACGCATGGTGTCGGTCTCAATATAGTTGAGTCCGATCAGCGTGCTGTCCTTGTCATCAACGGGGTAGAAGATGGCACGCACGTTGCCCACGGCATCGCTTCTCCGGATCTTGCCACCGAGGAAATAAGCAAACATATTGGTGGAGGACACCTGGTTGTAGTGTATGGAGTCCTGCATGAGTTCGATGGAGAGTGCTTGTCCGAGGACATGAGCCTCCCGGATCGTAGTGTCGTTCATAAACGTCAGGATCTTCTCGCCCAAGAGCTGCCGTTGCCCGTTCCAGAGTATAGGATCACGATACATCGTCATGCACGAGTCCTTGGAGTTGAAGACCAGGGAGTCGCACACCGCCTGCGCGTCGTTGCGGAAGATACGTACCCGAGGATAGCAATGCACCTTGCGGTAGGCCGAGTCGGTGTTGATATGGAAGGTCTCCACGCGCATCGTGTCGCCATGCATCCACAGCGTGTCGGGACGGGAGTAGTCCATGACGAGGGCACGCCCCGTGGCGAAGCCTCGCCCGGTCTTCTCGTTGTAGACGACGAGATGAGCCGTGAGCTTATTCTTGTTGCGCTTGTCGACATACACCACATTTCCCCGCCCATAGTTGCGTCCGGTCTTGCTATTATAGAATAAGGTGTCGGCAGTGATGGTCTTCTCCTTGTTGACAACCGTCGAGCGTCCATAGAGATCGGCCTTGTCGGTCTTGGTGTTGAAGTAAGCGTCGGTGGTGGTGATCACGTTCTGCCCGTTGACGATGCGTGAGGCACGTGGCGTACCCTGTCCCTTGTTGGGGGTGTACTGTCCGACGACATGTGCCCGCGAGGTGCGGGTGTCGTAATAGAGCGTATCGGTGGAGACACGTGTCTTGGGCGTATGGAGCTGCACATCGTAGTAGAAGACCGCCTGCTTGGTCTGAGTGTTGTACTCTCCCCAGTCAGAACTGAGCTTGCTCGATCCGTCGATGAGCCGTCCGCCACGAAAGAAATACGCGTTGTTGTAGAGCCGGTCGTAGTTGAGCGAGTCGGTGTATAATGTCTGTCGGGCATGGTGGAGTACGACATTGTTGCGTGCCTCCATGAGCTGCTCCTCACCGTCGTACCATGCACGCTGACAGGTGAGCGTGATGTTGTCCTGTGGCTGACGGAAGTGCACGTGTCCCATGGCCCGTACAGAGTTTGTCGTCTGGTAGAAGTAAGCCGAGTCGCACGTCAGCGTGGCTCCCCGGTGCCGGAAGTGTACATGTCCCTTGACGATCTGCGCGTCGGGATTAGGCCCGTACATGTCGAACTTCAACTCATCGGCATGTACGAGATAGACTCTGTCATCCACCGCCTTGCGTTTGCGTGGTGCTGCAAAGGCGGTCAGCATACAAAGTGCAAAGAGGCATAGAGCCGTAAGAGAAACGGCTCCATGCCTATATGATAAATGTTGGAAAAATCTGCGGAACGTCATCTGATCCATCCCTGATACTGAAATTTACAATCTTTATAGCGGTCGTTGACTCTGACATAGGTATGCTTGATCTTGTCGACAACCCAATCGTTGAGCACCTTCTCGCGCTCCTTGGCCAGGACCACATCCTTCATCACCTGGAAGTCTTCTGTGATGGTGGCACGGTGTCCGTCCACGCGACTCTTGAGTTTGATGATGCACGCCACGGTCTTGTTCTTGCTGTTGATACGTGTGAAAGGTGCTGAGATCTCACCGACCTTCATCGTGTCGACAACTCTTGCGATCTCTGTAGGCAACTCCTTCATCTGGAAACGCGAGGTCATACCGTCAGCAGTGCTGTTGGACATCAAACCCTGGTTGTTCTTCGTGTCCTTGTCATCAGAGATATAAGAGGCTCCGGCCTCGAAGGTGAACTTGTCGGCAAGGATGTCAGTGCGGATCGAGTCGAGGCGATGCTCGGCGGCTTCGATCTCGTCCTGCGCCACCTTTGGCCTCAGCAGGATGTGGCGCACATTGATCTTGTCGCCACGCTTGTCGATGAGCTGAATGATGTGATAGCCGAATTCCGACTCCACGATCTTCGACACCTTTTTAGGATCGGTCAGATTGAAAGCCACTTGGGCAAAAGCAGGATCGAGCATACCACGACCCATAAAGCCCAGTTCACCACCCTGACGGGCAGAGCCCGGATCCTCGGAATAGAGACGTGCCAGAGTGGAGAAGCTTGTCTCACCGTTGTTGACACGCTCGGTGAATCCGCGAAGCTCGTCCTTGACACGGTTGATCTCGCTCTGCTTGATCTTCGGAGAGACCTGTATCACCTGCACCTCTACCTCAGTAGGCACGTAAGGCAGACTGTCCTTCGGGACATTGCGGAAATAGCTGCGCACGTCGGCAGGGGAGACCTTCACGTCATCGACGAGTTTCTGTTTCATCTTCTGGATGAGCTGCTGGTTCTTGAACTCATCGTGCATATCATTACGAATCTCATTGATGGACTCCTTGCGGTACTCTTCGAGTTTCTCCTGGCTGCCCGCGATCTCTATCCAGCGGTTGAGCTGCTGCTGTACGCCGGCGGCGATCTCAGACTCACTGACCTCAATAGAGTCGATCTCGGCCTGATGGAGGAAGAGCTTCTGCACGGCAAGCTGCTCGGGAATGGCGCAGTCGGGATTGCCGCCCCACGTCATACCTTCCTGCTGGCCCTGCATACGCATCATCTCTACATCGGACTTGAGGATAGGCTCGTCGCCCACCACCCACACGACTTCATCGATGACACTGCTCTCGGGAATCGGAGCTTCCTCTTTGGGCGTACTGTCATGTGACGTAGAATCTGAAACCACACGACCCAGAGAACCCGGCAAGCCGGGAACGGTGGTCATGGCCGAAAGAGAAGCCGCAGCCAACAAAAGTGCTGCGACAAAGGGGATATGACGCTTATTGCTTATTTTCATGTTGCTATTTCTGATCTGTTTCTTACTTGACCGTGTCGACGACAGCCTCGTTGACGATGACAGGATACTTACGGCGGAGCTGCTCTACCCATTTCTTTTCCAAGGCATCCTGATAATCAGCCACGACGAGTTCACGCACATCGTCCATCTCTTTGGGTGCTTTGAGCTTCTTGCCGTAGACAGCCATATAGGGATAGTCCTTGACAGGCTTGGCAATCGTGTCTTTACCAAAGACTTCTTTGTCCACCAAAGCGTTGTCGCCCATGCGGAAGATGCCTTTCTCCACACGGATGCGAAGCACGGAATCGGCATTGAAAGTGGTACGAAGCTTCTCTGCCCACTGGCTGAACGGCAAACGCTTCACGGTTTTCTTCACATTATCTATGTCTTCCTGCGCACGTGTGCAGTAGGCAATACCTTTGAAGCGAGGCGCATCCCAACGATAGCGCTTGCGGTTCTTGCGGAAGTACTGCTCCAAACCGGCCTCGTCGTTCTTGGCTTTCTGCCACACCATGCTGTCGGCAATGGCGAAGAGCAACAGTCCGTCATGGTATTCTTGGATAAGATATTTCAGGTTGGGATCTTGCTTCTCCATCTCTTCCCGCTTAGCCGCCAACACAGCGTCGGGAGTGGTATGGCGTTGCTTGGCCAGTGTGTCGAGCTTCTGATTGATGATCTGCTCACGCAGGTTGCGCTGGTCGATAAACCGCAGAATGTCGGCACGCTGACTCTCGTAAGAGAAGAAAGGCTGATGGCCTTGTCTTAAAACGATATGCCAACCGGCCGGCGAAAGGAAAGGCTTGCTCAGCTGACCGTCTTTCAGACTCCACACCTGATTCTCGAATTCCGGAAAGGTCTGTCCCTTGACAATCCAAGGCAACTGACCGCCCTCACTGGCGGAGCCCGGATCCTGAGACACTTTGTGGGCTAAAGCAGCGAAGTCCGCACCATGCTGCAAAGCATTATAAACCGAGTCGATGCGCTGCTTGGCAACCTTCTCCTCATCGGGTGTGGCCTTCTGCTTCATGGCGAGGAGGATATGTGAGACGCGCACCATGCCACCATTATCGTCGATGCGCCGGCGGGTCTCCTCATAGATCTTCCTGGCCTCAGCCTCTACGTCCGCACTGTCGATCATCGCCGGACGGATCTGCTGGTCGCGATAACCGGCAAACTCCTTCTTGTAGGACGACAGCGTGTCGAGATGCGCATCCTTGGCAGCCTCCACCTTCAACTTATAGTTGATAAACAGCGGCACGTAGTCGCGTACGCTCTTACGGTCGAGAACACCATTGGTGTTGTTCTTTTTATAGGAATACGCAAACTCAGAGCGAAGAACCGGATGACCGTTGACGGTCATGATGACGGGATCGTCGCTCTGAGCAAAAGAGAGGGTGCCACACAAAAGCATGGCGCCCACTATCATATATTTCCTATAGAATAATTTGTTCATGCAAAGTAATGATTACTCGGGACGCGAGTAGTTCGGAGCTTCACTTGTGATCGTGATATCGTGAGGATGGCTCTCGAGCACACCGGCATTGGTGATGCGGGTGAACTTAGCGTCGTGCAGGCGTACGATGTCAGGAGCACCGCAGTAGCCCATACCTGAGCGCAGACCACCGGTGAGCTGATAGATCACCTCCTGTACGGTGCCCTTGTAAGGTACACGGCCGGCGATACCCTCCGGCACAAGTTTCTTGGCATCGCGGATGTCGTTCTGGAAATAACGGTCACGGGAACCGTTCTTCTGCTCCATAGCCTCCAAAGAACCCATACCACGATAACTCTTGAACTTACGTCCGTTGAAGATAATCGTCTCACCAGGACTCTCCTCGGTACCGGCAACGAGTGAACCGATCATCACGCTACTGCCACCGGCAGCCAATGCCTTGACGATATCACCGGAATAGCGTAGGCCACCGTCAGCGATCAATGGCACGTCTGTACCCTTCAATGCAGAGTAGACATCATAGACAGCACTCAACTGAGGCACACCGACACCGGCAACGACACGCGTGGTGCAGATAGAACCCGGGCCGATACCTACCTTAACTGCGTCAGCACCGTTGTCGACGAGATACTTGGCAGCCTCACCGGTAGCAATATTGCCGACGATGACATCCAAGTTGGGGAAGGCAGCCTTCACGTCGTGGAGCTTACCCACCACGCCCTTAGAGTGGCCGTGAGCGGTATCGATGACAATGGCATCTACGCCGGCCTCTACCAAGGCCTGCGCACGGTCGAGCGTGTCAACAGTGACACCGACACCGGCAGCAACGCGCAGACGACCCTTGTCGTCCTTGCAAGCCATCGGCTTGTCCTTGGCTTTCGTAATATCTTTATAAGTGATCAGACCCACAAGATGGTTGGCATTGTCAACCACAGGGAGTTTCTCAATTTTGTTTTCCTGAAGAATCTGTGCGGCAGCAGACAGGTCTGTGCGCTGATGTGTGGTTACCAGATTCTCTGATGTCATCACGTCGTCGACGAGCTTATCCATGTGACGCTCGAAACGGAGGTCGCGGTTAGTGACGATACCCACGAGGTGGTTTTCCTCATCTACCACGGGAATGCCGCCGATATGATAGTCGTGCATCATATCCAAAGCATCCTTGACGGTGCGGCCGCGACGAATGGTGATCGGGTCATAGATCATACCGTTCTCTGCACGCTTGACGATGGCCACCTGACGAGCCTGCTCCTCGATAGACATATTCTTATGGATGACACCGATACCGCCCTCACGCGCAATGGCAATGGCCATCGATGACTCGGTCACCGTGTCCATAGCGGCCGTTACGAAAGGAACGTTGAGTTCGATGTGACGTGAAAACTTGGTTTTCAACGACACTTCCTTAGGAAGTACTTCTGAATAAGCAGGAATCAACAGGACATCATCAAATGTGAGTCCGTCCATCACAATTTTATCTGCAACAAATGATGACATAAAACGATTTTTAGAAATTTATTGCGTGCAAATATACTCATTTTTTTCCGAATAGGGAGATTGAGCAACTCCATTTCTTTAGCCTTTAATGCTATTTAACAGCGATAAGGAGATCAGTTGGCCTGCTCAGAAAGGAATTTGATCAGAACGAGGCGTACTTTCTCCTCTGCGGTGAGACCTCCGTCATCGTCATAAATTTCACATTCATCGATGGCTGTGTCGACATCATCGCTGTCGCTGTTGCGGAAATAGTCATAGATGTCGTCCACCTCATCGGGGTCGATGACATCATCGTCATCGAGATAATAGCTGATGTCAACCTTCATGCCGCTGTTGACAATGGACTCGATGTCGTCGATCAGATCATCGAAGCCACAGCCCTGCATCGAGGCGATCTCATCCAAGGGCACACGACGGTCGATGAGCTCGATGATCTTCAACTTCTTCATCGACTTCTTAGGCAGACTGATGACACGCATCATGTCCACCCGCTGGATGTCGTTGTCCTCACAATACTTCTTGATGAGATCTACAAAGGGCTTACCATATTTATGTGCCTTGCCCTGCCCTACACCTTGTATCTGCTGCAGTTCCTCCATAGTGACGGGAAAGCTCGTCGCCATCTGCGAGAGTGAGATGTCCTGGAAGATCACATAAGGCGGAAGGTTATGTTTGTGGGCCACATCCTTGCGCAGACCTTTGAGCAAGCCGAGCAACTCCTGGTCTAAGGCACTCACACCGCCCTCGGCATTCTCCTCCACGTCGTCGTACTCACGGTCGTGAACAGCGAAGAACGGTTTCGGGCTCTTGATAAACATCCTGCCCTCGGGCGTCAGCTTCAACAGTCCGAAGTTCTCCACATCTTTACGAATATAATGCGAGATCATAGCCTGACGGATGACGGGATTCCAAATAGAGGAGTCCTCCTCGTTGAGTTTGGCTCCGGCACCGAACTCCGGCAGTTTGTTGTGGCCATGGCGCACGATGTTGTCCGTAGCCCGCCCTTTGACGAAGTCGGTGATATAAGCCTGGTCGAAGTTTTCCTTCACTGCCTTGATGGCATTGAGGACGATGAGCAAAGCATCGGTAGCCTCGAACTGCTTCTGCGGATGCAGGCAGTTGTCGCAATTACCACAGTTGTCCTGCGGATATTCCTCACCAAAATAGTGGAGCAGCATCTTGCGACGGCATACTGAAGACTCGGCATAGGCCTTGGTCTCCTGCAAGAGCTGATAGCCTATCTCTTTCTCATTGACATCCTTGTTCTCCATGAACTTTTCAAGTTTCTTCAAGTCCTTTGGAGAATAGAAAGCGATGCAGATGCCCTCACCGCCGTCACGTCCGGCTCTGCCCGTCTCCTGATAGTAGCCCTCAAGGCTCTTGGGGATGTCGTAATGGATGACAAAGCGCACGTCGGGCTTGTCGATGCCCATGCCAAAGGCGATGGTCGCCACGATGACATCGATCTCTTCCTTCAAGAAGTCGTCCTGCGTCTTTGTGCGCAACTCTGAGTCGAGGCCGGCATGATAGGGCGCTGCCTTGAAGCCATTGATCTGAAGCTTCTTGGCCAGCTCTTCCACCTTCTTGCGCGAGAGGCAATAGATGATGCCGCTCTTGCCGGGATGCTGCTTAATAAACCGGATGATCTGGCTGTCGGTATCCTCCTCGCTGATCTTCTGCCGCACCTCATAGTAGAGGTTAGGACGGTTGAAGGAACTGCGGAACTCCTCCGCGTCGAGGATGCCGAGACTCTTCTTGATGTCTGACCGCACCTTGTCCGTAGCTGTTGCCGTCAAGGCAATAACGGGCACGGAGTCGACATGCTGTATCTCAGCGATGCGATTGATGGTAGGCCGTATGTTTCGGTATTCAGGGCGGAAGTCATGTCCCCACTCCGAGATGCAGTGCGCCTCATCGATGGCATAGAAAGAGATATGGAAAGAAGAGAAGAACTCAAGGTTCTCCTCTTTATTTAGAGATTCAGGAGCCACATACAACAACTTCGTGCGCCCGCTGTGCACGTCATCCACCACACGGTTGATGGCAGCACGGTTGAGCGAGGAGTTAAGGAAGTGAGCCAGGCCGTCTTCCTCTGTCAGGCCATTGATGACGTCGACCTGGTTTTTCATCAGTGCGATCAAAGGCGACACGACAATAGCCGTTCCCTCCATGATCAGCGACGGCAACTGATAGCACAGACTCTTGCCGCCACCGGTAGGCATCAGCACAAAGGTGTTGTTGCCAGCCATGAGATTGCGGATGATCGCTTCCTGATCGCCCTTGAAATGATCAAAGCCAAAGTACTTCTTCAATGCTTGAGTCAAGTCCACTTCCTTAGTCATTGCATGCTCCTTAGATGATTCTTATTAATAATGTAATATGCAGAGGGCCGCTTCCACGGCCTCTGCCATTGATTTTCTACCTGCGAGTGTCTTGAATGCCAAGCCGGTTAAGCCGATTCGAGTCGCTGCAGATGAGCCTTGTCCAATTGCTGCTTGGCATAGTCAAGCGTCACCTCAAACTTCTTGATGCGTTTTGACGGCACGTCAAACATGGCATCCATCATCACCTCCTCCACGATAGAGCGCAGGCCACGGGCGCCGAGTTTGTACTCTACAGCCTTGTCGACGATGAAGTCGAGAGCTTCCTCGGTGAAGGACAACGTGATGTGGTCCATCTCAAACAGCTTGATGTACTGCTTGACAATAGAGTTCTTCGGCTCTACCAAGATGCGGCGCAGAGCATCACGATCCAAAGGATTGAGATAGGTCAGCACCGGCAGACGGCCAACCAGCTCTGGAATCAGGCCAAACGACTTCAAGTCTTGCGGAAGGATATACTTCATCAGATCGCCGCGGTCGATATGACGGGCGTTCTGCACGGAGTTGTATCCTACCGTATGCGTGTTGAGTCGCTGTGCGATCTTACGCTCAATGCCGTCGAAGGCACCACCGCAGATAAACAGGATGTTCTTGGTGTTGACATGCACATAGTCCTGATCAGGATGCTTGCGGCCGCCCTTTGGCGGTACGTTGACCATGGTTCCTTCCAAGAGTTTGAGCATGCTCTGCTGCACACCCTCGCCACTGACATCGCGTGTGATGCTGGGGTTGTCGCCTTTGCGGGCAATCTTGTCGATCTCATCGATGAAGACAATACCACGCTCGGCAGCTGCCACATCGTAGTTGGCCACCTGAAGCAGACGGCTCAGGATGCTCTCCACATCCTCACCAACGTAGCCGGCCTCGGTAAACACCGTAGCGTCGACAATGGTGAAAGGCACGTCAAGCAATTTGGCGATGGTGCGGGCCAGCAACGTCTTACCTGTACCCGTAGAGCCTACCATGATGATATTGCTCTTCTCGATTTCCACGCCATCGTCGTCCGACGGTTGGAGCAAACGCTTGTAGTGGTTATACACAGCCACAGACAGATAGCGCTTGGCCTCGTCCTGACCGATGACATACTCGTCGAGATATTTCTTGATTTCCTTTGGCTTGGGGATACGCGTCTTCTTGCGGAAAGCCTCCTTAGACTTTTCGCTGGCCTCCTCATCCACATTACCGAGAACGCCGGTATCCTTTACTATCTTGTAAGCCTGCACTGCACAGTCCTCACAGATATAACCGTTGAGTCCTGTGATGAGCAACTTTACCTGTGATTCGTCACGACCACAGAAGCTACATACTTTTTTCGGCATGTTTTCTTATTCCTCCTGGTTACTAAGATTATTGCTTTCTTGTTAACACCGTATCGATCATACCATACTCCTTAGCCTCCTCAGCGGTCATCCAGTAATTGCGGTCACTGTCTTTCCATACTTTCTCGTAAGGCTGGTGGGAGTGGTTGGAGATGATGGTATAGAGTTCTTTCTTGAACTTCTGGATCTCACGGGCCTCGATCTCGATATCCGAAGCCTGTCCCTGCACACCGCCTAAGGGCTGATGGATCATCACGCGGCTATGAGGCAGCGCGGAGCGCTTGCCTTCGGTGCCGGAGACAAGCAGCACAGCAGCCATAGAGGCAGCCATACCCGTACAGATCGTTGCCACATCGCTGGTGATGAACTGCATGGTGTCGTAGATACCCAGTCCTGCCGTCACGCTGCCGCCGGGAGAGTTGACATAGATAGAGATGTCCTTACCGTTGTCGACAGAGTCGAGGTAGAGCAACTGAGCCTGAAGCGTATTGGCTGTATAGTCGTCGATCTCAGTTCCCAAGAAGATGATGCGGTCCATCATCAGTCGTGAAAACACATCCATCTGCGTGACGTTGAGCTGACGCTCTTCGAGGATATACGGATTGAGATATTGTTGCTGCGCCTTGACCACATCATCCAGAGCCAGGCCGTTCATGCCTAAGTGCCCCGTGGCAAATTTTCTAAAGTCGTTGTTCATTCGATTTCCTTAATATATTCAATGTTAATAGTCAAATACGAGAAAAGAGGTTATCAGCTCTTTTTACCGGTTTCAAACCTAATCCTCGTGTTGATTACACAAAGATAATAAAAAAAGCTGGTAACCTCTTCAATCAAGAGATTATTTTTTATTAAAATCTTATTTTATGCGCACATTACTCGCCCATCATCTTGTTGAAATCATCAAGGCTGATCTCTTTCTTGTTCAGCTTGACGACTTTCTTCAAAGCGTCAGAGAGCTTCACGTCGATAGCGCGATCCACAAAGCCCTGGGCGTTCTCACGCTTCTTGAGGAGCTCATCGGCGTAGTTGTTGATGTACTCTTCAGGAACGTTGCTCATGCCATACTGTGCGAACTGGATGCGAGCGGTCTCACGGGCAGCCTCCTTGACATCGTCGTCATTGACCTTGATGCCGGTCTGCTCAGAGAGTTTGTTGCGGATCAGGCTCCAGTTGAGTTCCTTGAGGCTTGCCTCGTAGTTCTTGTCGATCATCTCGTTGAGCTTCTTCTCGTCCTTCTCCTTGCTGCCCTGCTTCATGACACGCTTCAGAAGCGCATCGGGATAGGTCAGCTGGCCGATCTTGTCCTCAGCATACTTGCGGACATCGAGCAGGAACTTGTAGTCGCTGTCGCGAACGAGCTGCTCCTTGAGTCCCTCAGCGATCTTGCTACGGAATTCCTTCTCGTCCTTAACGGCGTCCTTGCCGAAGGTCTGATCGAAGAGCTCCTGATCCACAGCGTGCTTCTGGAAGCGCTGGATGCCAGTAATCTGGAAGCTGAAGTCGCCCTGGTAGTTGGCAACCTGATCCTTCTCGATCTTCAACAGGGAAGAGATCTGTACCTCATTGCCGTCGTATGCCTTAGAAGGATTGAAGGTGATGATGTCACCCTTCTTTGCACCCTCGAAGAGCTTCTTCTGGTCGTCGTTCTTCAAGTAATTAGGCATCAGCACAGCAGCCTCAATGGTCAGGCCACCTTCCTTGGTGTTGCCCTTCTCGTCGAGCTCGCGGATGTCACCCTTGAGCATATCGTTCTCCTGATAGTCATCAACGTCAACGTATCCGCCAAGACGGTTGGCGAACATATCCACCTGCTTGTCAACGAGAGCATCGTCGACAGTGATCTCGTAATAGTCGACAGTATCCTTGTCGCTCAGCTCGATGTTGAACTCAGGAGCGACGGCGATGTCAAACATGAAGGTATAAGGAGCCGGCTTCTCCAGATCCTGAGGCTCCTGCTTGTCAGAGGCCAAAGGCTCGCCGAGCATCTGAATCTTGTTGTCAGCAATATACTTCTGGAGCTCGTCATTGAGCACCTTGTTGATAGCGTCCATCTTGGCGCTGGGCTCAAACTGACGCTTGATCATGCCCATAGGAGCCTTTCCGGGGCGGAAGCCGGGGATATTAGCTCTTTTACGATACTCTTTGAGCTCCTTCTCGACATCGTTTTTGTAGTCATCTTCTTCGACAGTGATGGTCAACAGTCCGTTGATCTTGTCGGGATTTTCAAATGAAACTTTCATCTTTGGTTTATATTGTTTATGATTTATCTCCGCAAGGATTATATGACTTATCTCCGTAAGGAAACAGCAAACTCTTATCGCCCGTCGAGCGACAAGAGCCATACTGACTGGCAAAATTACGCATATTTTACCAATCTACCTAATATAAGGTGGAAAAATTTGTTTTTTTAACCATCATCTCAGCGCCGTAACTACTCAGCGATAAGGCACGACAGGATTGTCCGCAGCACCGGTAGGATTACTTCAAAGGGAGCCTGCTTGCGAACTGGAAACTGCAAGGAAGAACAGCAATTGTTGGATAAACTGACAAAAAAGCGGGCACGAGAAGGCAATCTTTGCGAGCAGACATGGTCTTGGGCGTGATTTTACGATTTTTACAAGTATTCTATAACTACCTGATAAGCAGAAAGTTGAACTATATTTACATTATCTCACATTGCAAAAACGCCTTTTCTTCCATAAATTATCTAGAGAATTTTCGATCATCTCAGTGGTTTTACCTCATCAAAGCACCGTTCTGACAAGGTAAAACCACTGAGATGACAACCAAAATCACTGTTTTCTCACTTTCAAAGTCCTTTCCTGACATTCAACTCCCTATTTCTTTGGCTTTTCGCTCTCTAGAATGCAAGTTATTGCAGAAGCACTTTTGTAAGTTTTTATCTCCATTGTTAGTTACTATCCGCCATAAACTTCTGCAAGCAAAGACTTTCGGGATTGGGCGGCAAAGGCTCTGTCCTCCTCGTTGGACTGGAACTTACGATAGACAAAGTTGTCGCTCAGATAGTTCTTTCTCACGACTTTGTTGGCTGCCAGTTCCTCGGGCAATCCCTGAAAGAGGATTCGTCCCTCAAAGAGCAGATAGGCACGGTCGGTGATGGACAAAGTTTCCTGCACGTTATGGTCGGTAATGAGGATACCGATATTGCGGTATTTCAGTCGCCACACGATATGCTGGATGTCTTCCACGGCAATAGGGTCGACACCGGCAAACGGCTCATCGAGCATAATGAACTTCGGATCGATAGCCAGACAGCGGGCAATCTCCGTACGTCGGCGCTCACCACCGGAGAGACGGTCTCCCTTGTTCTTCCTCACCTTGTTGAGTCGGAACTCGCTGATCAGACTTTCCAATTTGTCGAGTTGCTCCTGGTGTGACAGCTTCGTCATCTCCAACACCGCCATGATATTGTCTTCCACGCTCAGCTTACGGAATACGCTGGCCTCCTGCGGCAGGTATCCGATACCGGCACGGGCGCGCTTATAGACAGGAAACTTCGTGATCTCCTTATCATCGATGAAGACATGTCCCTCGTTGGGCACGACCAATCCTGTCGTCATATAGAAAGAGGTCGTCTTACCAGCACCGTTAGGTCCGAGCAATCCGACGATCTCACCTTGCTTGACGTTAAACGTGACATGATCAGCCACAGTACGTTTGCCATAGCGCTTGACCAACCCCTCAGCATGCAACTCCTTATGTTTCAACTTGCTCATGAGCAACTTGTCCACTTCCTCAGGAGTCATGTGCTCCACATCGGGGCGAGCCTCGGTCTCCTGCTGCACAAGTGCTTGTAATGTTTCGTCCATGATAATAGTTTTGAATGCAAAAATACTAAAAAAACACCTAATAACATTGATAAAAGCAAAAACTCTTCTGTTTATTGCAGTTTTTTATGGGATTTTGGTTACTTTTGCATCATCAAATAGGTTATAGCCCATGCTTTTATTGAAGTTGCTTCATCGTTATCTCACCACTTTCGGACGTTATCTCATCCTGATGGGACGCACCTTTGCGCGTCCGGAACGCATGCGCATGTTTTTGAAGCGCTATGTTAAAGAGATGTCTCAGTTGGGAGTCGACTCCATCGCCATCGTGCTGATGATCAGCTTCTTCATCGGTGCAGTCATCTGCATCCAGATGAAGGTGAATATCTCCAGTCCGTGGATGCCACGTTGGACTACCGGCTACACCACGCGTGAGATCATGCTCCTGGAGTTCTCTTCTTCCATCATGTGTCTGATTCTCTCCGGTAAGGTGGGGTCCAACATCGCCTCGGAGTTGGGCACCATGCGCGTCACACAACAAATCGACGCGTTGGATATCATGGGCGTGAACTCGGCTAACTATCTGATCCTGCCGAAGATCCTCGGTTTGGTGACCATCATGCCGTTCCTGGTGATCTTCTCTTCAGCCATGGGCATCATCGGTGCCTACGCCACAGCGATCATCGGACACATGATGTCGCCCGACGATCTCACTGCCGGCATGCACCACGCTTTCAATCCCTGGTTTATGTGGATGAGCATCATCAAGAGTCTGTTCTTCGCCTTTATCATCTCCAGCGTATCGTCGTATTTCGGCTACACGGTGGAGGGCGGCTCCGTCGAGGTGGGCAAGGCTTCCACCGATGCCGTCGTATGCAGCAGCGTGCTCATCCTCTTCTCCGACGTTTTCCTTACGCAATTACTGAGTTAAGCTATGATAGAAGTCAAAAATCTAACGAAACGCTTTGAGGACAAGACTGTTCTCGACAACATCAGCACTGTCTTTGAGACGGGTAAGACCAATCTCATCATCGGACAGAGTGGTTCCGGCAAAACCGTGCTGATGAAGAATATCGTAGGGCTGCTTGAGCCGACCGAAGGCCAGATTCTCTACGACGGGCGCGACTTCACGGCGATGACGAAGAAAGAAAAGGTGATGATGCGGCGCGAGATGGGCATGATCTTCCAAGGAGCGGCTCTCTTCGACTCGTTGACAGTACAAGAGAACGTGCAGTTTCCGTTGGATATGTTCTCCAACATGACCTCCCGTGAGCGTGCAAGAAGAGCCCAGGAGTGTCTGGAGCGTGTCAACCTCCTCGATGCCCGCAACAAATACCCCGACGAGATCTCCGGCGGTATGCAGAAACGCGTGGCCATTGCGCGCGCCATCGTGCTCAATCCGAAGTATCTCTTCTGCGACGAACCTAACTCTGGCTTGGACCCGAAGACTTCACTGGTCATCGACAAGCTGCTGTCAGAGATCACCAAAGACTATCAGATGACGACGATCATCAACACCCATGACATGAACTCAGTCATGGGCATCGGCGAGAACATCGTCTTCATCTACAAAGGACATAAGGAGTGGCAGGGCAACAAAGACCAAGTCTTCAGCTCCACCAACAAGAAACTCAACGACCTGGTCTTTGCCAGCGATCTGTTCCGCAAGGTGAAGAAGGTGGAGATGCAGGAAGAAGAGAACGCTTAGATCACCCGGCAGCATAAAAAAACGCTTCCTCTCCATTGTGAGAGGAAGCGTTTTTCTATTCTATATTATCTACATGATGAGAAGCGTCAGCGTGTGTACCACACGCCTTTCTTCTCCACCATCGGCACGCACACTTCTTCGCGAGTGCTGTCTCCATATTCAAATATCAGATACACATTGGCCACATGCTTGAGCGTATCAGCCTTGGCGTCGAGAATCTTCACCTTCTTGATACCACGATGCTCTTGCTCCTGCTGTGCCACAAACATCCGGGCATTGTCCTCCAACTGTTTGCGATAGCTGTCCGGAATCTTATAGGGCATGTAGGTGCCAGCCACAAAATCCTCATACTTCCCTGCCAGCAGCTGGTCGTAATAGCCCTTCGCGGCATGGGCGGCTATCTCGGCGGGCGTCGGAGCTTTCTTGCATGCCATAGGCAAGGACAAGACAGCACCCAACACCACATATCGCCATACTCTCTGCATCTTACTTCTGACGGATAAACACATTGATCGGGCAGCCATGCATCGACCAGTTCTCACGGATCTTGTTCTCCAGGAAACGGCGATAGGGCTCCTTGATATATTGCGGCAGATTGGCATAGAACACGAAAGAGGGGATCTGCGTGTTGGGCAACTGCGAGCAATACTTGATCTTGATATACTTTCCTTTTGTAGAAGGTGGCGGTGTCTGCTCGATGATCGGCAGCATCACCTCGTTGAGCTTCGTCGTACCGATACGTGTCTCACGGTTGAGATAGACCTGCTTGGCTGTTTCGAGCACCTTGAAGATACGCTGTTTGGTCAGCGCGGAGGCAAAGATGATGGGGAAATCAACAAAGGGAGCCATACGGTTGTGGATGGCATTCTTGAAGGTGTCGATGGCCTTCTGGCTCTTGTCCTGCACCAAGTCCCACTTGTTGACCACGACGACCAGACTCTTGTTGTTTTTCTGTATCAACTGGAAGATGTTCATATCCTGAGCCTCAATGCCTCGTGTGGCATCGATCATCAGAATGCAGACATCACTGTTCTCGATAGCACGGATACTGCGCATGACGCTATAGAACTCCAGGTCTTCGCTCACCTTATTCTTACGGCGGATACCGGCGGTATCGACGAGATAGAAGTCAAAGCCAAACTTGGTATAGCGTGTGTAGATGCTGTCACGTGTGGTACCGGCAATATCAGTGACGATGTTACGCTCCTCACCAATAAAAGCATTGATCAGACTTGACTTACCGGCATTTGGGCGGCCGACGACAGCGAAGCGCGGGATATTTTCCTCCGGTGCTTCGTCGACATTGTTTGGCAGTTTGGTCAGTATCATGTCGAGCAGATCACCCGTACCGCCACCCGTTGCCGCGCTGATGCAGACGGGATCTCCCAGTCCGAGACGATAGAACTCTGCGGCTTCGTAAGCGTTGCCGCTATTGTCGACCTTATTAGCCACAAGGATGACCGGCAGTTTGGCACGGCGAAGGATCATCGCCACATCCTCATCCCAGTCTGTGACTCCTGTCTCCACATCCACCAGGAAGAGCACAAGGTCTGCCTCTTCTGTGGCGACCCTCACCTGCTGACGGATGGCATCCTCAAAGATATCATCTGATTTCACGACCCAGCCGCCCGTATCTACGACAGAGAACTCTTTGCCGTTCCAACTACACTTGCCATATTGGCGGTCGCGTGTGGTACCGGCCACATCACTTACAATAGCCCTACGGCTTTGGGTCATACGATTAAAAAGTGTGGACTTGCCCACATTAGGGCGTCCTACGATAGCTACTAAATTTGCCATTTCGTTGTTTGATTTCTGAAGTTTAACATTCTTCGGCCCTCCCGAAGGAGAGTGCACCCTGCCATACAGTCAGGGGAATATAGGAGTGTAGAATGCGTCAACACTCACCATTGATCATTCTTATTGCGGGTTGTACCCGAAGTGGTCGAGTTCCCGTTGAGAGTTACGCCAGTCTTTGTCAACCTTGACGAAGGTCTCCAAGTAGATCGCCTTACCAAAGAACTTCTCAAGGCTCTTGCGGGCTTCCGACGACACCTTCTTCAAGGCAGTGCCCTGATGTCCGATGATGATGCCTTTCTGCGAGTCGCGCTCTACATAGATGACAGCATTGATATGGATGTGATGCTCGTCTTCCTTGAAGCGCTCCACGACGACCTCCACGGAATAAGGAATTTCCTTATCGTAATAGCGCAGGATCTTCTCGCGGATAATCTCGGAGACAAAGAACTTTGCCGGCTTGTCGGTCAACTGATCCTTGTCGAAATAAGCAGGACTCTCGGGCAGCAGCTCTTCAATACGTTTCATGAGCATGTCTATGCCGAACTTGTTCTGCGCCGAGATAGGAAGGATCTCTGCGTTGGGCAACAGGGCATGCCACTTCTCCACGATGTCTCCGAGATGCTGTTGATCGGTCTCGTCGATCTTGTTGATCAGCAACAGCACTGGGATCTTCATCTCCCTGACCTTTTCCAGAAAGTCGAGATTCTTCTCCGGGTTCTCCACCACATCTGTGACATAGAGCAGGATGTCGGCATCTGCCAAGGCAGACTCAGAGAATGCCAGCATCATCTCCTGCATCTTATAGTTAGGTTTCAACACGCCGGGCGTGTCAGAGAAGACAATCTGCATGTTGGGCTTGTTGACGATGCCCATAATGCGATGACGTGTCGTCTGCGCCTTAAACGTGGCGATACTGATCTTCTCACCGACAAGTTGATTCATCAGTGTGGACTTACCAACATTGGGGTTTCCTACGATATTTACAAAACCGGCCTTATGCATAAGTACTTTTAATTAAACATACAATATCAATAAACAAAAAAACGCATTCTTACTATAACAAGAAGGATGCGTTTTTCTGTTGTTATGAATAAAGGATCTTACGAGTTACTTTTTGTCCGCTGCTGCGGCAGCACCATCGTAAGCCCATTTCAGATACATAGCTCCGTGAACAAATCCGGCTCCGAAAGCAGTGAGGATGACGTTATCGCCCTTCTTCAGCTTAGCTTCGTTGTCCCACATAGCCAAAGGAATGGTAGCGGAACTGGTATTGCCGTAGTGGTCGATGTTGATCATCACCTTCTCGATCGGCAGATCGGCACGCTTGGCCACTGCATCGATGATACGCAGGTTAGCCTCGTGCGGGATCACCCAGTCTACGTCATCAGCCGTCAGGCCGTTGTGCTTCATGATGTAGTCCACATCATCGCTCATATCTGTCACGGCATAGCGGAACACGTTGCGCCCCTCCTGATAGATATAGTGCAGACGATGGTCTACCGTGAAATGCGAGGGAGGGCATACACTGCCGCCGGCCTTCATGTGAAGGAAGGGCAGGCCTGCACCATCGGTACGCAAGAACGATTCTTGGAAGCCAATGCCTTCTTCCTCCGTTGCCTCCACGAGCACAGCACCAGCACCGTCGCCAAAGAGCACACAGGTCTGTCGGTCGGTGTAGTCGACAATCGACGACATCTTCTCGGCAGAAACCACGATGATCTTTTTGTAACGGCCGCTCTGAATCATCGAGCAAGCCTGCTCAAGGGCATAGATAAAGCCGCAGCAGGCGCAGGACATGTCAAAGGCGAAAGCGTTTTTCAGTCCCAGCTTACCCAAAATGATGCTTGCCGTAGAGGGGAAAGGATAGTCAGGAGTCGTTGTCGAGACGATGAGTGCATCAATGGTATCCGGATCTACGCCGGTTTTACGAAGCAGCTGCTTAGCAGCCTTGCGCCCCATATAGCTTGATCCGAGGCCTTCCTCAGTGAGGATACGGCGCTCTTTGATGCCGACACGCGTAGTAATCCACTCATCGCTGGTGTCTACCATGCGCGACAGTTCCTCGTTGGTGAGGACATAGTCGGGCACGTAGCCGCCAACACCTGTGATTATCGCGTTAATCTTTCCCATTACTCAGCTGCTTCCTTAACGATAGCGACTTTGCCACGATAGTAACCGCATGTCGGGCAAACGGTGTGATAGACATAGTAAGCGCCGCAGTTAGGGCATACTGCCAATGTGGGGGCTACTGCCTTATCGTGAGTTCTACGTTTGAGTGTACGAGTCTTAGACTGTCTTCTTTTAGGATGTGCCATAATTGTTTAATCTTTAATTTTTATCTTTTATCTTTTTCAATGCTGCCCATCGGGAATCCACAGGCTCTGTATCCTCATCACCGCTTCGGGCGGCCGAATGTTCTTTCAGAATCTTCATCATGGCAGGGTCGCATTTTCCAGGTGCATGCACATGCCTGAGTGGAATACTGAGCTCTATAAATTCATAGATGAACCACGACACGTCGAGAATAGCGTTGTCTTCCCTGACCGTGACGAGGTCGTCATCCTCCGAATAGTCTTCTCCAAACTTTGCCACCAGATGGTCGTCGCTCTCTATGGGCTGTTCCATGTCTTCCAAGCAGAGATCGCAAGGAACAATGACAAAGCCGTCTGTGTGAAAATCCAAATAGAACACGTCTCCCGTACGACGGATCGTCAACGAGGAATGCACACGGCCACGTTTCACTGCCGGGGCCTGAATAGCCTCGAAGTAAGGGTCGCTCAAATCGAAGTCAAAGACATTGTCGCCTTCCGACAAGCCTTTTAAGTCTATCTTAAACTGCTCTAAATTAGACATATCACAAACAGACATATCACATTTGGTTTGCAAAGTTACTACTTTTTTTTGATAGCGTCAAATTTATCTGCAAAAACTTTCTTAAAAGAGGAATGATAACAAAGGCTATGCGTGGCACTTACGCAATTCTATACGGAAAGTCGTACCCTTCCCAACCACGGACTCCTTGACATAGATACGTCCATGATGGTATTCCTCCACAATACGTTTGGCAAGGCTCAGCCCCAGTCCCCATCCGCGCTTTTTAGTGGTGAAGCCCGGGCGGAACACATTATTTATATTACGCTTGCGGATGCCCTTGCCGGTATCGTTCACATCCAAGTACACCCATGTGTCGGTCTCTTCCACCTTCAGCGTGATAGTTCCCTGCTCGCCGCCCATGGCATCCACGGCATTCTTGCACAGGTTTTCTATCACCCATTCAAAGAGGGAGCCATTGAGATCCACGATCACCTGATGAGCAGGGAAATCGGTCAGGATCTTCACCTTCTTACTTGTACGGCGGTCCATATAGTCGACAACATGTCCCAACAACTCCAAGAGGTCGGTAGGCACAGGAGCCGGCACAGAACCAATCTTAGAAAAGCGGTCTGCGATGAGTTGCAGACGCTTTACGTCCTTGTCCATCTCCGGTATCAACGTATCATCGGGATAGGTCTCCTTCAGTATCTCCACCCAAGCAATCAGACTGGAGATTGGCGTACCCAGCTGATGAGCAGTCTCCTTCGACAAACCCACCCACACCTTATTCTGTTCTGCACGCTTAGAGGTGAGTAAAGCAAAGATGGCTACCACCACAAAGAGAAGAACCACTCCCAACTGCACATAGGGATACCAGGAAAGACGTTTGAGCATCAACGACTCATCATAGCAGACATCAATATAGTCGCGATGCCGCTCTTCGAGGAAGATCCTGATGTTACGTTTTCTGGCTAAAAGCTCATGACCGATCCGAGTGACCTTCGTCAGGCTGTCCGCACGGGAAGAGGCATTGATGGAAAGATTGCGGAAGTCTGTCACCTTTCCATTACTGTCGAGCACAATGACTGGAATCGTATTGTTGTCGTTAATCACTTTCAACACAAGATTCAGATCCGTGTTCTCATCAGCCTGGTTGAGCGACCGCATAGCTTCCGCCCAGACTTCCATGCGGCTGCGTTCCTGCGCCTCCAAGTCACGCGTCATACTATGCGACACAACAAGCGAGGCCACGGCAATAACGATTGCCATAACCACAAGAATAATCTTCACCTGCCTGATTCTATCTGTCCATTGCATAGTATTATGGATAACGAAAAGAAAAGGAAATTATTATAGGCCCCTCCCTAGCCCTCCCCGAGGGGAGGGGACCGCAATACCCACAAAGCATATAATTCGTGCAGATGGTATGGTTTAGCAATTCTCTCCCCTCGGGGAGAGCTAGAGAGGGGCGTACAAAAAAAGCCCTTGAAAACATTTCTGTCTTCAAGGGCTCTTGTTGAAAGAGGGCGGCCTCCTACTCTCCCGCATTGCATTGCAGTACCATCGGCGCAAGTGGGCTTAACTTCTCTGTTCGGAATGGGAAGAGGTGGGACCCCACCGCAATAGCCACCCAAAATG
>NZ_JAMXSP010000024.1:0-44400 GCF_025457485.1 Hallella absiana
CTTAGTTGTTTGGCGATTACTAAGTTACTAATTCTTAACGAATTGGGCAAATCTTAAAGCCTTTTTTATTGGCAATAATTGTTAAATTTTAAGTATAATCATCTACTTGCGAAACTTGAGTCAATTATATGCCGATAGAGTTGCTTAGCAAGGAGAACGTGGACTTTTATAGACGCACACAACTTTGAAATAAGAAAACGAACGTTCATATAATATTTATGAGCATGATTAACAAAACAAACGCAAAAGGATTGCTGGCCCTATCACCACTTATCGTCTTCATCTTGCTCTATCTTGTATTAAGCATTGTTGCAGGTGATTTCTACAAAGTGCCTATGACTGTGGTCTTTATGATCGCCAGCATCTATGCTATCGCTATTTCCGGAGGCTTTCCTTTGCGGAAGCGCATCGGCATATTCAGCCGTGGAGCCAGCAGCGACAACTTGATGCTGATGCTTTGGATATATGTTCTAGCCGGTGCTTTTGCCTCTTCGGCCAAGAGTATGGGAGCCATTGATGCAACGGTGGGCGCTACGCTGAGCGTCTTACCTCATAGCTTGGTTCTTCCCGGTTTGTTTGTGGCCGCATGCTTTATCTCTACCGCAATAGGAACAAGCGTCGGCACTGTAGTTGCACTAGTACCAATAGCAGCCGGTGTTGCCCAACAGACTGGCAGCAGCCTGCCTTTGCTGACCGCCGTTATCGTCGGCGGCGCATACTTTGGTGATAATCTCTCGTTTATCTCAGACACCACCGTCGTTGCCACCCAAACCCAAGGCTGCAAGATGAGTGATAAGTTCCGTGTCAACGTGCTCATCGCTACACCAGCCGCCATACTCATGCTGATCATCTATACATTCCTGGGACAAGGAATCGCGGCACCGTCGCATACTGCGTCTGTCAATATTATCAAAGTAATACCTTATCTATTGGTCATCATATTGGCCATCACAGGTATGAATGTGATGGCCGTGCTCGTCATCGGCTCTCTCGCCTGTGGTCTCATCGGTATGATCGACGGCAGCTATGACTTTTTTGCCTGGCTCATCGCCATGGGAAAAGGTATAAGCGGAATGGGAGAGCTGATCATCGTGGCCATGATGGCTGGCGGAATGTTGGAGATTATCAGAGAGAACGGCGGCATAGACTTCATCATCAACAAGTTCACCTCTCGCGTGCATACTAAACGAGGTGCAGAGTTTGCAACGGCCGCCCTGGTAAGCTTTGTCAACATCTGCACTGCCAATAATACGATTGCCATACTGACTATCGGCGACATTGCGAAGAAATTAGGAGACCGCTTCGGTGTCGACAGCAGAAAGAATGCCAGCATTCTTGACACATTCTCTTGCACCATACAGGGACTACTGCCTTATGGCGTACAGATACTTCTGGCAGCCGGACTCGCCGACTGCAGTCCAATGCAGATACTCCCCTATCTCTATTATCCAATGGCATTAGGTGTGGCGGGTATTCTTTCCATCGCTTTTCGTTTCCCCAAGCAGTACTCTTAAAATGTTTGCGAAATGGATGTCATCACACGTAATTTCTTTCGGCTGATCCTTTCAGATTATCTCGAAGAGCAAGATCCTATAGAGCCGATGTCGGCCTTCAAATGGCAAAGACTCTTCCAGATGGTTCATACGCAACATGTGGAGGCTTCGGCTTCAAAGGGTATAGCGAGATATCGGGAAGACGAGATGATGAATATTCCCCAGGAGCTCACAGAAGATCTGGCAGCATATACGCTACCATTACAACAAGCACAGTTGAGCAATCCTTTTCTCAACTATCGCCTCAAAAAAATCATCTTCAACGAGCGCCACGCTATCAACACCAACATTGAGGCTGTGGAGCTGTTGAAGATCATTGTAAACAACGTATCATTAATGCTCAATAAAGGTATTATGCTCGGTGGATTGATACAACTTGGCAGCTATTTGAGAACAAAAGGAGACAAAGTGGACTTCGTGAAGTTGGAGCAATGGCTCAGCAAACTCCATATCCGGCGTATGGCTCAGCTACAGGGAAGTATGCTCATGGCTGCCTTCCAATTCGAGCAAGCCGAATTGCCTTTTGTGAAGCACGTGGAATCATCGGCTTATAAACTCGTCATGCGCTCAGTACACCACACTGTCAACGACACTGCCGAAGAGTGGCATTTCAGACAAGGAAAAGCCGGATTTTTACAAAACAACTCCTCTTTGTTGCGACGCAACTTGCGACGCAGCCTCTGCTATATTGTCTATGCACCACTGGAGACGGTCAGTAACTTCTTCCATAATTTTGTCCGCTCACTGCAGGAAATAGAAGAATAGACAAGCAGAAATACCGTGAAGGAACATGCCACAACATATCGTTGCTCTTAATTATTTATAATTATTAAATAAGGTCATACGCGATAAGGAAACTTTTCGCTAATTTTGCAAATATGAATCGATTCATACTTTGCATCATAACTTTGTTAGCTTCCATAAGCTTACATGCTCAGAACTATGTGGAATGCGAAGACACATGCAGTCACATCCACGGTATTGACTTGAGTCACTATCAAGGCAACGTGTTTTGGGAGACCATCGGTACTTCTAAAATGGCTTATGTATATCTTAAAGCCACAGAAGGTGGAAGCCGTATTGACAGCAAATACAAGCAAAACATAGACCTCGCCCACCGCTACGGACTGAAAGTTGGATCGTATCATTTCTATCGTCCTAACATTCCCCAGCAAACACAGCTTGAGAACTTCAAGACGCAATGTCGACCAGGAGATCAAGATCTCATACCTATGGTGGATGTAGAAACGAGAAGTGGACTCTCCGTAAAGGCATTTCAAGACTCTCTCTTTCTCTTTCTCCATCTAATGGAAAAGGCCTATAAACAAAAGCCTCTTATTTACACAGGAGCCAATTTCTATGACCACAACCTCCTTGGACGGCTGAGAGACTACAAAGTGATGATCGCCCAATACACAAAGAGGACTCCGGTGCTCCAAGACGATCTCGACTATATCATGTGGCAGTACACTGGTAAAGGACATCTCAATGGCATCAACGGATATGTCGACAAGAGCCGGTTCATGGGAAAGCACAAGCTCCGGGAAATCAGGTTCCGACACCGATAACCGAGCATCTGACTGAATTTTAACGTTAAAACTAAATATACTTTTATTATGGCTATCATAAAATGTCCCGAATGTGGACGGCAAATCAGCGACAAAGCTCCGGCATGTCCCAACTGCGGCGTACCCATCGCTGGTAAAATCGTGAAATGCCCACAATGTGGGGAGATCTATTTCAAAGATCAGGAGATGTGCCCCAACTGCCATCATCTCACTCCACGGGGAGAGACGCTGGTAAAAGGAAATGTTGGCAATACTTCTCTAAACAGCAACGGTGCACCTCAATCATCGGGCATTGAGGCTGCACAGAGAACGGAAAGTTCACAGCCAGAAAGGCGGATGTCACAGCCTCCTACTCCACCAAGAACAGGCAACAGCTATCAAAAAACACAAGATAGAAATGCACAGCACACAATGTCTCCTAAGCCCTCTGATCGCCAAAAGCCAGAAGCAGCCCCAAAAAGTCACAGTGCGCTCATTATTGCGTTTGTACTCGCAGTCCTTGCATGCGGTATCTGTTTCTACTTCTATAACAGTAGTAAGAACTCTAAAGAAGAGGAAGCCTACGAATTTGCCATGAACAGTGATGACCCTACGGTGCTTCAGACCTACCTTGATACCAACCCAGATGCTCCGGAAGCCCATCGGGACTCTGTAGAGGCCCGACTTGAGAGCTTAAAACAGACCGACATTGACTGGACCAATGCTGTAGTTAGCGGGTCACGTACAGCCCTGGAGGATTATCTCACTAAGCATCCCAACTCTGAACACAAGGCAGACGCACTTCACAAGATCGACTCATTGGACTGGATTGACGCCACAAACGGCAATTCCGAACAATCCTATTCTACCTATCTCAGTGAGCATGCCAATGGAGAGTACGTAGACCAGGCCAATAATGCACTCAAAGCACTCAAGGCCAAGACCGTGCAGCCAGAGGAGAAGACGATGGTCCGTGCTGTCTTCCGTCATTTCTTCCAGGCTATCAACGCTAAGAATGAAGATGGTTTGACGGCCACCGTGGCACCGCTCATGTCCAACTTCCTGGGTAAGACCGACGCTACAAGAGCTGATGTTGCCGTCTTCCTGAGCAAAATCTATAAAAATGATATCTCCAATATGAATTGGCATATCAACAACGACTATAAAATTAGCAAGAAGGAAGTAGGAGACGAGGAATACCAGTATAACGCTACGTTCTCTGCTGTGCAAAAAGTAGATAAAGTAGATGGATCATCCGTGAACACCCGCTTCAATATCAAGGCCACCATTGGACCAGACGGCTTGATCTCATCCATGTCGATGACAAAGATATTGGAATAGCAGCGTATATACATATAGTAAACATACAGAAGCTATCATCTTTAAGGTGATAGCTTCTTTTTTATATATCATCCCCCTCTTCATTGGCAAATACATAAGCATCATTTTACAAAAAGACAGGTTTTCGTTGTGTGACCACATTTCTGACTAATTGTTAAATTCCGTATTATCAGCAAGTAAGTCACATTATTTTTGTATCTTTGCAAGGAATAATAGATCATCCACAATAATAATCGAAAGATAAAATGATTACACTGACAAACCTTGCCATACAGTTTGGCAAGAGAGTTCTTTATAAAGATGTAAACATCAAGTTCACCCGTGGTAATATTTATGGCGTCATCGGTGCCAACGGTGCAGGAAAGTCAACATTGCTTCGCGCTATCAGTGGCGATCTTGAGCCCAATAAAGGTTCTGTAGAGTTTGGAGCCGGCGAGCGCCTTTCTATTTTGGAGCAGGATCACTTCAAATATGATGCCTTCAGTGTCATGAACACCGTCCTGATGGGTTATGAAGCTCTTTGGAACAATATGAAAGAGCGTGAGGCTCTCTATTCCAAGCCAGAGATGACCGACGAAGACGGTAACCGCGCAGCAGAGCTTGAGGAAAAGTTCGCAGAGATGAATGGCTGGGAGGCCGAAAGCAATGCAGCCCAACTGCTTCAGAACTTGGGCGTCAACGAAAGCCTTCACCAAAAGCAGATGTCAGAGCTATCCAACAATGAGAAAGTCCGCGTCATGTTGGCCAAGGCACTCTTTGGCAAACCGGACAACCTTCTCCTCGATGAGCCCACCAACGACTTGGACCTTGACACTGTAGAGTGGCTGGAAGACTACTTAGGCGATATCGACGAGAATCAGACGGTGCTCGTTGTCAGCCACGACCGTCACTTCCTCGACGCAGTGAGCACTCAGACCATCGACATCGACTACGGCAAAGTAACTGTCTTCGCCGGCAACTACAGTTTCTGGTACGAAAGCTCTCAGCTTGCTCTTCGTCAGGCTCAGAACCAACGCATGAAGGCTGAAGAGAAGAAGAAGCAGTTGGAAGAGTTCATCCGCCGCTTCTCTGCCAATGTGGCAAAGAGCAAGCAGACGACCTCGCGTAAGAAGATGTTGGAGAAACTCAATGTAGAGGAGATCCGTCCATCCAGCCGTAAATATCCTGGCATCATCTTCCAAATGGACCGTGAGCCCGGTAACCAGATCCTCGAAGTAGAGAATCTGAAGGCAGTAGACGCAGA
The DNA here is from genome assembly GCF_025457485.1 of Hallella absiana. NCBI lineage: Bacteria > Pseudomonadati > Bacteroidota > Bacteroidia > Bacteroidales > Prevotellaceae > Hallella > Hallella absiana. Next base: position 5,685 of record NZ_JAMXSP010000024.1, read on the forward strand.
CGGTACCGTTCTCTTTGACAATGTCAACTTCAATATCGAGAAGGGTCAGAAAGTTGTCTTCCTGAGTCACAATCCTAAAGCCATGACCGCTCTCTTCGAGATCATCAATGGCAACAGACAAGCTGATGGAGGCAGCTACAAGTGGGGTGTGACCATCACCACAGCCTATCTCCCACTTGACAATACGAAATTCTTCCAGTCAGATTTGAATCTTGTCGACTGGCTCAGCCAATACGGTACTGGCAATGAGGTGACGATGAAAGCCTACTTGGGTCGTATGCTTTTCCGTCAGGAAGAAGTCGAGAAGAAAGTCAATGTGCTCTCCGGAGGCGAGAAGATGCGTTGCATGATTGCGAGAATGCAACTACAAAACGCCAACTGTCTTATCCTCGACACGCCCACCAACCACCTCGACCTTGAGAGCATCCAGGCTTTCAACAATAACCTTGTCTCGTTCAAGGGTAATGTACTTTTCTCCAGCCACGACCATGAGTTTATCGAGACGGTAGCCAACCGTATCATCGAGCTCACGCCAAGTGGAACGATCGACAAGCTGATGCCATACGATGAGTACATCCACGACGATGCCATCAAAGAGCAGAAGGCAAAAATGTACGGCGGAAACGCTTAAAATGGCAGTATATGTCCATTCGGCACATTTTTTGCAAAGCTTTCATTAAAAAACATTTTACCATGGAAGAAAAGAAAAAAGATCAACTCGAAAGAGACATAAAAGTAGAAGGTGCTGAGAGCAAAGTCGCCAAAGAGAGCCACAACAGCGAAAAGCAGAAAACAGCTGCTGCTGACTCAAACGAGCAAGAGAATAGCACTCCCGAAGATCATAAGGACAAGAACGAGCACGATAACAATAAGGAGACCACACAAGCTAAAGAGGAAGAAAAAGATCCCTTGGCTGAGGCTCAAAAAGAAATAGAGGAGCTCAAAGACCGCTACCTCCGCACAGCTGCAGAGTTCGACAATTATAAGAAACGCACGCTGCGTGAGAAAGCCGATCTCATTCTTAATGGTGGCGTGAAGACAGTGACTGCTATTCTGCCCGTTCTCGATGACTTTGAGCGAGCCATTGCGGACAAGAGTGAAGACCCGAAAGTCATAAAGGAAGGCGTACAGATGATCTTCAACAAATTTGTTAAGACACTGGAGAGTCTCGGTGTGAAGAAAATCGACACCAAAGACCAAGACTTCAATACCGACTACCACGAGGCTGTGGCTATGGTCCCTGGTATGGGAGATGACAAGAAGGGCAAAGTGATCGACTGCGTACAGACAGGCTACACCATGAACGACAAAGTCATTCGTCACGCCAAAGTAGCAGTAGGACAATAATTTGTTGAGGTATCGACAAGACACAAGACAATGGAAAAAAGAGATTACTACGAAGTACTTGGCGTAAGCCGCGACGCATCGGAAGATGAAATCAAGATGGCCTATCGCAAATTGGCCATCAAATATCATCCCGACCGTAATCCTGGTAACAAAGAAGCTGAAGAGAAATTCAAAGAAGCTGCCGAGGCCTACGAGGTATTGCACGATCCTCAGAAAAGACAACAATACGATCAGTTTGGTTTCGACGGCCCACAAGGTGGCGGCTTTGGCGGCTTTAGTGGCGGCGGCATGGACATGGATGACATCTTCTCTATGTTCGGCGATATCTTTGGCGGCCATTCCGGCTTTGGAGGTTTTGGCGGCTTCGGTGGAGGCGGCCAGCGACAGCAACAACGCGTTTACCGAGGCTCTGATCTGAGACTAAAAGTCAAACTCTCTCTTCAAGATATTGCAAGCGGAGTAACGAAGAAGTTCAAGGTCAAGAAAGATGTGACTTGTACAGCTTGTCATGGAACAGGTGCAGCCAACGGCGCAAAGCCAGAGACATGTCCTACTTGTCACGGTTCCGGTGTTGTCGAACGTACCATGCGCTCCATGTTTGGCATGATGACCACGCAGAGTGAATGTCCGACTTGTCATGGCGAAGGCACTGTCATCAAAGACAAGTGTAAGGAATGCAACGGATCCGGTGTCGTCAAAGGTGAGGAAGTTGTTGAAATCAACATCCCGGCAGGCATTGAAGACGGTATGGTTCTCAATGCCCATGGCAAGGGTAATGCGGCTCCGCACAACGGCATCAATGGTGACATACAAGTTTTCATCGAGGAAGAGAAGGACAGCACTTTCATCAGAGACAAGCAAGACATTATCTATAATCTGCTTCTTGACTTTCCAACAGCAGCCCTGGGAGGCGACGTGGAAGTTCCGACAATCAGTGGAAGCAAGATTAAGATGAAAATTGCCCCGGGCACCCAGCCTGGCATGAGTACACGACTGAGAGGTAAAGGACTCCCCGCTTTGAAAGGCTATGGTACCGGTACCGGAGACTTGGTGGTGAACATGAGTGTCTACGTGCCTAAGACGTTATCGAAAGATGAGCGTAAGGCTATTGAAGAATTACGCGACAGCGAGAACTTCAAAGGCGACACGTCAACAAAGAAAAACATCTTCGAGAAATTCAAAAGTTATTTCAATTAATCCATAACAATCCCTCCTGGCAACGGGAGGGATTATTTTATATCCCTTGACGATGACTTATCAAGAATGCGTTGAATACCTATTTAATAGTACACCTGTCTTTGAGCACGTAGGAGCATCAGCCTATAAAGCAGGTTTGGAGAACTCTCTGGCATTGGATGAACACTTTGGTCATCCCCACAGAGCTTACCGCACGATCCATGTTGCCGGCACAAATGGCAAAGGATCATGCTCGCATACTTTAGCATCTATTCTTCAGCAGGCTGGCTATCGCGTCGGTCTTTATACGTCTCCACACTTGGTTGATTTCCGTGAACGCATTCGAGTCAACGGCAAACCCATCAGCGAGCAACGCGTCATAAATTTCGTAGAGAGTGAACGACACTTTTTCGAGCCCCTTCACCCTTCGTTCTTTGAGTTGACGACAGCTTTGGCTTTTCTCTATTTCCAAGAGCAGAAAGTCGACATCGCCGTTATTGAAGTAGGACTTGGCGGACGTCTTGATTGTACCAATATCATTCAACCAGAATTGTCCATCATCACGAATATCAGTTTCGACCACACACAATTTCTTGGTAACACTTTGGCCAAGATTGCCGGAGAGAAAGCCGGTATTATCAAGCCCCATACTCCTGTTGTCATAGGAGAAACCTGTGCAGAGACACGTCCTGTCTTTGAAGCAAAAGCAAAGGAGGAAGATGCTCCTATCACTTTTGCAGAAGATCTACCAGAAGTCATCTCCTCTGAGCCATGTCATGACGCAAAAAGCGGACGCAATTATGTTACCCGCAACTTCGGATCTTTCCACGGAGAACTTGGCGGAGACTATCAGACGAAGAACACCAATACCATTTTATGTGCACTACGTGAGCTAAACGATACTCGTGTCACCTTTGAGGCAATCCACAAAGGTTTTTCCACGGTGTCTGAGACAACTGGTCTGACAGGCAGATGGCAAATTATCAACCAGCGCCCCTTAGTCGTTTGCGACACAGGACACAATGTAGGTGGATGGCAATATCTTGCTCCTCAAATCAAGAGCATTCCATGCAAACAGCTAAGAATTGTCTTCGGTATGGTTGATGACAAGGATATTTCCTCCGTGATGACGCTACTTCCGAAAAACGCGGAATACTATTGGGCTCAGGCCACTTCACGACGCGCTATTCCTTCTTTCAAAGTGAAAGATCTTGGCTATCAGCACCAACTGCATGGAAAGGACTACGGTTCTGTGTCCAACGCCTTTCGCCATGCGATGGCTGACGCATCAGAAGACGACTTCATTTTCGTAGGCGGATCAAGCTATATTGTGGCCGATTTCTTGTCGATAAAGCATTTTTAACACAATAATAATGGTATTTTATCGTCGTTTGTCTTGCTTTTATCGCATATTTTTAGTTACTTTGCAAAAAAGAAATAAGACAATATTAGAACGTAACTAAAAACTTGTTGATATGACAAACACAGCAACGGAAAATATCTGTGGCCTGAAGCGTGAAGACTTTCAGACCACTGTGAACGGGAAGAAGACAGATCTCTTCGTGTTAAAGAACGCCCAAGGCAATGAGGTTGCTATCACCAATTTTGGAGGTGCTATCGTGGCCATCATGGTTCCAGACAAAAATGGTAACCGCGCCAATGTCATCATGGGACACGACAACATCAATGACGTCATCAACTCACCGGAACCTTATCTCTCCCGTATCATCGGACGATATGGCAACCGCATCGCTAAGGGTGAGTTTACACTCCACGGCAAAGTCTACGAGGTACCCGTCAATGATGGTCCCAACTCACTCCACGGAGGCAAGGAAGGCTTCAATGTCAAGGTATGGGATCCAGAGTTGATGAATGACCACACACTTGTGCTCCACTATGTATCTGCCTACGGTGAGGAAGGTTATACCGGAGAGTTGAAGACTACAGTCGTTTACACTTGGGACGATGACAACTCTCTCCACATCGACTACTTGGCATGCACCAATAAGAAAACTATTATCAACTTAACAAATCATGGTTTCTTTGCTTTAGCCGGTATTGCCAATCCAACTCCTTCTATCGACAACGTCATCTGCCAGATCAATGCAAATTACTATTTGCCAATTGACAAGACATCTATTCCCACAGGTGAGATCCGCCTCGTAGAAGGCACACCATTTGATTTCCGCAAACCTAAGCCCTTCGGTCAGGACATCAATGCCGACAACGAACAGATCAAGAATGGCAGCGGCTTTGACCACAACTATGTCCTCAACAAGCACGAGGAAGGCGAGATGAGTTTTGCAGCCCGACTCATAGAGCCTGTTAGCGGCCGTACCATGGAAGTGTATACCACAGAGCCCGGATTGCAGCTCTATACTGGCAACTTCCTTGCAGGCATCAAGGGAACCCATGGAGCCACCTATCCTCGTCGCTCTGCCGTATGTCTGGAATGCCAGCACTTCCCCGACACGCCAAACCATCCTTATTTCCCGTCAGTAGTTCTTGACGCAGGAGAGCAGTACAAACAACACACTATTTATCACTTCGGTATTGAAGAATAAATTTTGAGACAGTAAAAAGTTGCACATGTCTGAATATCATACTATAATAATATGAGACTGTGCAACTTTTCTACTATCCTTTTTGAAATGAATCAACCATTATCTGATTAGTTAAAATCATGACCAACACACCAACTTCTCAACATCCTAACTATACATTTGCACTCATTGTAGTCTTCATCGTGTGCTTCCTCATTGGATTCATCACAACGATGAACAACTCGATGATCGCCTTTTGCTCCAAAGCTTTTGACCTGACTGCCCAGCAAGGCCAATATGTCAATACAGCCTTTTACGGTGCTTACTTATTAAGTATTCCTTTTGCCATGCTGATGAGCAAAATTGGATACAAAGGTACACTGATCCTCGGCTTAGCTGTAGCAGGTATCGGATTCGTCATCAACTCCTTTGGAATCCAATCAGCCATCGCAGCGCAAGCCAATGTTTATGTTGTCTTCTTGGCAAGCATGTGCCTTGTAGCCTGTGGCGTAGTTATGCTCCAGAATGTTGCCAACCCTTATGTGATGGTACTTGGAAGTCCAGAGAAAGGCGCATTCAGAATGACTTTAAGCCAGGCTCTGAACTCAGTAGCAACAACACTCGCTCCTCTTTTCATCACTTATGTGATCATACGTGGACAAGCTCCTACCCCATCCGCTGTACCGGGTCCATTTCTGGGTCTTGGTATTTTCACATTGGTGATCTGCCTTATTTTGGTATTTTTGAAATTGCCACGCATTGATGAGGCAAAGCAGGCCGAAGACGCCGGCGTTCATCGCGAATATAAGAGCAGCGTGTTCAAGTATCCTCACGTATGGCTGGGCGCTTTAGCCATCTTCATGTATATGGGCGTAGAAATCGGTGTACCCTCTATGCTTCCCTACAAGTTCAAGGCCATGCCGGAATATGCATCCAACTATGCATCTGTAGCCACCTCCTTCCTTGCATTCTATTGGGGAGGCATGATGGTAGGACGTTTTGTCGGTGCAGCTATCTTGGCCAAGTTCCAGCCTCGCAAACTGCTGAGCGCATGTCTCTGTTTGGGTGCTCTCTGCATTGCTCTGTCGATTGTTCTTCCAGGCATGGTGGGCATCTACGCTATGCTTGCTGCCGGATTGTTCCACTCCGTCATGTGGCCGTTGATCTTCAACCTTGGACTTCAAGAGCTTGGACCACATACCAAAGCCGCTACCGGAGTCATCAACACAGGTGTTATTGGTGCAGCCCTGCTCATGCCGTTGATGGGATCTATCGTTGACGCCGCCGGTGTGATCATCGCCACTTGCTGTCTGTTTGTTTTCTATGCTTATATTTTCTGGTTCTGCAACTTGGGTTCCAAGATAGGACTAAGCAAATAGGCATAAGATAAAGATTTGAGATTTCAAAAAAATCAAAAACAAATATCATTTCATCCAATAACTATTAAATTTAAGAATCATATGGATATAGAATTCGTAAGAAGCCGTTTCGTGAAGCATTTCGATGGCAAGACCGGTAACATCTATGCTTCCCCGGGTCGTATCAACCTCATCGGCGAACATACCGACTATAACGGGGGCTTTGTTTTCCCCGGTGCTGTTGAGCAGGGCATCATGGCTGAGATTCGTCCTAACGGCCAGAAGACCTGCAACGTGTATTCTATTGACCTGAAGGATATGGTTCATTTCACCATTGACGATCCTAAAGGTCCGTCAGCAACATGGGCGCGCTACATCTACGGTATCGTGCAGGAGATGCGAGCATTGGGTGTAGACGTAAAACCTTTCAATGCAGCTTTTGCAGGCGATGTGCCATTGGGCGCAGGCATGTCTTCCAGTGCAGCTCTGGAGAGTTGCTTTGCCTTTGCACTCAACGACCTCTTCGGAGACAACAAGGTTTCTAAATGGGACCTCGTCTTGGCTGGTCAGGCTACAGAGCACAAATATATAGGTGTAAACTGCGGTATCATGGACCAATTTGCTTCTGTCTTCGGAAAGAAAGGCAAGCTCATGCGCCTGGACTGCCGCAGCCGTGAGTTTGAGTACTTCCCTTGGGAACCTAAGGGCTACAAGCTTGTACTTCTCAATTCCAAAGTAAAGCACGAGCTGAAAGGATCCCCCTACAACGACCGTCGCAACTCCTGTGAGAATGTTGTCAAGGCCCTCGGACAGCAGTTCCCCGACAAGAAGTTCGAGACTCTGCGCGATGCCAATTGGGATGAACTGGAGGCTGTGAAGGACAAGGTTAGTGCAGAGGACTACAAGCGCGCTCATTTCGTATTGGGCGAGAAAGACCGTGTGCTGGCTGTCTGCGATGCCCTGCAAGCAGGCGACTATGAGACCGTCGGACAGAAAATGTACGAGACCCACTACGGGCTCAGCAAAGAGTATGAAGTGTCGTGCGAAGAGCTTGACTTCCTCAACAACGTTGCCAAAAAGTGTGGTGTCACCGGCAGCCGTATCATGGGTGGTGGCTTTGGTGGCTGCACGATCAATCTTGTCAAAGACGAGGTCTATGACAAATTCATCGCTACAGCCAAGGAGAACTTCAAAGCTGCATACGGCCACGAGCCCGTCGTCATTGATGTAGTGATCGGCGACGGCTCACGCAAGATTTGCTAAGTTCATCATCAACACAATATCGAGCCTTCTGCCATTTTCGGCAGAAGGCTTTTTTTTGTCATTTTACTCTTAATTTATCAAACTCTCTTACAAAACAACTTCACAAAGACGACCGCTTATAGAGCAAACACTGTGAAGCAAGAGAACAAGAACCACATCGGAAGCCCCATTTTTGCAGTTGCTCCTGATGAAAACAGTGAGTTGACAGTAAGAAAATAGTTGTTTTATATGATCAGAACACTGAGATGACAAGGTAAAACAACTGAGATGACAAGGTAAAACAACTGAGATGTCGAGACAAAACTACTGAAATGGAAGGGGTAAAAATGTAGCGACTTATATATAATATTGATAATCAACATATTATAAAAAATCATCAAAAACTCGTAAATTTGGCGTCAAGGACAAGTTTGTTTGGAAAATCGCGAACATTGGCACGCAAAATTGACAGTTTACCCGACAATACATGACTTTTTCCTAAAGTTCGATGCAATATAATACAGGTAATCATCCTCATAGGTGCTTATCTGATGAGCCGAGTAGCTCTTTAATACAACAACATCATAGACACAATAGTAAACTTATGAGTAGTACACACCTACCACAAAAAAGATACGCAAGTAAGCAGAAATCGAGTTTAAATCACACTGATAATGGAGTAAATACGCCCCAATCTCGCTTTAAAAGTGTAAAAAGTACTATTTTTCAGAAATTTCACATTGAATGTGATACGACTTACAAAAAAATGTTGTAACTTTACCACCAATAAAACCAAATAACTATAGACAAACATGGGAAATATCAAAAACTACTTAGGTATCGCAGGAGGTTGCCTGCTGGCACTTGCATCATGTGCCGGCAACCAAACCGCCAGCCGTACCGTATCCGGTCTTGATCCGGCAGCCTTTGACACCACATTGAATGGAAAGAAGGTAGAACTCATCACTTTGAAGAACAACAACGGCATGGAAGTTTGCCTGACCAACTACGGAGGTCGTGTCGTTTCTCTCTGTGTCCCGGATAAAGAAGGCAAGCCTACAGACGTAGTGCTCGGCTATGACAATATCCGCCAGTATGCTGATACATTGAACAGTCCCTCCGACTATGGTTCCAGTGTTGGCCGCTATGCCAACCGCATCAAGAATGCACAAATCACTGTAGGCGGCAAAGTCTATAAGCTTCGTGCCAACGACAATGAGAACACACTCCATGGTGGTGGCAACACCGGATGGCTCCATCAAATATATAATGTGCAGGCAAAGACCGACAGCAGTGTGACCTTCGCCATCACGGCCCCTGACGGTGAGAATGGCTTCCCCGGAACTGTGAAAGCAACTGCCACCTACCTTGTGAAGAGTAACAACACACTCGACATCACTTTCAAGGCAACTACTGACAAGGAGACGGTCATCAACATGACCAACCACTCCTATTTCAATCTTAATGGCGATCCTTCTAAGGTTGGCACAGATGAGGTTATGTACATCAATGCCGACAAGTTCACCCCTTCTGACGCTAAATACATCCCGACGGGTGAGATCCGCGATGTGACCGGTACCCCGATGGACTTCCGTAAGCCCCACGCTATTCAGGAGACCATCACCGATACTACTTTCGACCAAATCCACAATGCCACAGGCTACGATCATAACTGGTGCCTGAATACTTTCAAAAATGGTAAAGGCGATGATACGCAGGTAGCTGCAAGCCTCTTCTCACCCAAGACCGGCATTCTGCTTGAGGTGTTTACCAATGAGCCGGGACTGCAAGTCTACACCGGTAATTTCCAGGGTACAGGCATTCCTTGCAAACACGGTATCAAGTATCCGAAGCATGTCAGCGTCTGCTTTGAAAGCCAGAAATATCCCGACAGTCCTACCAAGATCAACCAAAAGACCAAAGGCTGGGAGATTTCTAATCCATTCCTCAAACCGGGACAGACTTACTACAGTCACCTCGTATATAAATTTTCTGTGAAGAAATAACCGATTCTCATAACAAACAATACTAAAAACAAAACTATGAACTGGAACGCAAAAGAATTTATTTGGCTTGACTGGGTGGTTCTTGCCATTGGTATAGGCTTAGTGGCAATCGCCGTCTACAGAAGTATCATCAAAGACAAGCGCAAGATGAAGGGTGCTGACAGCCAGGACTACCTCTTCGGCAAAGGCGAGCCCTGGTGGGTAATCGGTGCAGCTATCTTCGCTGCGAACATCGGCTCGGAGCACCTTGTCGGTTTGGCAGGTACCGGTGCAAAGGATGGTGTGGGCATGGCCCACTGGGAGATGCAAGGCTGGATGATCCTCATCCTGGGCTGGCTCTTCGTACCTTTCTATCAGTTGCTCAACAACAAATTGGGAAGAATCATTACGATGCCGGAATTCCTTAAATTCCGCTATACCAAGGCTACCGGCTCTTGGCTGAGCATCATCACACTGGTGGCATACGTGCTCACCAAAGTGAGTGTAACAGCCTTCACAGGTGGTATTTTCTTTGAGTACTTGCTTGGCATTCCCTTCTGGTATGGTGCCCTGGGACTGATCTTTATCACAGCCGTCTTTACCATCTTCGGTGGCATGAAGGGCGTGATGACAATGTCTGCCATCCAGACTCCAATCCTAATCATCGGTTCTTTCCTTGTACTCTTCCTTGGCTTGGCTACACTGGGCGACGGAAGCATCACTCAGGGTTGGAGCAACATGATGACCTATTGCAGCCATCTTCACAATGGCTACGGCACCACACACATGTTCCACTGGAGTGAGGGCGATCCTATGTATCACGAATATCCTGGTTTCGTCGTCTTCATTGGAGCATCCATCATCGGATTCTGGTATTGGTGCACCGACCAGCATATCGTACAACGTGTGCTGGGACAGACCAAAGGTGAGGACAACACCGTCGTGATGAAGCGTGCGCGTCGTGGTACTATTTGTGCAGGCTACTTCAAGCTTCTGCCTGTCTTCATGTTCTTGATACCTGGTATGATTGCTGCCGCTCTGGCTGCTAATCCTGCTAAATATGGTTTAGTAATGAACAACACCGACGCTGCCTTTGCCCTGATGGTAAAAGATGTGCTTCCTGCTGGAGTGAAAGGCATCGTGACCATCGGCTTCATCAGTGCTTTGGTTACTTCACTTGCTGCCTTCTTCAACTCTTGTGCGACTTTGTTCACCGAGGACTTCTATAAGCCGTTGCGTGCCGGCAAGAGCGAGGCTCACTATGTGCTCGTCGGTCGTTTGGCTACCGTCGCTGTCGTACTCCTGGGCTTGGCTTGGATGCCAATCATGATGAGTATGGATACTCTCTACAGCTATCTGCAGAACATCCAGTCATTGCTGGCACCAGCCATGGTAGCCGTGTTCTCTCTCGGTATTTTCTCCAAGAAGATCACTCCTATGGCAGGACAGTGGGGACTTATCGGTGGTTTCGTGATCGGTATGCTCCGTCTCGTCACCAATGTCATTACTCATAACGGCGATGCCGCAATGACAGGTGCTTTCTGGGAGAACACCGCATGGTTCTGGCAGACCAACTGGCTGATCTTTGAGTGCTGGTTGCTGGTGTTCATCATTGTGATGATGTTTGTCATCTCCATGTTCACCAAGGCACCCTCTCAGGAGCAAATTGCCGCTATCACATTCACACCGGAATACCGCAAGCAGATCCGTGACAGTTGGAGCACAGGAGATATCATTGCCACTTTGGGCGTGATTGCACTCTGCGGTGCCTTCTATTGGTATTTCTTCTAATCCCCAATACCCATGACAGGATTTTATAGTGAACACTCCAAAGTTTGGGTCTCGGTCGACTGCATTGTCTTCGGTTTCGAGGAAGACAAGCTGAAGTTGCTTATCGGCAAGCGACAGATGGATCCAGGCCGAGGCGAATGGTCACTCTACGGCGGCTTCGTCGGACCTCAGGAAAGTCTGACCGAAGCTGCCCAGAGAGTTCTGCAAGATCTCACAGGCTTACAAGAACTCTATATGCGGCAGGTAGGAGCCTTCGGAGCCATAGACCGTGATCCGGGAGAACGTGTCATTTCCGTAGCCTATTGCGCACTGATCAACGTGAAGGACTATGATGATTCTCTCCGTGAGAGATATGGGCTCGAATGGGTGCCGGTGGAAAATATGCCGAGGCTCTATTCCGACCATAATATCATGGTAAGGGATGCCCTGGCGATGCTGCGGCGTCACATCAACACAGAGCCACTGAGTTTCAACCTCCTGCCGGAGTTGTTTACCTTGACACAGTTGCAGCATGTCTATGAAGCCATCTTGGGCACAGAAATCGACAAGCGCAACTTCCGCAAGCGTATCAAACAAATCGATTTCATTGAGAAAACCGACAAAATAGACAAACTGACCTCCAAACGCGGCGCTGCACTCTATCGGTTCAACAGCAAAGCGTATGACGAAGATCCAGAATTTAAGTTATAACTATCATGTTAGAAGAATTAAAAGAAAAAGTATATCGTGCCAACCTCGATTTGGTAAAGCATCAGTTGGTACTCTTCACCTGGGGCAATGTCTCTGGTATTGACCGCGAGAAAGGTCTCGTCGTCATCAAACCGTCCGGTGTCAGCTACGACACCATGAAAGCCAGCGATATGGTTGTCGTGGACTTGCAGACCGGAAAAGTAGTGGAAGGCGATCTGAATCCATCATCGGATACTCCCACTCATCTCGTCCTCTATCGCAACTTCCCAGAGATCGGTGGTGTGGTACACACCCACTCCACCTACGCTACGGCTTGGGCACAGGCAGGATGCGACATTCCCAATATCGGTACGACACACGCTGATTATTTCCACGATGCCATCCCATGTACGGATGACATGACAAAGGATCAGATGGATGAATATGAGTACAACACGGGTGTTGTAATCGTAGATAAGTTCAAGAAAGACCATATCAACTATGTGCATACTCCGGGCGTTCTTGTCAAGAACCATGGCCCCTTCACCTGGGGCAAGGATCCTGACGAGGCTGTCTATCATGCCGTCGTTGCTGAGCAAGTTGCCAAGATGGCTTTCGTCTCTTTCTCTGTGAATCCACAGACCAAGATGAATCCATTGCTCGTGGAGAAGCATTTCTCCCGTAAGCACGGTCCCAACGCCTACTATGGACAGAAAAAGAAATAATGAGTATATCCACATTCAAATTATATTAAAAACATATCAACCAAACAATCATCATGGAAAAAGCATTTAATGATTTCGAGATCTGGTTTGTCACAGGTGCACAGCTTCTTTACGGAGGCGACGCTGTCAAACAAGTAGACGGACACTCTAAAGAGATGGTAGAAGGAATGAACAACTCAGGCCTGCTACCCGTCAAGGTTGTATATGCTGGTACTGCCAACAGCTCAAAAGAAGTGGCAGATGTCATGGCCCGCGCCAACGTTGACAACAAATGTATTGGTGTCATCTGCTGGATGCACACCTTCTCTCCCGCAAAGATGTGGATCAAGGGCATGCAGATCCTTCGCAAGCCCCTCCTCCACTTACATACTCAGTACAACGAAAAGATTCCATGGAATACCATCGACATGGATTTTATGAACCTCAATCAGAGTGCTCACGGCGACCGCGAGTTCGCTCATATCCTTTCTCGTCTGCGCAAGCCTCGTAAGACTGTCATCGGCTACTGGAAAGACGAGAAGACACTCAAGCATATCGCTGTTTGGGAGCGTGTCTGCGCCGGAGTTGCTGATGCTCAGGATTGCCTCATCATCCGTTTCGGTGACCAGATGAACAACGTCGCTGTGACCGACGGTGACAAGGTTGCTTTTGAGCAGGTACTGGGCTATCACGTCGACTACGTGCAGTTCTCTACAGTCATGGAGTATTTCGACAAGGTAAAAGACGAAGATGTCGATGCCCTTGTACATGATGTCTACTTCAAGGAATATGCTGTGGCAGATGCCCTGAAGGACGAGAAGAGTGTCGAGTACAAGAAGATCTGGAACTCTGCCAAGGCAGAATTGACACTTCGTGCCGTATTGAAGGCTTATGGCGCCAAGGGCTTCACCACCAACTTCGACGACTTAGGCGATGTCAACGTGGAAGAGACCGGTCGTGGCTTCGACCAGATTCCGGGCTTGGCTTCTCAGCGTCTGATGCACGACGGCTATGGCTTCGGCGCAGAGGGTGACTGGAAGAGTGCCTGTCTCTATCGCACCACATGGTTCATGAGCCAAGGTTTGGAAGGTGGCACCTCATTCCTGGAGGACTACACACTCAACTTCGATGGTGACAACACCTCTATCCTGGAGTCTCACATGCTCGAGGTCAATCCGGATATCGCAGAGGAGAAGCCACGGCTGGAGGTTCACTTCCTCGGCATCGGTGTGCGCAAGACTCCTACAGCCCGTCTTGTCTTCACAGCCAAGCAAGGTCATGGCGTCACAGCCACTGTCGTAGATATGGGCAACCGCTTCCGCCTGATCGCCAACGATGTCAACCTCATCAAGAGCCAGCCACTGCCGAAGCTTCCAGTAGCATCTGCTCTGTGGATTCCTGAGCCCACATTTGAGGTGGGTGTAGGCTGCTGGATGAATGCCGGCGGAACACACCACTCCTGCTTCAGTTTCGGTCTGACCGACGAGTATTGGCGTGACTTTGCTGAGATCGCCGACATGGAGGCTTGTATCATCAACAAGGACACCGACTACGAGCAGTTCCGCAAAGAGCTCCGCTGGAACGAGATGTACTATATGCTGAACAAGGCTCTCCGCTAATTGAAACCTATAAAATCCGGCAATGCCCGTCATAGAGCATTGTCGGATATGACATTAATCAGAAACAAATGAACGCTCAAACAATCATAGAATCCGGTCGTGCCGTCCTTGGTATCGAATTCGGATCCACACGCATCAAGGCTGTGCTGATTGACGAGGAGAACAAGCCAATCGCACAAGGCAGTCACACGTGGGAGAACCAACTTGTCGACGGACTTTGGACGTATAGCATTCAGGCTATTTGGGAAGGACTTCAAGACTGCTATGCCTCTCTTCGCCAAAATGTCAAAGAGCAATATGGCATAGAGATCACAAAGCTCGCTGCCATTGGCATTAGCGCCATGATGCATGGCTACATGCCCTTTGGTGAGGACGACAAGATACTCGTACCTTTCCGTACTTGGCGCAACACCAACACAGGACAGGCTGCTGAGGAACTCTCCAAACTGTTCAACTTCAACATTCCTCTTCGCTGGAGCATCTCTCATCTTTATCAGGCTATCCTCAATGGCGAGAGCCATGTCAACAGCATCAAATATCTTACGACACTTGCCGGATATATCCATTGGCAACTCACAGGCAAGAAAGTACTTGGCATCGGTGATGCTTCCGGTATGATTCCTATCGACCCGGAAACTAAGCAATTCGATGCATCGATGATCGAGAAGTTTGAAAAGCTTATTGCTCCTAAACATCTTTCCTGGCATCTCACTGACATTTTGCCAAAGGTGTTGTTAGCTGGCGAAGATGCCGGAACACTCACCGAAGAAGGTGCCAAGCTCCTGGATGTCTCCGGTCACCTGCAGGCAGGCACCCCCCTCTGTCCACCGGAAGGTGACGCTGGAACCGGTATGGCAGCCACCAATGCTGTCAAGGTGCGTACAGGAAATGTATCCGCCGGCACATCCTCTTTCTCCATGATCGTGTTGGAGAAGAATCTTTCCAAGCCCTATTCTGTCATCGACATTGTCACCACTCCTGACGGGCTTCCCGTGGCTATGGTACATTGCAACAACTGCACATCCGAGATCAACGCTTGGGTGAATGTCTTCGATGAATACGCAAAGATGTTAGGCATCAAGCAAAATACCAATGAGCTCTACACCCGTCTGTTCAACGTAGCACTTGAAGGCGACGCTGACTGCGGTGGTCTGCTCTCCTACAACTATGTATCAGGGGAGCCCGTTGCAGGACTTGCTGACGGCCGTCCACTCTTTGTGCGTGCCGCCAACGACAAGTTTACACTTGCCAACTTCATGCGCACACAACTCTATGCCGCTGTCGGTGTGCTGAAGATTGGCAACGACATTTTGTTTAAAGATGAAAAGATCACAGTAGACCGCATCACAGGCCATGGCGGTTATTTCACCACGAAAGGCGTAGGCCAGCGCATTTTAGCAGCAGCTCTCAACTCGCCGATCTCTGTCATGGAGACTGCCGGTGAGGGAGGTGCTTGGGGCATAGCGCTGTTGGCCTCTTATTGCATCCACCGCCAGCAGGGTCAGAGTCTGCCCGACTTCCTTGATGAGCGCGTCTTCGCCGGCAACACGGGTACGGAGATCAGCCCAACACCTGAGGATGTGGCAGGATTCGACGCGTATATCAAAGCTTACAAGCAAGGACTTGAAATAGAAAAAGCAGCTGTCAAGTATAAGGCAGCAAAATAGAAAACAAGATCTTATCACTTACTATATTATATTATGAACGACATTGAATTGATGAATCGCGCAGCCGACAACATTCGTATTCTGGCTGCTTCGATGGTTGAAAAAGCTAACTCTGGCCACCCCGGTGGCGCTATGGGAGGTGCAGACTTTATCAATGTACTTTTCAGCGAGTACTTGATCTATGATCCCGAGGATCCCACATGGACAGGCCGCGACCGCTTCTATTTGGATCCTGGCCATATGAGCCCCATGCTCTATAGCGCACTGACGCTCCAGGGCAAATTCTCACTCGAAGACATCAAGCAGTTCCGTCAGTGGGGCTCTCCCTGCCCGGGTCACCCCGAACTCGATGTGATGCATGGCATTGAGAATTCCTCCGGTCCTTTGGGCCAAGGCCATGCTATCGCAGCAGGCTCCGCCGTTGCCGAGAAATTTCTCGAAGCCCGTCTGGGCAGCGTGATGATGCAACACCATATCTATTGCTATATCTCCGACGGTGCCGTTGAGGAGGAGATCTCACAAGGTGTAGGCCGAATTGCCGGCACCTTAGGTCTCAACAATCTCATCATGTTCTATGACTCCAACGATATCCAGCTGTCTACAGAGACCAAAGATGTCATGAACGAGGACACCGCAGCCAAATACCGTGCATGGAATTGGAATGTCATCGAGATCAATGGTAACGATGTCGCAGAGATCCGCAAGGCATTGGACGCAGCCCTGACAGAGAAAGAGCGTCCTACACTCATCATTGGCAAGACAATCATGGGGCGTGGCGCCGTGAAAGCTGACGGCACAAGCTATGAGCACAACGTGAAGACCCACGGCGCTCCTTTAGGCGATGGCGCTTACATCAACACGATCAAGCACTTAGGCGGTGATCCCGAGAATCCTTTTGTCATCTTTGATGATGTAAAGAAGCTCTATGCCGACCGTCGTGAGGAGTTAAAGAAGATCGTAGCAGCACGCCGTGCAGAAGAAGCAGAGTGGGCAAAGGCCAATCCTGAGAAGAAAGCCTTGATGGACACATGGTTCTCCGGCAAGGCTCCGAAGATTGACTGGAGCAAGGTACAGCAAAAGGAAGGCTCCGCGACACGTGCCGCATCTTCTGCTTGCTTGGCAGAGCTTGCTAAGCAAGTACCTAATATGATCTGTGCTTCTGCCGACTTGTCAAACTCTGACAAGACTGACGGCTTCTTGAAGCAGACCCACTCGCTGAAGAAAGGCGACTTCTCAGGTGCCTTCTTCCAGGCTGGTGTGGCAGAGTTGACGATGGCCGATATGTGCATTGGTATGATGCTCCATGGCGGTGTCATCGCTGCTTGCGGTACCTTCTTCGTATTCTCTGACTACATGAAGCCGGCTGTTCGTTTGGCAGCACTGATGGGCGTACCCGTGAAGTTCATTTGGACTCACGATGCCTTCCGTGTTGGTGAGGATGGCCCTACCCATGAGCCCGTCGAACAGGAAGCACAAATTCGCTTGATGGAGAAGCTGCAAAACCATAAGGGACAAGACAGCGTGCGTGTGTTCCGCCCCGCCGATGCTGATGAGACTACCGTTTGCTGGGAGATGGCAATGGAGAACATGGACACTCCGACTGCACTGATTTTCTCCCGTCAGGGTATCGCCAAACTGCCTGAGGGCAATGATTATCAGCAGGCTCGCAAGGGTGCCTATATCGTTGCAGGCTCAGACGAGAATCCTGATGTCATCCTCGTTGCCAGCGGTTCCGAGGTTTCCACGCTTGAAGCAGGCTGTGCTGCCCTTCGTGCTGACGGCATCAAGGTACGTGTGGTCAGTGCTCCTTCTGAAGGCCTCTTCCGTCGTCAGTCTAAAGAGTATCAGGAGAGCGTTCTCCCCTACGACGTCAAGAAGTTTGGTATGACAGCTGGACTGCCTGTCACACTCGAAGGCTTAGTAGGTATCGGTCCCAACAGCCGTATCTATGGCATGAAGAGCTTCGGCTTCTCTGCACCCTACAAGGTGCTTGATGAGAAGCTCGGATATACCGGTGAGAATGTCTACAAGCAGGTGAAAGCTTTCTTGGGCAAGTAATGAACTGCTGTATATAAATAAAAGATGAGCAATGGTAGACAATACCATTGCTCATCTGACGTTATATACTCGTTAATTCTAAATGATAAAAAAACACGCGAGATGGAAATTAAAACAGTAGGACTGGCAAGTGATCATGCCGGCTTTGCCTTGAAGCAGTACGTCAAGAAATATCTTGATGAGCACAACATGGCTTATAAAGACTATGGTACTTTCACCGAGGAGAGTTGCGACTACCCCGACTTTGGCCATGCGCTTGCACAAGGCATAGAGTCTGGCGAAGTCTATCCGGGCATCGGCATCTGTGGCTCCGGCGAGGGCATTGCCATGACGCTCAACAAGCATCAGGGCATTCGCGCCGGACTTTGCTGGATTCCTGAAGTGGCTCACCTGATCCGCCAGCACAACAATGCAAATGTCCTTGTCATGCCCGGCCGTTTCATCGACAATGACATGGCAAAGAAAATCATGGATGAGTTCTTTTCTACAGAATTTGAAGGAGGCCGCCACGAGCGCCGCGTCAATAAGATCCCTTTGGCTCCTGAGAAATAATTAAAAACTTCAATTGTCAAAGAAAACTTTGAGTTGTAACAATACATAACAACCCAACAAACAAACGTCTGAGATATTTCCTTATAAGGAATACATCTCAGACGTTTGTTTTTATGTGGGAGAACTGACATTCTAAAGATTTCGTCTGTTCCCTTAGAAAACCCCTTTACTTATTGGGGACCTCATAACGGTCGCCGGTTTGCTTAACGATTTGCTTGCGATAAGTTTCAGGATAGCCGGGACGCTTCACAGCTACTCCGATGCCTTCCGGCGTACGCAGGAACTTGCCGTCTTTCTCCGGCTTCACCGTCATATCATTGTATTTCACAATCAGATAGAAAGCAAGTTGCTTCCATCGGGCCAGCATCTGCTGAGCCACTGTGTTGCTATAGTCGTTGAGATAACGTGCGGCAGCATCTTCGTTGGTAGCAGCCATTGCCACAGCTTTGTCCTCCACTTCTTTTTGACGGGCAAAATAGCTCTGCTCCAAAGAGTCTCGGACTGCTTTCAGACTGGGAAACATCTGTGAGTAGCGTGGATACACCATATTGCTCACCCAATTGCATACCCAATAAGCGTTCTTCATGGAGAAAGTCAGCGCGTCGGCACCTGGTGTGTTGTAACATTCGGGTTGCACAGTATTTCCGCAATATATCGGGGTGTAAGCCACCATATTGCCATCATCGTTGCCAAACCACAGCACGCCACCCACTTTACGGGGAAGCCATGCACGCATCTGAGCGACGAAAGTGAAGCCAGTCTGCTGCGTGCTTGTCGGTCGCTCGTTAAAGTATTTCTTTCCGTTCACCTCATAGAAAAGAGGTGTAGGGCGATAAGGCATCTGCCAAATACCTCCACCAATGTCAGTAGAGTCAATAGCCATCGGCGTCCCCTCGTAATGGTCACGCATAGCCACCTGCACATCTTGTACACTCAGCTTTCGAGCTGGTTTCACCCACAAGGGCATATCCTCAGCTGTGGAGTCTTTGCCAAGAGCCCAAGGCAGATATTTGTCCATGCCCTTGGCATAGCGGTTGAAGAACGACCAAACGCGGGCATCGCAGATGCGGCGGCCACTGAAGTCAGGCTTAGCGTAAGTCATCTTCCAGTTGAAGTCTGCATCTTTACCCTTGAACCATCCTTTTTTACGGGCGAAGGCGACAACGTCTTTGGCATACATCACATTGTTTTTGTCCTTCATGTTGAACTTACCAATGCGACTTTGATTGGCATGGCCACAGATAGCATCGTCGGGAATACGCTGTGCCACCCAAACGACGCCCTTCTCTCCTTTTCCTTTGCCCTGCATTTCCATGATCCATGCTTCGTTAGGGTCGCAGATGGTGAATGTCTCACCTTCGGAGCAGTAGCCATAGGTTTGAGCCAGCGTTGTCATCACCTTGATGGCTTCGCGCGCGGTCCGAGAGCGTTGCAAGCCGAGATAGATCAGCGAGCCATAGTCAATACCTCCGTCGGGATTGACCATCTCCTCACGGCCGCCATAGGTAGTCTCGCCAATGGTTACTTGAAACTCATTGATGTTGCCAATGACATTATAGGTGACGGGAGCCTCAGGAATCTTACCAATATATTTATGCGTGTCCCAATCTACGATGTCGCGCATCTCTCCTTTTTTATGTGTCCCGGCAGCATAATGCGCCAATCCTATGAACATGCCGTAGTCGTCGGCATTGTAGCTGCAGATGACAGAGCCATCGACAGATGCTTTCTTTCCTACAATAAAATTAGTACAAGCCTCACCCTGTGTAGCGCACATAGCAAGTGCTGCCACGGTGATGCCGCAAATACGAGATTTGATTTTCATAGTCTGATTATTTATTTTCAACAAGCCTTAAAGCTCATGTCAAGGCCTTTGACGCTGTGTGTAAGCGCACCTACACTGATAAAGTCTACTCCCTGCTCGGCATAGTCCCGAATCGTGTCATAAGTGATGCCACCGGAGGACTCAGTCTCAAAGCGATGGTTGATGATGTCCACGGCTTTCCTTGTGTCAGGAACAGAGAAGTTGTCAAGCATGATGCGGTTCACCCCACCCTTGTCCAGCACCTGCTGCAACTCATTGAAGTCGCGCACCTCAATCTCAATCTTCAGATCAAGATGTTTGTCTGCCAAATATTGATGACAACGGTCGATGGCGTTGGCAATTCCTCCGGCAAAATCAATATGGTTATCTTTCAACAGAATCATATCAAAAAGTCCGATGCGATGGTTCATGCCCCCACCCAACTTTACAGCCTGCTTCTCCAGCATACGCATACCCGGTGTAGTCTTGCGCGTGTCGAGAACATGACAGCCGGTGCCGGCGATACGTTCCACATACTTATGTGTCATCGTGGCGATACCGCTCATGCGCTGCATGATGTTGAGCATCAGACGCTCAGTCTGCAAGAGTGAACGCGTCTTACCCGAAACGATCATGGCAATGTCGCCCTTCTTCACCGGCTGCCCATCGCCAATGAGCACCTCCACCTTCAGCGTAGGATCGAAACGGTCAAACACTTTCTTTGCTACCTCGACACCGGCAAGTATACCGTCTTCCTTGATAAGCAGATGGCTCTTGCCCATGGCATCCGCTGGAATACAGCACAAAGTGGTATGGTCTCCATCACCGATATCCTCAGCAAAAGCCAAGTCGATGAGTTTGTCTTCTAATTGATCTACTGATAACATGATATTGAATGTTGAATTATTAAAATGATGAATGATGAATGATGAATGTTGAGTGATGAATGATGAATTCAGAAGCATCACTGCCTTCGCATTGTATCCGGAGCCATCTGCATTTGCGCATTTGCCGGCAAAGGCTGTGGAGAGCCATCGGGGCCATTGGGGCCTGTAGCTCCTGCCGCAGAATTTTCGTCAGCACTCTTCTTAGCGTGCACTCTAAAGAGATGGATGTGGCTGACGCAAGCCATTTTCAGTGTAGTCATCGAACTGTTCATGTCATTGTTTCTTGCCAAGAGGAAGAAGCCCTTCACCTCTTTGATTCCCAAAGAATTGGGATCATCGATGGATAGGTCATATTTTGAAGAGCTGGAGAAATGCATGACGCGCTGTGCTACGCTGTCATTGCGATAGACCAGTGAGAGCACCACGACGCCATCTCTTGTACCATCCTGATAGATGAAATCACTTTGGAAATTTAAGACGAAAGAGTCACCTTTATGGTATGAACTGTCGGCCTTTACCGAGAAGGAGTAAAGGTTGTAGGGCTCATTCGGGATGAGCACCACAGAGCTGCTCTCTTTCCAAATGTCAGTGGTGTCGCTGTTGGCCGTAAAGGTTCCAGCCGTTCCTACCGAAGAGCCAAGCTCTTGTGCCTTGTCTTGCAAGCGCTGCGCAACATGCTCATAAATAGTGTGAAGCTGATCGGCATGACGCATATAGTATACCATCGAAGTGTCAAACTTCTCCTGCGTGACACCGTATTTTTTCAAGACAGCAGTGCGATAAGCGATGACATTCTCAGCATAGTTGCCCTTCGCTTGCTCTGCCATAGCATCTGCCATATGATAATCATAGAGCAAATCCTCCATGTCGCCCGGTGAGATGAATGTACTGGGTACCGAGGGCTTGCAGCCCACCGTAATCGCCAGCACCATGACCATGCTGCAGAATACCAACAGCAGACGCAGCCCCCTCATTGTTTTCCTCCTTTCCCGTCATCAGTTGACGAAGGGGATGCGGACTGCTTATGGTGTACCCCCTTGTCTACAGTAGCGTTGAAAGACTCCAAGTCCTTACGGCAGAAAATCAACATGGCGATGACCCCCACCGTGATGCTGGCATCGGCAAAGTTGAAAACCGGAGAGAAGAAGGTAAAAGACTCACCACCCCAAAGTGGGAACCACATCGGGAAAGTGCCATGTATCAAAGGGAAATAGAACATATCCACCACGCGTCCCATCAGAAAACTTGCATAGCCTGTGCCAAAGGGCACGAAATAAGAGACATAGTCGGGTGAAGAGTTGCTAAAAATGAGCCCATAGAACATGGAGTCGAAGATATTTCCGGCGGCACCGGCAGCGATCAGCGAGAGCAAGACGACATAGCGTGTGCGGCCGTGTTGTCTGACGGTTTGCCAAATAAACCAGCCAATCGCCGAAACAGCCACGATGCGAATGACACTCAAGACGACTTTACTGCCGAGTGTCATGCCGAAGGCCATGCCTTTGTTCTCGATGAAGGCAATGTAGAACCAGTTGGTGATCTCGATGGAGCTACCCAATGTCATGTGGGTCTTCACCCAGATCTTTATCAACTGATCGACGACCAGAATGGCGAGGACGATGATCCACGCCAAACGGCCGTCGGTGAGAATTTTCTTTTTGCTATTCATTATAAAATGATATAGACTGTCAGATGTATTCACAGATGAATCATCATCTGATTATCAGGCATTTGCCTTTTCTACTTTAATATTCAGCTTGAAGCTGTCGAAATCTGTCTCCACGCCATCGTTGTCAGCCACGGTGATGCTGTCGGCCAGCACCTGGCCTTTGATGTAGTCAGCGAAAGACTTCACAGCAGTCTCTACCTCTGCATTGGGGGCTACGGTGACGTTGATGCGGTCGGTGATCTGCAAGCCCGTCTCCTTACGCAGGTTCTGAATGCGGTTGACAAGCTCACGGGCCATACCCTCATTGCGAAGTTCTGGCGTCAACTCCACTTCCAAAGCTACCGTCAGATTGCCCTCGTTGCTGACGAGCCATCCAGGGATATCCTCAGAGATGATCTCCACATCAGCAGCATCGACAGTGACATTTTGTCCGTCAACATCAAAGCTCAAGCTACCCTCGCGCTCCAATGCCGCAATGTCGTCTTGTGACAGACCGTTCATCTTGGCAGCGACACCCTTCATCAGCTTACCAAACTTCTTGCCCATGACACGGAAGTTGCACTTCACCTTCTTCACCAAGATGCTTTGTCCCTCGGCAAAGTTGAGTTCCTTGACATTGACCTCATTCATGATCAAGTCTTTGACAGCCTCGATATGCTTACGCTGGTTGTCGTCGACAGCAGGGATCAGGATCTGCTGCAGCGGCTGACGCACCTTGATGTTGACCTTACGGCGCAGTGCCAGCACCATCGAGGTGATCTTCTGTGCCATGTCCATGCGCTGCTCCAAATCCGTGTCGATGAGGCTCTCGTCGACCACGGGGAACGACTCGAGGTGCACGCTCTCCATCTTTCCGCCCAAATCGTGATAGAGCTGGTCAGCAGAGAAGGGGGCAAAGGGCGCAAGCACCTTAGCCACAGTCATCAAGCAGGTATAGAGCGTGTTGTAAGCGGCGAGCTTGTCGTCGCTCATCTCCTTACCCCAGAAGCGCTTGCGGTTGAGGCGCACATACCAGTTGCTGAGGTGGTCGTTGACGAAGGCATCGATCAGACGTCCGGCGCGTGTCGGGTCATAACCGTCGAGCTCACGGCGCACTCCCTTCACGAGCGTGTTGAGGCTGGAGAGGATCCAGCGGTCGATTTCCACGAGATGCTCCTTGGAAGCCTCCAAAGAAGTATTCTCAGGATCATAGCCGTCGACATTGGCATAGAGGGCGAAGAAGCTATATGTATTATATAAGGTGCCGAAGAATTTGCGGCGCACCTCGTCTACGCCATTCGGGTCGAACTTCAGATTATCCCACGGCTCGCTGTTTGTCATCATATAGAAGCGCACGGGGTCAGCACCGTATTTGTTGATCATCTCAAAGGGGTCGGTGACATTGCCCACGTGCTTGCTCATCTTGTTGCCCTTGGCATCGAGGACGAGGCCTGAGGAGATGACATTCTTGAAGGCCACGGAGTCAAAGACCATCGTAGCGATGGCGTGGAGCGTGAAGAACCAGCCGCGTGTCTGGTCAACGCCCTCATTGATGAAGTCGGCAGGGAAGAAAGCCGGAGGCACGGGAGTTCCCGTGTAGGTGCTGTGAATGAGCTCGTCGCGGTATTGGCTTTCGCTCTTACCCGTCTTCTTCAATCCCTCGGCATTGATCTCTCCCTCAAAGGGATAGTGCTGCTGAGCATACGGCATGGAGCCGGAATCAAACCACACGTCGATCAGATCGCTCTCACGATACATGGGTTTGCCCTCATCGTTGACGAGGACGATGTAGTCGATATAGGGGCGGTGGAGATCTATCTTGTTGTAGTTCTCCTCAGAGTAGTCGCCCACGACAAAGCCTTTGTCCTTGAGCGGATTGCTCTTCATCACCCCGGCAGCGACCGATTTCTCGATCTCGTTGTAGAGTTCCTCCACCGAGCCGATGCACTTCTCGCCACGGTTCTCGTCGCGCCAGATAGGCAGCGGCGTGCCCCAGAAACGTGAGCGGCTGAGGTTCCAGTCGTTGAGGTTCTCCAGCCAGTTGCCGAAGCGGCCGGTACCCGTGGACTCAGGATTCCAGTGGATCGTCTTGTTGAGTTCCACCATGCGCTGCTTCTTGGCAGTGTCACGGATGAACCAGCTGTCGAGCGGATAGTAGAGGATGGGCTTGTCGGTACGCCAGCAGTGGGGATAGTTGTGGACATGCTTCTCAATCTTGTAGGCGGTGCCCTCCATCTTCATCTCCATACAGATGATGACATTCAGGTCATCGGCTTTCTCCGAAGCTTTCTTGTCCCACACGCCGTTGGGATTGAATTTCGGGTCGTAGGAGTTCTTGACATAGTCACCGGCGTGATGGCCGTAGGCTTCCGTGTCGACACAGTGCTCAATGAAGTTCTTGTCGAGCTCATCGAGCACATAGTATTTTCCTTGTAGATCCACCATAGGGCGTGTCTCGCCCTTCTTGTTGATCAAGTAGAGTGCCGGCACATGGGCGTCCTTGGCAACCTTGGCATCGTCGGCACCAAAGGTAGAGGCGATATGCACGATACCGGTACCGTCTTCTGTGGTCACGTAGTCACCGGGGATGACACGGAAAGCCTCGCTCTCCATCTCCACGAAATGATCCTTGCCATTCTCGCCGACAAAGACTTTCTCGGGATGAGCCTCGGCATAAGCATTGACGAATTCGGGCTGATACTCTCCTACTTTCTCGCAGGGCTTCACCCATTTCATCAGCTGGCTATAGTGCATTCCGACGAGCTCACTGCCTTTCATGCGGTCAACGACTCTCCAAGGGCAGATCTTCTTCTCCTTGTCAAAGGCAGGCAGCTCACCCTCTTTGCACTCTTGGTCAGCCTTGAGGTAAGCGCCCAGCCGAGCCTCTGCCATGACGAGCGTCATCGGCTCACCGTCGTAGGGGTTGTAGGTCTCCACAGCGACATAGTCGATGTTGGGTCCCACACACAGTGCGATGTTTGAAGGCAGTGTCCAGGGCGTGGTGGTCCAAGCGATGAAATAAGGCTTGCCCCACTTTGTCCACTTCTCTTTCGGATCCGTGATGAGGAACTGCGCCGTCACCGTGGTGTCCTTGACGTCGCGGTAGCATCCCGGCTGGTTGAGCTCATGGCTCGACAGTCCGGTACCGGCAGCGGGGGAATACGGCTGGATGGTGTAGCCCTTATAGAGCAGCCCCTTGTTGTAGAGCTGCTTGAGCAACCACCACAAGGTCTCAATGTATTTATTGTGATAAGTGACATAGGGATGATCCAAATCGACGAAATATCCCATCTTCTCGGTCAGCTCGCGCCACTCAGCCGTAAACTTCATCACGTTCTCGCGGCATTTGTGGTTATAGTCCTCCACCGAGATATACTTATCTGATTTCTTGTTGTCGATATCTTTTTTGGTGATACCCAGCTCTTTCTCCACACCGAGCTCCACGGGCAGTCCGTGTGTGTCCCATCCTGCTTTGCGCTTCACCTGGAAGCCCTGCATGGTCTTGTAGCGGTTAAAGGTATCCTTGATGCTGCGTGCCAGCACATGATGGATACCGGGATGACCATTGGCCGATGGAGGACCCTCGAAGAAGATAAACTGAGGGCAGCCCTCTCTCTCATCAATACTCTTGTGGAAGATGTCGTTCTTCTCCCATTCCTTCAACACCTCGTCGTTGATCTTCGTCAGATCGAGACCGGTATGTTCGGCAAATCTCTTAGACATAAATGATTCTCTTTCTTTACCTTGTATTAATATTCTTGCGCAAAGGTAGTAAAAAAATAGGTTTCCCACAAAACTATCATTGCTTTTTAGTTAAAAATGAGTATCTTTGCACAAAAACATTCAGCTATGGACATCAAGAAAGCCCAATTTGTCATCTCAGCACCCACAGTGTCGCTGTGCCCCAAAGACAACAAGCCGGAGTTTGCCTTCATCGGACGAAGCAATGTCGGCAAGTCGAGTCTCATCAACATGCTCTGCAACCACAAAGGCTTGGCAAAGACTTCCGCCACTCCCGGTAAGACACTGCTCATCAACCATTTCATCATCAACAACGAATGGTATCTCGTCGACCTCCCCGGATACGGCTATGCCAAACGCTCCAAGACCGTGCAGGACAAGCTCGACAAGATGATACGCTCCTATATCCTTCAGCGTGAGCAGCTCTGCAATGTCTTTGTGCTCATCGACATCCGCCACGAGCAGCAGAAGATCGACCGCGAGTTTGTCGACTGGCTCGGCGCGAGTGGCATCCCCTTCTCTATCGTCTTCACAAAAGCTGACAAGCTCGGACCAGTGAAAGCCAAGGGCAATGCCAAGCAGTGGATGGACGCCTTGCTCGACACATGGGAGACGCTCCCACCCTATTTCATCACCAGCTCGGAAAAGAAAACGGGAAAAGACGAGGTCCTCAACTACATCGACGAGATCCTCAAGGAAATCAAAGGTTGAAATTCACAAAAATCATGACACCTTATTTAGACGTACAAAATCTCACCAAATCCTTCGGCGCGCAGGTGCTGTTCCGCAATATCTGCTTCTCGGTAGGCGAAGGGCAGAAAGTAGGACTCATCGCCAAGAATGGCACCGGAAAGTCTACGCTCCTGGAGATTCTCGCAGGAAAAGAAGGCTATGACGAGGGACAGATCATCTATCGCAACGACATACGCATCGGATTCCTGGAGCAGACCCCTAAGTTCGACGCTGAGGAGAGCGTGCTCGACGCTTGCTTCAATCACGAGGGAAATCCCGACAAGATCCTCAGAGCCAAGCAAATCCTCACCCAACTGCACATCACCGATCTCGACCAGCCCATGGGACAACTCAGCGGCGGACAGCAGAAGCGGGTGGCGCTTGCCAATGCACTGCTCAACGAGCCCGACTTCCTCATCCTCGACGAGCCGACCAACCATCTCGACCTTGAGATGATCGTTTGGCTGGAGGGCTATCTGTCACGCTCCACGCTCACATTGCTGATGGTGACACACGACCGCTATTTCCTCGACCATGTCTGTCAAGTGATCCTGGAACTCGACAACGAGACGATCTATTCCTATCACGGCAATTATAGCTATTATTTAGAGAAGCGGCAGGAACGCATTGAAAATCAGACAGCTGAGATAGCACGAGCAAAGAATCTATATCGCACCGAACTGGAGTGGATGCGGCGTATGCCACAAGCCCGTGGCCACAAGGCACGCTACCGCGAGGAGGCCTTCTACGACCTGCAGGCCAAAGCCCACCAGCGCATCGAGGAACGCCAGATGAGACTCAAGGCCAGCAACGTATATATTGGCTCGAAAATCTTTGAGTGCCAATATGTCTCAAAAAAATTCACCGACTCGAAGGGCAACGAGAAGATCATCCTCGACAACTTCTACTATAACTTTGCCCGATTCGAGAAAATGGGCATCGTCGGCAACAACGGCACCGGCAAGTCTACCTTCATCAAGATGCTCTTGGGCATCGTGCCGCCAGATTCCGGAAAGTTCGACATTGGCGAGACGGTGCGCTTCGGCTATTTCTCCCAAGAGGGGCTGCAATTCAACAATGACGAGAAGGTCATCGATGTCATCACCGACATTGCCGACTACATCGATCTCGGCGGGGGACGACACATGACGGCCTCGCAGTTTCTCAACTATTTCATGTTCACACCGGAGCAGCAGCACAACTATGTCTACAAGCTCAGCGGTGGCGAACGCCGCAAGCTCTACCTCTGCACCGTGCTCATGCGCAATCCCAACTTCCTGGTGCTCGACGAGCCTACCAACGACCTCGACATCCAGACCCTGCAGGTGCTGGAGCAATATCTCGAAGACTTCCCAGGCTGCGTCATCGTGGTCAGCCACGACCGCTACTTCATGGACAAGGTCGTGGACCATCTGCTCATCTTCAAGGGAGAGGGCGTCGTCAAGGACTTCCCCGGCAACTACACGCAGTATCGCGAATGGAGCGCGCTGAAATCAAAAGAGGACAGCGACAAAGAGAAGACCAGGGCCGACAAAGCTCCCGCAAAGAAAGACTATCACCACGACACCCGACGCCGCATGAGCTACAAGGAAAAACGAGAGTTTGAGCAGCTCACCGCCGACATCGAGCAACTCGAAAACGAGCAGAAGCTGCTGGAGACGCAACTCTGCAGCGGACAGCTCTCCGTAGAGGAGCTCACAGAGAAAAGCAAACGTCTGCCTAAGCTTAAAGATGAACTTGATGAGAAGAGCATGAGATGGCTGGAACTGAGCGAATTGGATAACTAAACATTTTTCGACCGGAAAGAGAAAAGAAATCGGTTATGAACATTCATCGTGGCTGGCATCAGATTCTGATCCTTGCTTCCTTCGCTCTCATGGCACTGCCATTGAGGGCAAGAGAGCGCGCTGACACAGCACTGCTGCATCGGGTGTTTCACTATGCCGCCACAGTGGACACCACACACATGCAGGGCTACGCCACCTATGCTTACAACCGCTTCACGATAGACATCGACAAGAAAAACCCGCTGCTCATGCTGGTGCCATCGCTCTATGTCATCGCTCATGGACATAACCGCCACTATATCAGCGAGACTTTCTCAAACAACATCTACAAGCGCAGACGATCCGACACTCAAGTGCTCTTGCACACCACGACGATACCGCGCGGACGCCAGGCCTGGGACCGGGTGCTGAGCTATCTCTACCCCAACATCTACAACACGACCATCATCGAGAACTATCTCCTCTCGCCTTTCCATGCCGACAACCGCAAGTTCTATCACTATCGGGTGGCCTTTCTCCTCAACGGCACCGCACGCATCACCTTTCGCCCACGCCGCGACAACACGCAACTGGTCAGCGGGGAGGCACTGGTCGACTACTACACCGGCCGCGTCCTCCGCTGCACGCTGAAAGGCGAATACGACATGATCGACTTCACGCTCAACATCACACCCGGCGACAAGGGCTTCACCACCCTGTTGCCACAGCATTGTGAGGCTGAGACCCGGTTCGCCCTGCTCGGCAACAAACTCAGGGCGCAAGCGCTGGCCTGCTATCAACGACCGAAGCCTCCCGTGGACTCCTTCCCCAAGCGCGATGACTATGAGCTCATGTCGTCCTTGCGACCCGACACGCTCTCACCCAAAGAGCTGCAGCTCTATACCCAGATGTTCACCGAGAAATACAAAAGAGATTCCGTGGAGCTCACAAAGGTCAATATGCCCAAGAAACACGACTTTGTCAAGGATGTGCTGTGGGATGTCATCGGCAACAACGCCCTCAACCGCTTCAAGTCAAACTTTGGCGTCAACAACCAAGGCTATATCCGACTTAACCCTGTGCTCAATCCTCTTTATATGAGCTACGACCACAACCGCGGCATCACCTATAAGATTGATCTCCGTGGCAACTACCAGTTCTCTGATCAGAAGGAGATCTCTTTGAGATTCCGAGGCGGTTACGCCTTCAAGCAGCACCGGTTTTATTGGCGCGTGCCGCTCTACTACTATTTCCATAAACGCAAAAATGCTTACTTGAAATTAGAGGTAGGAAACGGCAACAACATCCATAGCGACAAGGTGCGGAATGACATCCAAAAAGAATTGCCCGACACCAGCCAACTCTCCACGATTCTCGACCGCCTGCATGAATTCCGGCAAGCCGACGGACGACTGGTGCTCAACTACGACGCCAACAGCATTTTCGGCATACAGCTGGGATTGCTCTTTCAGCAGCGCACGGCCGTCAACAAACTGGAATTCCGACGGTTTGGATGGACGGACACCTACCGATCCTTTGCCCCTGCCGTGCAACTGCAATACCGGCCCGGCGGATGGGACGGCCCCATCTTCACCATTGACTATGACCGGTCTTTCAAAGGCATTCTACGCTCCAACACGGCCTATGAGCGTTGGGAGATGAACGGAGAATACATCTACCGGTTCAACCGACTGCAGTCGCTGCAAGCCCATGGCGGACTCGGCTTCTACTCTTCCAAGGGAAAGAGAGCTTATTTCCTCAGCTATGAAAACTTTAGGGAAAACAATATCCCCGGCGGATGGAATGACGACTGGAGCGGACAGTTCGAGTTGTTGCGCTCCTCCACCTATGAGAGTTCTGACTATTATCTCCGCATGAACCTCACCTACGAGTCCCCGCTGCTCTTTCTCTCCTGGGTGCCATGGGCTGGCCACTACATCGAGATGGAGCGCTTCTACGTCTCGGCACTCGACGCCCATCATATCCATCCCTACATCGAGGTGGGCTACGGCTTCACGACTCGAGTGTTTTCCGTGGGACTCTTCACCAGCAACGGACGGGGCAACCGCGTCTTTGGCTGCAAGTTCGGCTTCGAGCTGTTCAGAAAGTGGTAAAAAAAGCCTCATCACCCAACAGCCTCACGCCAACAGCCTCACCCCCTTGCCCCTCTCCGAGGGAGAGGGGAGTAGAATGCTCTGCGGGCGTTTTGGCTGCCGCGTTGTTAGTGGATGAAGGGGGTGTCTTGAAGCATATCACTCCCCTCTCCTTTGGAGAGGGGTTGGGGGTGAGGCTGTGTTTATTCTATTTCGATGAACACGGGCTCGCCCTCGTCGCGGTGGTCGATGACTTGCATCAGGCGGTAGAGGGTGCGGCGGCTGTCGGTGACCTTGCCGACTTCGGTGTTGCGACCCACGAGGATGCAGCCCTCGGTGTCGGCGGCGGTGTTGCCGCTATGGATGCGGATGCCACTGTAGTGGGGCACGCCGACGAGCAGCGGAAGCCAGCGCTTGAACCGTGGGCTCATCGTCACCACTATCGGGTAGCGGCCTTCGGGGATGGCGGTCTTGCCCTTGGTCTTGCGGCCGCCGTGGTGGAAGTCGACCCAATGGGGCTCAAGGGTGTCACAGAAAGAGGTCCAAGGAGTGAACGTTCCGCGCTCACGGCGGCGGATACTGAGGCGGCCGATGGTGTAGGTGGGACGCTTCGCGATGCGTTTCAGATGGAGTTCTATCATGATTACAAGACCCTCCCGGCCTCCCTAAAGGGAGGAGAATAGCCCTACCAAAGAGGAGGGAGGGATTTTTTTAATGAGTTAAACAATTGAATGGTTTTTGACGGGTATCGCGGTTCTCTCCCCTTGGGGAGAGTTAGAGAGGGGCTTCCGATACCTATAAATGTTACGGTGTTACGCTGTTACGGTGTTACGCTTCACCTTTTTGTATCTTTGTCCTTTGTCGCCTTTTTGTCTTGGCAGTGTCTCGACCCACCCCGCCTCACGCCATCGCTTGATAATCATCCGGGCAGCGGCATCGGAGACATCATTTTTCAGTGCGAGGATGTCGTGGGAGGTGAAGGTGTCGGCCAAGCGGTCAAAGACGGCTCGGTTCTTCGAGTTGCGACGGGTGTCGTCAGCGTCGGCGGCATACTGCTTGCGGAGGACGTCGCCAAAGAGTCGGCACTGCTCTTGAAGAACGTATTCGGCCATCATCAGCGCGAAGTCGATGACATGCTTCGTCTCCTTCTCACCCGAGAGCAGGCACGCCACCACGCCACAGCGCATGCCGATGACGGCTGCACGGCGGCGGTAGGTATCCATGACCCGGTCGATGCGCTGGAGCGCCTGCTGACGTTTGTCCTCGACCCACTGGGCAATGGCCTTGCGCAGCCGAGGCGTGTCGACATAGCCGTGCTTGGCGCGCAGCGTGCCGACGGCATCGAGAATCGCCTGGGCATCACGGTCCCGGCGGTCTTGGAAGGTGGGCATCGGAGCGAAAGCCGAGTCGGGCATCTCGCTGACGATGATGCGCGAGGAGAGTCCGTTCTCGATATTCTCGCCCTTGAAGCACTTGCCCAGAGCTCCGTAGGTGCCGAGGATGGTCCAGTTGTAACCCACGCTGACCATTCCGCTCTCGGCCTGGTCACTGTTGTAGTCCTGACCCCACTCATCGTGGTCGAAAGCGAGGCGGTAGATGTCGTACTTCGACGACCATGAGCCCGCACCGTTGGTCTTGCGCAATGTGTCGAGCTCCGAGCAGAAGGAATAGAGCGTGTGGCCCTGCGCGTTCTTGAGTCTCTTCAAGAGCGTGGAGCACGAGATGGTGATGGGCACGTCGCGGATGAGCACCTCCGGTTCGGGGTCGAGTTTCTCGTTGGCCCGCCGGTTCTTGCGCTTCTTCTTCCACTCGTCCTCCTTGCGCCGCCCCTGCTCATCGTCCTCGTCCATGGGCTGTCGCCACAGGTCGATGATGTCCTTGCAGACGCTCTTGCCCGAGGCCTGCTCACCGACGACGATGCTCATCAGTCCGAGCCGCTGCTCACGTCCGTCGCAATAGCGGAAGGTCACGTCGTCGGCATAGGCGGCAGCCATCGGCAGCAGGGCACAGAGGGCCGGCATCCGCATCTGCTCCGGAACACCAGTGAGACTCTGCTTCAAGCCGGGGATGGGAGGGATGTCGGCGGGAATGTTGTCATGGCTCTTGTCGTTGCCATCGTTGCTATAGCTGCTATAGGCGCTATAGCTTCTATAGCCGCTATAGAAACTATTCTCACTATCCTCACTATCCTCCTCTTCTTCCTCGCTATCCTCCTGCTTTTCTTTGGCTCTCTGTGCAAGCTGTTCGGCGCGAGCGTTGATGCGCTGCACGGTGGCTGACATGATCTTCGAGTCGTCGTGATATTTGGCGTAGAAGTCGTGGATGAGCTGGCGGCAGTCGGGCTCCTTATAGAACTCGGGCATCCGCCGCTCCACCACTGCCATCGCCTCCGCCTCGGAGAGCAGCCGCGCAGCACCGACGCTGAGGATGGCAAGCAGCGAGTTGTGGCGGGAGCCGCGCGCATTGATGTCCACGTCTTTCAGCCCCGCCTGCTCACGGCAGAGGTCGAAGACGAAAAGAAGCCTCACCCCCGACCCCTCTCCGAGGGAGAGGGGCGTAGAATGCTCTGCGGGCGTTATGGCTGCCGCGTTGTTAGTGGACGCAGTGGTGTCTTGAAGCATATCACTCCCCTCTCCTTGGGAAAGGGGGCGGGGGTGAGGCTGAGAATGTTCTGCGGGCGTTATGGCTGCCGCGTTGTTAGTGGTAGCAAGGGTGTCTTGAAGCATATCACTCCCCTCTCCTTTGGAGAGGGGTTGGGGGTGAGGCTGTTGAGGCTCCTTGAACAGCTCCTCCTCATCAAGAAACAGCACATACTCCTCCGGCACTGCAAACGAGCAGCGCGCCAAATCCTTGCAAGCCTCATCAAAAGCCTCCAAGCCTATCTGCTTCGCCAGCCACTGCTGCGCCTCCACAAGTCCCATGCCCTGCGGAATAATGAACACTAAGCGAAGGCCCTCACCGCTGGGTGTCTTATGAGCGAGGACGATGCCCAACTCTTTCACGCGGTCCTTGACTTTCTCATGGAAGAAAACCTCGGGCGAGCCCTTGATGTGGTCGATGTCAAGTATCGACAGACCCGAGGCAATAGCCTCAGCATTGAGCCGTCGTCCGTTCTTGAAATGAGCGTGGAAGCAGAAGGCAGGGAGCCGCTTCTTCAACTCGGTCTTCTTCGTCTCGAAGTCCTCGCGGCTCATCTCGCCCCGCAGCAGCTGCTCATGGCAGTCGGCAATCTCGGCGCAGGTCTGGCCGACGATCGTCGAGCGCATCACCGTGTGAAGAATCTCGGCGGTGCATGGCACCGTATGGTGCGAACGAATGTTTTGAATATAGTCAAACATAATTGTAAAATTTAATATCAGCCTCACCCCCTAGCCCCTCTCCAAAGGAGAGGGGAGTAGAATGCTCTGCGGGCGTTTGGGCTGACGCGTTGTTAGTGGATGCATGGGTGTCTTGAAGCATATCACTCCCCTCTCCCTTGGAGAGGGGTTGGGGGTGAGGCTCTCTCCCCTCCCCTTGGGGAGGGGATTAAAGGGGAAGGGCTTGTTCCACGAAGCTGGCGGCGTCGTCCACCTCGTCGTAGATGATCTCTGTCGGGTCGGTGGTCTCCTCGCGCGGAATGCTCATATAGAGCCGGATGCGCTTCTTGTTGACCGTGGTCGTGGAGTGTTTGGTCTTGAACTGCCGCTTGGGCAGCTGCTCAGACTCATTGCTCTCACTGTACGCCCGGAAGCAGAACTCCTCGGGCGAGTTTTGGCAGATAGTGCCACGCACACGCTTCGGCGTGGCAAGGATGCGACGGTAGTCGTCGTCGGATAATATCAAATTAATCTTCATAGTCATTTGTTTTTTTCAATCATAGGGATGATACCTATCTTTTTCAAAATGTCGTAGAGGAAGAGCCGTCCGCGCTGCGTCCATCGTGTGTACATCCGACAGCCGTCGGTGCCGTCGTTGTGGCGGTAGTTGAACGTATAGCTCTGCACCAGTCCCCGGTCCTTGTAGGCCGCGTAGAGCACCCACTGTCCGCCGACGCTGTACTGTATGCCGGCGCGGTTGAGGATGCGGTTGAACGCCACTGCCGACATGCCGTAGTCCTGCGCCACCTGCGAGACGCTCACCGTTTCGGGGCAGGCCAGTATAAGGGCGGTGTAGTCGGCCAAAGGCTGCAGCTTTCTCACCCGCTGCTCAGCCTCCCGTCGCATGTTCTGCTCCTGTTGGAGACTCTTCAGCAGTGCGATGCCGAACTCCGGAGACGCGATGATCTTTTCTATCGTCGGTGCCGTGGCGTAGGCACCGTGGCGACGGATGGAGGGCAGCACCTCGGCGGTGACCCAGTGCTTGAACTTCTTGGCAGAAGGGAGCTTCGAGGAAAGGACGAGAGAGTAGAGACCCGACTCGTTGATGATGGTAAGCCCTCTGTTCGGAATGTCCTGGCTTCCAAAGGTTCAGTTTTGGAACGTTAGGATTTGCTTGTCTTCTTCGTCTACGTGGTCACGAATAGCTTTTCTTGCAACAGAATATCCCAGTGCCTCAGCCACGTCCTTTCCCACGAACCACGGTTCCCCGTCTTTTTCTATTGCCCGGATATCACCGAACATCTCGTGATGAAAGTTTATCAATCCATTGTTCATTTCTTCTCAATTTTGATTACTCTAATGTTGTTGTACCATCTCCCGTCCTTCTCGTGGGCGAAGAAGCTCAGTCCTGCTTCCACGATGTCGCCTTCCTCGACTCCTGGGTTCTCAGCCCAGTCGCCGCGCAGGGTGGCCACGATAAGGTCGGGATACATCACGGCCTCGGTTGATTCGAGCACGACCTCGCGGCTTTTCCACTCTTGTCCAGTGCGCTCCGAAGTGCCCTGACGAAGGGCGAGGAGCTTAACTACTTTGAATTCTTTCTTCATAGACTTGTATTTATTAAAAAGTTTTGAAATAGGAAGGTGGCCACCTCCGGTTTGTTTTCTGTGGCAAAGTTAAGGTAAAAAAAATCCCAACCGGGAGTTTTCTCACGGTTGGGAACAATTTTGGGAAAAAAGGAACGATTTGAGGAAAGGTAAGAACTAAAGCCGAGAGAAGCGATAGAATACTATAGAAGCCATAGAGGCTATAGAGGCTATAGAAGCCATAGAAGCTATAGAGGCCATAGCTGCTATCCAGCAGTCTGTTGCTTTTCCAGCTTGTCTTTAAGCTCTTTTATCTCCTCCTGTTGTTTGTTGTAAGCGTTGAGCGCGCGGATGCGGAGATCGTTGTATTTGGCCTTCCATTGGTCAGCTTCAGCTTTGAGGCTGGCGTTTTCGGATTTGAGGCTGGCGTTTTCAGTTTTGAGGCTGGCGTTTTCGGATTCAAGATTCTTCATCTTTTCATCCTGCTGCTTGCGGTAGCCGGTGCGGGCGGCATACATGCGCTCCTTGATGCCACCCTGCTCGACGAACTGCTTCTCCAGCCGCTGGAGATAGTGGTTCATCATCGCATCGACCTGATAACATAGTGTCAGACAGGTATTGGCAAACTCCCCAGGCAACCACTTCTCGGTATAAGGGAGATAATCTTCCAAGACATTGTGCTGGCGCGTATATTCCTGCATGGGCTTGAAGCGCTTATGTCCAGGAGCCCAAAGCGGCAGATTATGTTTCTTGATGAAGTCGAGATAATCCTCTCGGAGCTCGTCGTTGCTGGACCGTGCCACGTTGATGAGCTTGATCTCTGTCTCGGAGGATGTGGCACCGTCTTCAGAGCCCTCCACAATGTTTTGTTTGCAGGACCGTGCCGCCTGCACCATTTGGTCCACCGTGCGGTCACCGCACAGGGGCAGGAAGCGTTGGCAGAAGATGCAGGTGAGCTGGTAGAGCACATCGCTTTTTTGATAGAAATGTAGAGTCTTATAATTGACGACTTGTTTCAAGACTTTTTGCGGAGAATCCGTTTCCATGGTTTATGATTTTAAGAGATTATTATTTTTTTGGGGGGCTATAGATGCTATAGATGCTATAGATACTATAGAAACTATAGAAGCTATAGATACTATAGAAGCTATAGAAAATCTATACCATCCTCTTGATGAGCCAGTCGGCGACCTTGCACTGCTTGGCATAGGCTTCGCTGAGCGAACTGTATTGCTGCCATTGCGAGACCTTGCAGGCAAGGCGGGGAAAAGTCTGGCTGGCTTTGCGCAGGCTGTCGTGCTTGCAAGCAGGGGTAGCCCGGTCCATGCCCAACTGCGCCATGGCGCGGGCGAAGTCGGACATCTGCCTGGGATAGTTGCCATACTCCACAAGCACGCGAAAGACAGCGAACCATTGCTGCTGCTCTACCATCAGCTTGTTACCGTTTTCATCCTTCGCCACTAACAGTTCTTGGAGTACCTGTCTCATGTGGCGATCGTCAGGCGGTGCGGCTTCTTTCTCGTTGTAGTTGACCGTACCGTGATTCTCCACGATGAACTGTCCTATACGAGCATTCGACGTGATACTCTTCACCATGTCCATCAGCTGATCGGGCGTAAAAGAATTTTCTTTATTCATGAGTTACCTTTCCTGTGTTTTGTGCAATAAGCTGGTCGATTTTCGTTGTGGAATTGTTGTTACATTTGTCATACTCTATGCTCCTGCAAAAAGCCGAGAGCATGTGCTGCGGAATGTTAATGCCGATACGATCCCGCAAGTATCTGAAACAGTCATAAATGACTTTCTTGACATTCGGATGTATCGAGGGGAGCGACCGCACCAAGCAGCCAAAAACATCAGTTGAGTTGATGAATCTTGCCGCCTCCGGACCGCTGAGATCGGTAATCTCCATACCGTCTACCACTGGGTACGCCATGAGCGAAGTGTGGTGGCGGGGTACGAGGCCTACGACGTGCAGCAAAATGGTGGTACCGCTGTGGAGTGTCATTAGCCGGTGCACCTTCGGCAGGTCTTCCCACCGGATGTACCCCACAATGCAGGCGCGGTCGATGTCAAACACCGCTACGGCATCCGGATCCTCTTTGTTGTAGGGCTCTGCCATAAGCATCATTTTGTGATTAGGGACTTCCTTGAGGTAGTCTCCAAGCTTTTCGGCTGGAGTGTAGTGTCGTGTTCCCACAATGGTGAGAAGCATTCCAACCTCAAATCCGCAACTACGCGCCTAATATGATACAGAAGCGAAAATAATCTGCATCGTTAGTAAAAAGGGGGCACAGTGCATCGAATGTCACCATAAAGACATATAAATACCCCTTACCCCACCATGCGACTTGAGGCAATACGCAAAATCACGACCATAAGTTGCCGGTGTTATCCAAAGTCATTCTGGAACACATCAGCATAAGCGTTGTTGCATGAATAGATATTCAGC
>NZ_JAMXSP010000025.1:0-43882 GCF_025457485.1 Hallella absiana
TGGGGAATTGGAGAGGAAA
The DNA here is from genome assembly GCF_025457485.1 of Hallella absiana. Taxonomy (NCBI): domain Bacteria; kingdom Pseudomonadati; phylum Bacteroidota; class Bacteroidia; order Bacteroidales; family Prevotellaceae; genus Hallella; species Hallella absiana. Next base: position 20 of record NZ_JAMXSP010000025.1, read on the forward strand.
AACTGGTTATTCTCGTTGAGATTAAACATAAAGCTGTAAATTTTCGGCAAAGGTCGAAAATTTACAGCTTATAGAAAAGGCGGCCTAAAATGGATGGATACACAAGATCTGTGTTTGCTATTCGCCAGATGTATGCTCCTTATTAAATATACGTCTGTTGCTCATTATATATATGCATAAAAAAGGTGCCCTTGCCTCACGGCAAAAGCACCAAGCAAACTTAAACAACCAATAAAAGAAATAGATTGTCCTTGCTTATCGGATGAACAGAAGCTCGCGATACTTCGGCAGGGTCCAAAGCTCGTCGGCAACTACCAGCTCCAACTTGTCGATCTGATAACGGATCGGCTGGAACTTCGACTCCACGGTGTCATGGTAGGCGACAGCCTTCTCGCGGGCATCTTCTATCTTATTAGCGACCTTACGGGCATTGACAAGGTCTTCTACACCCTTCTCAATGATGGAGGTACGCTCAGCAATTTCCTTGATGATCTTCAGGTTGCGCTCACTGAGTTTCTTGCCTTCCTCAGCTCCGAAGATGTCCATCATGTTCTCCACATTCTTGGCCAACTGGCTCTGATAGTGAGTAGCTACCGGGATGATGTGGTTCATACTCAGGTCTCCGAGTACACGAGCCTCGATCTGAAGCTTCTTGGTATAGGTCTCCCATTTCACTTCGTTACGTGCTTTCAGCTCGTTCTCCTTCATCACGCCCATCGACTCAAACATCTTGATGCTTGCCTCGTCGAGGTAGCGGTCAAAGATCACGGGGCAGCTCTTCTCGGTGTCCAGACCGCGCTTCTCAGCCTCAGCAACCCATTCGTCGCTGTAGCCGTTGCCGTCGAAGTGGATAGGAGCGCAGGTCTTGATGTCAGAACGCAACACGTCGATGATGGCAGAGAACTTGTCTTCGCCTTTGGCAATGATAGCATCTACACGCTTCTTGAAGTCTGTCAGAGCCTCAGCGACAGCTGTGTTCAGTACGATCATGGCGCTGGCGCAGTTAGCCTCAGAGCCTACAGCACGGAACTCAAAGCGGTTGCCGGTGAAAGCAAATGGAGAAGTACGGTTGCGGTCAGTGTTGTCGCGCAAGATATCAGGAATCTCTGGGATGTCAATCGTCACGCCCTCTTTGCCCTTGATATTGAACAGATCCTTCTTGTCGGCCTTTTCGATATGGTCAAGAATGTCAGAAACCTGCTTGCCAAGGAAGGAAGAGATGATTGCTGGAGGTGCTTCGTTGGCACCCAGACGGTGAGCGTTGGTAGCACTCATGATAGAAGCTTTCAGCAGACCATTGTGCTTGTATACACCCATCAACGTCTCGACGATGAACACCATGAAGCGAAGGTTGTCCTCAGGAGTCTTGCCTGGACCGTGGAGCAGGATGCCCGTGTCGGTAGAAAGACTCCAGTTGTTGTGTTTACCGGAACCGTTGATGCCGTCGAAAGGCTTTTCGTGAAGCAGTACCTGGAAGCCATGCTTGCGGGCAACCTTCTTCATCAGGCTCATCAACAGCATGTTGTGGTCGACAGCCAAGTTGGTTTCCTCGAAGATAGGGGCGCACTCAAACTGGTTAGGAGCGACCTCGTTGTGACGTGTCTTGCAGGGAATGCCAAGCTCCAAAGCCTGAATCTCAAGGTCTTTCATGAAGGCCTGAACACGCTCGGGAATGGTTCCGAAGTAGTGGTCGTCCATCTGCTGGTCCTTGGCAGAGCTGTGGCCCATCAGTGTGCGGCCTGTCAGCATAAGGTCAGGACGTGCGGCATAGAGATCCTCGTCGACGAGGAAGTACTCCTGCTCCCATCCCAAGTTGCTGATACACTTCTTCACGTCGGGATAGAAATAATGACAGACATCGGTAGCGGCAACGTTCACGGCGTGGAGCGCGCGCAGCAGAGGTGCCTTGTAGTCCAGTGCCTCACCGGTATACGAAATGAAGATCGTCGGGATACACAGCGTGTCGTCGATGATAAACACAGGTGATGTAGGATCCCAAGCAGAGTAGCCACGTGCCTCAAAGGTCGAGCGGATACCGCCAGAGGGGAAGCTGGATGCGTCAGGCTCCTGCTGTACGAGCAGCTTACCGGAGAATTCCTCAATCATACCGCCCTTGCCGTCATGCTCGATAAAGGCATCGTGCTTCTCTGCCGTTCCCTCTGTCAGAGGCTGGAACCAGTGAGTATAGTGTGTGACGCCATTCTCGTCGGCCCACTGCTTCATGCCTGCTGCCACTGCATCGGCAATGCTGCGGTCGAGCTGTGCACCGTTGTCGATAACATCAATAAGCTTGTCATACACCTTCGACGGAAGATATTTGTACATCTTCTGACGGTTGAACACTTTCTTGCCGAAGAATTCTGAAGGACGCTCTACCGGTGAGATGACCTCAACGGGCTTTCTGCGTGATGCCTCAGCGACGGCATCAAATCGTAAACTAGTCATATTTCTTAATGTTGATGTTAAAGTTCTTTATAGATGTGGTGCCTCGCTGAGGAGGTCACCACGTTGTTTCTTGTTTTTATTAGCAGGCTGTTCCTGCTGTCGGTTGTGGGTTATGGATGCAGAGTGAAGCCGAAAGTGAAGTAAGCCTTCTGTGTGCTGGGGTTGGCATACACGCCGGCGAAGACCGGAACAGAGAAGGACTTGGTGATCTCAATGTCTTTACAAGCCTTCAATCCCAGGTTTGTGACAGCGAAACCGTCGGCTTTGGCGTAGAACGAAGTGCGGTAAGGTACGGCACCTACTGTGGCGGTCCAGTCAAGAGAAGCCAGTTTGAAAGGTGCGGCCAACTCTAAATAGGACGAGTAGGCTCTGTCTCCGTCTTTGTTCACTCCATCGTTTCCTGCGAAGTTGGTATACCAGTTGACAGCCAGCGGACCGAAGTCGTAACCGATGTTTCCCTCAAACACATGGCTCGTCTCGTGAGCCTTGTAAGCGAAGTATTTGTCGTTGGGCGAATTGAACCAGTAGTCTGTCACCCCAATGTGGAAGCCTCCTGTCGTGTAAGTAGCAGTGAGGTCCAACTCTTTGGTGTCGTCTTTGTCAGACAAGCCCACGTTGCCCCATGCAGATAGAGAAAACCCTTTGTAAGCTATGCCCAGCGTTGGCTGGATGCTCACGTCGCCTAAGTCTTGTCCACGCCAGATATACTGGTTGACAACATCGGTACTGATCGTACCCTCTACTTTGTCCTGAGCACTTGCAGTGAGTGCTGTCATGGCAATGGCAGCCAGACACATCATTCTTCTTACCTTTTTCATAACGACTTATTTTTAATTGTTCATATTTTGGCAGTACGATCCTGAAAGACAGTCTGCCGTTTTCTCTCACTTGCGTTTCTCTCTGTTTTCTCTTCAAGACCGATGTCTTTCGACATGTGGGTCTCTCTCTGCATTTGCAGTTTCTTGCTGCTTCTCGCGGCTACTGCTGCATTCCGGATATATCTTACTTCTTCAGTGACCACTCGGCGATGCGTCGCATAGCCTCACGCACGTCTTCACGGTTGCCAAAGGACGTCAGGCGGAAATAGCCTTCGCCGCTTGGTCCGAAGCCCACACCCGGTGTGCAGACAACACCGCATCCGTAGAGCAGCTGTTCGAAGAACTTCCAGCTGTCCATGCCGTCGGGCGTCTTGACCCACAGATAAGGAGCGTTGACACCGCCATAGACCTTATAGCTGAGCTTACTAAGCGTCTCGCGCATGATCTTCGCGTTCTCCATGTAGTAGTCTATGGTCTCTTGGATCTGTTTCTTGCCCTCTGGTGTGTAGATGGCTTCGGCGGCACGCTGGCTGATATAGCTTGTTCCGTTGAACTTCGTGCTCTGTCGGCGATCCCACAACTGATTGAGATTGACGCGCTGCTTGCCATCAACGGTCACGGCTGTCAACTCTTTCGGGATGATCGTGTAGCCGCAACGCACACCGGTGAAGCCAGCCGTCTTGCTGTAGCTGTGGAACTCTATCGCGCATTTGCGTGCTCCCTTGATCTCATAGATAGAGTGGGGAATCTCCGGATCGGTGATGTATGCTTCATAAGCGGCATCGTAGAAGAGAATGGAATCATTGCGCAGTGCGAAGTTCACCCACTTGCGAAGTTCCTCTTTCGGAAGCACAGTACCTGTCGGATTGTTGGGGTAGCACAAGTAAATCATGTCCACGTGACGGTCAGGAATCTGTGGTACGAAGTTGTTGTCTGCCGTACATGGGAAATAGGTGACGTCTGTCCATTTGCCATTTTCGAAGACGCCTGCGCGTCCGATCATCGCATTGGAGTCGACATATACGGGATAGATAGGATCCGTCACGCCGATGTTGTTGTCCCAGCGCAGGATTTCCTGAATGTTTCCGGTGTCGCTTTTCGCACCGTCGTTGACGAAGATCTCGTTGAGATCAATGTGGATACCTCTTGGCAGAAAATCGTTTTTCTGAATAGCCTCGCGCAGGAAGTCGTAACCTCTCTCTGGTCCATAGCCACGGAAAGTGGCCTTGTTGGACATCTCATCCACAGCTTTGTGCATAGCTTCGATGACCACAGGAGCCAACGGCCGCGTCACATCGCCGATACCCAGGCTGATTACCTTGACCTTGGGATGCGACACCTTGAAGGCGTTGACCCTTTTGGCAATGTCAGCAAACAAATAGTTGCCGGGTAATTTCAGGAAGTGTTCGTTTACTAATGCCATATTCTTAAATTCCTTTTATGTTGTGTGTTAAGTTTGTCATTATCGTTTTCTATGTCTCTCAGCGTGTCTGCCTATTTATCTTCCGGCAGTTCTATGTCGCCCTCAAAGGCGAAGGCAGCCGGTCCGGTCATATATACATGGTTGTCGTTCGGACTCCATGTGATGTCGAGATCGCCGCCGTCCATGGCGATGACAGCGTGTCTGCCGCAGACACCGAGCTTTGCTGCGGCTACGGCTGTGGCGCAAGCGCCTGTGCCGCAAGCCATGGTGATGCCGCTACCCCGTTCCCAGACACGGGTGCGAAGCTTGCCTTCACCCACAAGCTGTGCAAACTCAATGTTGCATCGCTGTGGGAAGGCTTTCTCTCTCTCCAATAACTTTCCTAACGTTGTGATATCCATGTGCTGAACATCGTCCACGAAGATGACGTAATGTGGGTTGCCCATACTCACGAAGAGACTCTTGGGCTTTCCGTCTTCTGTCCGTAGGACGTGGTCAGCCAAGGCTTTGACGCTGTTCAACTCGTCGGGTGTATGCCCAGTGTATTGCTCTTTGACATCAAAGGCAGGCTCTAACATATCTACCGTGACACTCTCCACTTTTCCAGCTTTCAGATGCAGGCTGAGGATCTTCACACCGGAAAGCGTCTCCAATCTGATCGTAGTCTTGTCGGTGATACCTTTCTCATAAAGATACTTGGCGATGCACCGGCTGGCATTTCCGCACATCATAGCTTCAGAACCGTCGGCATTGAAGATGCGCATCGAGTAGTCGGCTTTCTCCCCGTCCTTCGGTTTGCCAATAAGCACCAGTCCATCGCTGCCAATGCCCGTATGCGGCTTGCTCCATGCGATGGAGGCTGCGCTCGGATCGGGGATATTATATAATAAGGTGTTGACGTATATATAGTCATTACCAGCCCCGTGCATCTTTGTGAAGTGAATGGTCTTTGACATAATGAAGCAATTTATTTCTTATTGATTGACTTAATGTTTTGAATACGCTGCAAAGTTAATACAAAAAGATAGAACTGCAAAGAGAAGCACGACATTTTTTAGTAACTTTTTCTATGGAAGTGTGAAATTGTAATGTCTGTGGCCGAAAGTCATTACAGTTTATCAATGAAACCACCCTTTTACGAGGCACGTTGCAAGCAATAAAAAAATAACGCTAACAAAAAGAGCACAGTTAGTTGTCTGTATAAACAAAATGTATTAACTTTGCACTCGAAAGATTACAATACGTAAGCAACCATAAGTTTAACCATAAAGAAAGGTAAGTTATGAAGAAGATTGAAGCGATCATCCGTAAGACTAAATTTGAGGATGTAAAGGAAGCATTGCTTGCCGCTGACATCGAATGGTTTTCCTATTACGATGTCCGTGGTGAGGGAAAGATGCGCCAGGCCCGAATCTATCGTGGCGTGATGTACGATACGAGCAGTATTGAGCGTGTTTTGATGAACATCGTCGTGCGTGACAAGAACGTCGACAAGACCGTCAAGGCCATCACAGACGCCGCCCGCACTGGTGAGATCGGCGATGGACGTATCTTCATCATTCCGGTTGAGGACACCATCCGCATCCGCACCGGCGAGCGCGGAGACATTGCCCTGTATAATGCAGAGCAGGAGAAGTAACGCTTCTGCACGCTTTCTTTCCTAATATATAAAGGAAACGGATGCTTTCCTATTATTATATATAGAGAGAAGGTGGATGCAATAGAGAGAACATAGAAACACAATTAGGGTAACAAAAAAATCAATCGTATTATGACAGTTCAAGATTTAAGCATTTCCATAGATACCGTATGGATGCTGCTTGCAGCCATGCTCGTATTCTTTATGCAACCAGGTTTCGCCTATTGTGAGGCGGGTTTCACCCGGCGTAAAAACACCACAAACATTCTGTTCAAGAACTTCGTCGACTTCATGCTGGGCTCAGTGCTTTTCTGGTTTGTCGGTTTCGGCTTTATGTTCGGTTCTGATGGTCAGGGCTTCATCGGCATGCCCAACTTCGGCGATCTCTCTTTCTACCACAATGCCAACGGTTTGCCAACAGAGGGCTTCCTGATGTTCGAGACCGTCTTCTGTGCTACGTCAGCTACCATTGTTTCTGGCGCCATGGCAGAGCGTACGAAGTTCAACATGTATGTTGTCTATTCGTTCTTCATTTCTTTGATCATCTATCCTGTCGAGGGTCACTGGACCTGGGGCGGCGGCTGGCTTTGCAACGCTGCTGACGGCAGTTTCATGATGGACACCTTCGGTCATGCGTTCCACGACTTTGCCGGTTCCACGGTTGTGCACTCTGTTGGTGGTGTACTGGCTTTGGTGGGTGCCATCTTCCTTGGTCCCCGTTTGGGCAAGTACCGCAAGGACGGCAAGAGCAACGCTATTCCGGGTCACAGCCTGACGCTGGCTTCTCTCGGTGTGTTCATCCTCTGGTTTGGCTGGTTCGGTTTCAACCCGGGCTCTCAGCTTGCTGCAAGTGGTCAGGTCAACCGTGAGGCCATCAGCCACGTGTTCCTGACGACCAACATGGCAGCCGCCTGTGGCGGTCTGGCAACCATGTTCCTCACTTGGCTGAAGTATGGCAAGCCATCCTTCTCATTGACACTGAACGGTATTCTTGCCGGTTTGGTAGGTATCACAGCCGGTTGCGACTGCGTGTCAGTGGTTGGTTCTATCATCATCGGCGTCTGCTGCGGTATCGCACTGCCGTTTGCCGTTGAGTTCATCGACCAGAAACTTCATATCGACGACCCTGTCGGTGCCAGTTCCGTTCACTGGGTCAATGGTGTTCTCGGTACTTTGCTGACCGGTTTGTTCTCCACCAGTGAGGGTGCTTTCTATGGTCACGGCTTCGGATTCTTTGGTGCAGAGGCCTTCGGCGTTCTTTGTGTAGACGCTTGGGCAGCCGCCTGCGGTATAGTACTCTTCTGGACGATCAAGCACACCGTTGGACTCCGTGTTGACAAGCGCGTGGAGGAAGAGGGACTTGACATCTACGAGCACGGCGAGAGCTGCTACAACGGATAGTATCCACTTAACTCTAATACTTGAAGACTTCAGCCTCCCTTCGGGGAGACCGAGGTCTTTCCATCGGAACACGTTTCCAAACATCATCGGAACACGTCTCCAAACTTTGTTAGCATTACAACTCATTATTCATCAACTGATTCAAAAAGATTCTGTGTAAGTAACCATCAAGACAAGGACAGAAGCAAACGAATAGTAAAACAACTCAACCATTATGATTGATACAGGAAATACAGCGTGGATCACCACTGCCACTATCTTAGTGATGTTTATGACCGTTCCGGCCCTGGCATTGTTCTATGGCGGCCTCGTACGTTCAAAGAACATCCTTAGCATTCTCATGCAGTGTCTCATCTGCACTGCCGTGGGCAGCATTCTCTGGGTAGCCATTGGCTACAGCTGGGTGTTTGGTACCAGTCTTCAGGGTACGGCTTTGGGAGGCGTGATCGGAGGTTTCGATAAGGCATTTCTCCATGGCGTGACCATTCACTCGGTGTTGGCTCCGGCCCATATCCCCGAGTTGACGTTTGTACTCTTCCAGTGCATGTTTGCCGTGATCACTCCTGCGCTGATCATTGGTGCGTTTGCCGAGCGCATGCGCTTCTCGGCTTTTCTGCTGTTCACCATTCTTTGGTCTGTCATCGTCTATTATCCCATGGCCCACTTCGTCTGGGGTGGCGGTTTCCTCCAGCAGATGGGTGCCATTGACTTTGCCGGTGGCACGGTGGTACATATCAATGCTGGTGTCGCTGCCTTGGTGACCGCTCTGATGCTGGGTCGTCGTACCGGCTATCGTCCGGGTCGTCCTATTCCAGCCACCAACGTTCCCTTTGTGTTCATCGGTGCCGCCATGCTGTGGCTGGGATGGTTTGGTTTCAACGCAGGCAGCGGCCTGACCGCCGACGGTCTTGACGCCAACGCTTTCCTTGTCACTCATCTGGCAACAGCAGTAGCCGCCGTCACGTGGATGACGATCGACTGGATCTACAGCGGCCGTCCCACCTGCGTGGGCATGTGCACGGGTGCAGTGGCTGGCTTGGTGGCCATCACGCCGGCAGCCGGCAGCACGGACGTACTTGGAGCTATCTGTATAGGACTCATCACTTCCACGATCTGCTACTTCATGGTGGCCTTCGTGAAACGAGTCTGCGGCTACGACGACGCACTCGACGCCTTTGGTGTTCACGGCATCGGTGGTATCATCGGTTCTGTTCTGACCGGTGTCTTTGCCACCAAAGCGGTGACCGGTGGCGTCTGTGGCGCACTCTATGGCGACTGGCATCAGCTGGGCGTGCAGCTCATCGCCACAGTCTTCGGCATCGTTTTCAGTGGCGTGCTGACATGGATCATCTTTGTCATCATCGATAAGACCATTGGCATGCGTGTAGACACGCGTGTGGAGGAAGAAGGACTCGACATCTACGAGCACGGAGAATCAGCATACAATATCTAATGAAAGACACATCTCCCACGGGCATCGTCACTCCGGTGACGCTTGCCCTTGGGAATTTCAACGTATACATTCACAAACTTAACAGCTTTTACAACCATGTGTGGAATAGTAGGAATTTTCAACATTCAGGAGCAGACTCCTGATTTGCGCCAGAAGGCGTTGCGTATGAGTCAGAAGATCCGTCATCGCGGACCGGACTGGAGTGGTATCTACACCGGCAGCTCAGCCATCCTCTGTCATGAGCGACTGAGCATTGTAGACCCGGAGAGCGGTAAGCAGCCACTGTTCTCGCCCGACAAGAAGGAAGTGCTCGCCGTGAACGGAGAGATCTACAACCACCTCGACATCCGGTCGTCGTTCCCCGACTATGCTTTCCAGACGGGCAGCGACTGCGAAGTGATCCTTGCCCTGTACCGTCAGTGGAAGGAGGCAGCGCGCTCACAGACATCGGCCGAGTCCTTGCATGCTTCCATCGTCAGCATGATAGAGAAGCTCAGCGGCATCTTTGCCTTTGCGCTCTATGATGCCGAGGATGGCTCATTTCTCGTAGCCCGCGACTCTATCGGCGTGATACCTCTTTATATAGGTTACGATCCTGACGGCAAGGTATATGTCGCCAGTGAGTTGAAAGCACTGGAAGGACAGTGCGATCATTACGAGCCGTTCCTGCCCGGTCACTACTATTGGAGCAAGGATCCGGGCATGAAGCGCTATTATCACCGTGATTGGATGGAAGGAAAGACTCGCCCCCAAACTGCCCTGTCTTACGGTCAGGCCGTTGAGGAGATCCGTCAGGGACTGATGTCGGCCGTGAAGCGTCAGCTGATGAGCGACGTGCCTTACGGCGTGTTGCTCTCCGGCGGACTGGACTCGTCGGTGATCTCTGCCATTTCCGAGCGCTTCTCTTCCACACGTGTTGAGGAAGGCGGCGAGACACGTGCCTACTGGCCACGGCTTCACAGCTTTGCAGTCGGCTTGAAAGGTGCGCCGGACTTGGCCAAGGCTAAGCTTGTCGCGGACTATATCGGCACCGTACATCACGAGATCAACTACACCATTCAGGAAGGTCTTGACGCCATCCGCGACGTGATCTATTTCATCGAAACCTATGATGTGACCACCGTGCGTGCTTCTACGCCGATGTATCTCCTGGCCCGTGTCATCAAGTCGATGGGCATCAAGATGGTGCTCTCGGGCGAAGGCGCCGACGAGATCTTCGGTGGTTATCTCTATTTCCACAAGGCTCCGTCGCCGGAGGAGTTCCACAAGGAGACCGTGCGCAAGCTGTCCAAACTCTATCAGTACGACTGTCTGCGTGCCAACAAGAGTCTGGCAGCGTGGGGCGTGGAGGGTCGTGTGCCCTTCCTCGACAAAGAGTTCTTGGATGTTGCCATGACAATAGACCCGAGCTATAAGATGTGTCCGGGCAAGACCATCGAGAAGAAGGTGGTGCGCGACGCGTTCACCGACATGCTCCCCGAGGAAGTGGCCTGGCGTCAGAAGGAGCAGTTCTCCGATGGCGTAGGCTACAGTTGGATCGACACCTTGAAGCAGATCACCGCTTCAGCCGTCAGCGACGAGCAGATGGCGCACGCTGCTGAGCGCTTCCCGATCAACCCGCCGCGCAACAAAGAGGAGTATTACTATCGTTCGATCTTTGCCGAGCACTTCCCCAGCGACTCTGCCGCCCGCTCAGTGCCCAGCGTGCCGAGTGTGGCATGCTCCACTGCTGAAGCCCTCGCTTGGGACGAAGCCTTCAAGAACATGAATGAGCCCAGCGGCCGTGCCGTCAAAGATGTGCACGAGGACGTAGAGTAATCGTTGTTGCATGGCAGTAATGCATAAACCACATAGTGCATAAGCATGGTTTTTATTCAAAGATAACAAAAAGGCTGGATCCCAAGCGAAGGGTTCAGCCTTTTTTCGCTATCTCTCACACAGAGTCACAGAGACACAGAGAAGGCTTCGCCTGATAGTGCACATGGAGTTGCAAGAGCAGTATGAGTAGTGAGAGCATGTATGCCAACCTTTATAACCAACCCAAAAGGGCTTGCGAACTTCACAGCCCACAAGCCCAAAGGTTGAATTATATACATCTCTTAGAGTTTAGCGAGATGCTTGTGGCAAGTCTCACGACTTGCAAGTGTTACTGCGATTACGAAGTAACTGTTTTATATATTAAAGGGATTAAAAAGCGAGAAAGGGGCGGACAGGCCTGCCGCCCAGCGTGTTGTAGTCGAAGCGAACAGAACCGGGTCCCTTCCCGTCGTCGACCCCCGAATCGATGTCGATCGCGTACGTATCGGAAAACCTCGTAGAGGTCCACTCAAAAGTGCTATTTGCTTGGAAGAATTCAGTATAGTTGTTCGCGCCCACCTTGCTCAAAGCGGTATTTACCTTGGTGGTAACATCTATCATTATCATGTTGGATACAAAATTACTAATGTTCCAGCCACTCGACGGATAGTCTCCAATGGCATTCATAATGGCATAATACTGGCCGGCCGTTGGCAGGAACCAACCGGTAGAGGTAGACGGAGCCTTCAATGTGGTATAGGCAAGTGCTGCCTGTGCCGCAGGATGGGCAGAGTTGTTCAAGGCCACTGATTCTTTATAGCCTGAGCCGTAAGATTGGGTAGATGAGCCAACAATAAGAGCTGACGTGTTTACTTTTGACCGGTTATCATCAGTATTGCTTGTCTTCCATTGATAGCTTGTTCCATAGTTTGTGGTACCTGTTGAGCCAATGGTTTTTAAGCACATCACCAATGCATGACCGCCCACGCTGCTCGACTTGGTATTCTTTTCCGTCCAGTAGTTGCTGCCGATATATCCCACGATGCCGATTGGTGTCTTGCCACTAATCAGACTTTCACTTTGATGCGACATATCGCCATCGCTGTAATACACGTCACCCAAGGCCATTGTATAGCTTGTTTCTGTATTGTTGGGAGAGCAGGTAGCTTCTTGTGCTAAGTATTTGTCAGCTGATAATTTATAAGAGAGCGTCTTGGTCCACTTATCTTCCCCAGTTGAAGTGGTATTATAGACTACAGTAGCCGCTGGCTTTTGTATAGCAACGTAACATGTACTGGCTTTCTTATAGGGGGTGATACTTGCACTTATCGCAGACGAAGCTGTAACGGTGTATTGATTATGTACCCACTTGAAGTTCGCGTCCGTCGACAAGTGTCTGTAGTCATAGTGCGTCTTCTGTCCGAGATTGATGACCGCCAGCCCCATCTGATGGCTCATGCTAAAGTTCACTGTAGAGGCGGTAGTCGTGGAGACAACGCCTACGGCCACTTGCAAGTCGCTGGCATTAAGGTTCTCAGCTGAGCTTTGATCCGTCTTGGGACTCCACGACGATATGCCGGAGGCAAAGAACGTGGCGGCATCATCGGCAGCCTTGCCCGTGTTGGCGAGGCCTTTATCGCTATAGGGATAATAGACATAGAACCTGCAGTTCTCGGGCAGGAGCACACGGGAGGCTGATGTCCACTTGCCATTGGAGTATGTCAGCTTGATATTGCTGTATTTCAGTCCGTTGGCATCAGCCACATAGATGCCCACAGCATCGCCGGCGGCAAAGGCCGTCTTGGGATAGTTGCTGCCCCATGATGTGGCAAAGGTGATGCTGCCCAACTGCAACTTTGAGACGGAGTGAGGCGAGACCTTGTAGACGACGGACTGGCCCTTGTCCCACTTTGTGCCTTTGAGTGAACCGGTGAGGTTATACGTGTTGTTGTCGAAGACGTAGGTGATGGCAATCTTCTGATTGTCCGTGGTAAATGACTGCGGAATCATCAGCAGCGTCTTTGTTCCGGAGATAATATCCTGGTTCTCTGAGCCCGTGAGCTGTAGACTCATGTTGCTGATGGTGTAGTTGCCCGTGGCCGTCGTCGTCCAGTTGCCGCCCAACGACAGCCGTCCTTTGGTGGCGATGTTTGTGAAGCCCACCGAGGTGATCTGTCCTTTCGGCATATCCGGTCCGGCCACGAAGCGGATGGAGGTGAGCTGATGGTCGAAGGTGAGCGGCACAGCCTTGTTGGTGCCAACAGAGGCGAGCGTCAGGCCTTTGTTTGTGGCCACGATCAGGTCGGGCTGGTTCTCCGCAGTGGCGGGAAGGGCATAGTCGATATAGGGTGTGCCCGCTGTACTTCCGGAGGACAGTGTCAGACCATTGGAAGAAGGAGAAGGAATGGGCGCGTAGGCATAGAAGGCCACCTTGTCGGTGGCAGGCCAATAGTGCTCGTTGGCTGTCTTCCAGCCGTAGCTTGCGTTTGTAGCCGTCTCGTTGTAGAAGAGGCTGTTGGGCGTGGCCGAGGCAAAGGCTTGGTCGTTGGCGTATGGGATGGCGGACACGCCAAACTGCTTGAGTTGGCCGATAGACTCAATGCGCGTGCCGCGCGTGAGCGGCTCGTCGGCGACCTTCTCGGCCATAGCGCCGCTCACACGCTCGGAGACGAGCGGATGGAGATAGAGCGTGTGGCCGCCGCCCGTGGTCTTCAGCGGAGCGGCAAAATAAGACTGGGGATCGGGCGCAGAAGCCGTGGAAATAGCGGCGGCCGCTACGCCACGGGAGCCCTTGGCCGAGGCGGACGAAGAGTGGGCGACCGGCGTGCCGTCGATGGCATCCACCTTAAACGAGATTGGTTCGGAAGAGAGAACGGGCGTACCGTCGGTCAGCGTCTCACTGCAACCGGTGAGAAACGACAGCGCACTTAGTGACAACAGCAGCAGGTCACAAGAGCGGAACTTAGAAACAGAGTGACGTAATCGCATAATTCTACAGACCTTTAATATTACTTACTTTTTCGTGGCCTATAGAATCGCCCCTGATTCGGCTCCCTTTATATATATAATGTGTTCATGTAAGGACATAAAAAACGTGGGCATCTGTACAAATTGCCCAGTTTTCAGGTCGTAGGAAACCCAGGTTCGAACAATTGCACAGAATGCCCACGCCTGAGGTTATGATACACCACACCCTTTCGGGTGCAGAATATATACACCAGAGCGCAGACATTCACTTGGCAATATCTTCGAACCTATTCAAATTTCCTACGTTTGAAAACCGAAGATAATGTTTGTAAACGTCTTTATGTGTCGAAGCCTTTGGTGTGCCGGCTACGCTTAGCCGACGGCGACGACACGACTATGTCCGGCGAAGACATGCGGCGGGCCGCACATCAACTCCGCTGCAAAGATACGGAGTTTTTGTGAAATCTCCACGTTCTCGCCCAAGTTTTTTTTTTAGAAGCCTCACCCCCGTGCCCCTCTCCAAGGGAGAGGGGAGTAGAATGCTTTGCGGGTGCTAAATACAGAGAAGACAAATCTTCCTGTGAATTTTTGTAACTATCCAGCGAATGATATTGGAGTCTTAGCGCTCGCTAATCTATTTTGTGAGTTGTGCAGGAAGTGGTTTTGTCTGAAAAAATCAGCGAAGTGCGGGTTCCGGACGTAATATGCGGGACAAACAAAAAAGTCTGCCACGCATGTTGTTGCGTGGCAGACTTCAGCTGCTGATATTCTTTTGGCTCTTGTCCGTTATACGATGCCTTGAGCCATCATGGCGTTGGCGACCTTCATGAATCCGGCCACGTTGGCACCGCGCACATAGTCGATGTATCCGTCGGGCATGGTGCCGTACTTGACGCACTGCTCGTGGATGGAGTGCATGATATAGTGGAGCTTGTCGTCGACCTCCTGGGCACTCCAGTGCAGGCGCATGGAGTTCTGGGTCATCTCCAGTCCGGAGGTAGCCACGCCACCGGCGTTGACAGCCTTGCCCGGTGCGAAGAGCTGATGGGCCTTGACAAACTTCTCCACGGCCTCGGCCGTGCACCCCATGTTGCTCACCTCGGCGACGCAAACCGGATGGTTGGCCAGGATGTGGTCAGCATCGTTGCCGTCGAGCTCGTTCTGTGTGGCGCAGGTGAGATAGATGTCGGCCTTTTGCTCCCACGGCTTCTTGCCGGCGAAGAACTGTGCGCTCTTGAACTGCTCAGCGTATGGCTCGCAGATGTCCTCGCCGCTGGCGCGCAGCTCCAGCATGTAGTCGTTCTTCTCACCGCAAATGCCCTCTGGATCATAGATATATCCGTCGGGTCCGCTGATGGTGATCACCTTTGCGCCGAGCTGTGTAGCCTTCTTCACGGCACCCCAGGCCACGTTGCCAAAGCCCGAGACGGCGACCGTCTTGCCCTTGATGTCAATGTCGTGGGTCTGGAGCATCTGGTTGACGAAGTAGAGTGCGCCGAAGCCAGTGGCCTCCGGGCGCAGGATGCTGCCTCCCCATTCCATGCCCTTGCCGGTGAGCACGCCTTGGAACTGATGAGTGAGCTTCTTGTATTCGCCGAAGAGATAGCCGATCTCGCGACCGCCCACGCCGATGTCGCCGGCCGGAACGTCCTCGTCGGGACCGATATAGTGGTAGAGTTCCTGCATGAAGCTTTGGCAGAAGCGCATCACCTCAGCGTCGGAGCGGCCGCGGATCGAGAAGTCGGCACCGCCCTTGGCACCGCCCATAGGCAGCGTGGTGAGCGCGTTTTTGAAGGTCTGCTCAAAGCCGAGGAACTTCATGATGCTTAATGTCACGGAAGGATGGAAACGCAGTCCGCCCTTATAAGGACCAATGGCGCTGTTGAACTGCACACGGTAGCCCGTATTGACGTGCACCTCGCCCTGATCGTCGGTCCAAGGCACGCGGAACATGATCACGCGCTCCGGC
The DNA here is from genome assembly GCF_025457485.1 of Hallella absiana. Lineage (NCBI taxonomy): Bacteria > Pseudomonadati > Bacteroidota > Bacteroidia > Bacteroidales > Prevotellaceae > Hallella > Hallella absiana. The sequence continues at coordinate 15,932 of NZ_JAMXSP010000025.1, forward strand.
TCAACGAGGCGCTCGATGATCTTGGCCTTCTCAAACTCAGGATGCTGATTGTAGACATCATGAATAGAGATCAGCACTTCTTTCACAGCCTGCAGAAACTCCGGTTCAGCGGCGTGTTTCCACATGAGTCCTTTCAATACTTGTTCAACTTCCATAGTAGTAAACTTGTTTTTAGTCTTAAAGGTTAATCGGGTTGGATACTCCCGGTGTTGTTTCATTGTGTCATTCTGACGGTGCAAATATAGGATTTATTTTGTAAACAGCAAAGGGAAACAGGGATAATTTTGCTTAAAAAGTATCGTTTTGCTTAGATGCTTGGTGTGTGTACGTGAACAGCAGTATATGACAGATAGAGAAGGTAAGAGCAAGTCAATAGAGATAATAAATTTAGTGTTGTGTGTCTTTGATTCAATGTTCATCTTTCAATATTCAATAGGTAGCTATTCTGCGAATGAAGTTGAAGTCTTTCTACTCGCTGTTTTTTTATCAAGAATTTGAGAATTGTAGAAAATCCCGCGCATCATTGTGAATAGATTAAGAATTGGAGAATATAAGCAGCTTGCTGCTTTCTTTCTGGCAATTCTTTTTGATTCCTATCGATAGAAGAATTCTCTTATTCTCAAATTCTTGAGATTTAATAGTAAGAGGAATCTTTCGCTGAACAGTTACCTCATCTTTCAATACTGTTAATAGTTCTGTTTGAACGTTGGGTTATTGTTCATTACCTGTACAGGGAACGGGAAGACCCAAAGCGGGCTTTCTGGCGTAATGGTATAGTCGCCTGAATCAGGTACATGGCGTGTGATGTTCTTCTTGTATTTCTCTTCTGTGTTCCAGCGTTTGCGGTCGAAGAAGTTCTCGAAGGTGGCGATACATTCGATGAATTTAGCTTGTTGCAGTTCCTTCATGGCTTCTGCCTCGGTAGTTGCCGTGAAAGGCTTGTAGTGATCGGCATCGATACGCTTCTCTCTGACTTCATTGACCAGTTCGAGTCCCTTGCTGATCTGTCCCTCGCGTATATAGCACTCAGCGGCGAGATACATGACGCGCTCTACCGTCAGCCCCCATGCGTTGACGTAGGCATCACTGCCGTTACTTTCCAGACAGCCCTCTATGCCGGAGTCCATATAACCATAGTCAGCATTCCAGAACTCCTCACCCTCACTTTCTTTACCGCCAGAGTAGGCGTAGTCTTTCACAAAGTCGCCGTCCTCGAAGAGTTCGGTCGTCTCGACAGAGAGCTGTTCATAGCTTGGCGTGTTGTCCCGGTCCGACAAGGGGGAGATATAGAAGAAGTTATTGGGCGATGTTGCCGGCAGGCTCCAACGGAAAGAGGTGGTGATGACCGACCGGTCCTCGATGGTGCTGTTCAGCGCAAGGGCTTTTTCGGCATAGGTCAGCGCATCCTTGTAGTTTTTCATCTGGAAGAGCACACGGGCGCGGATGGCATAGCCGGCAGCGCGAGAGAGCCTCACTACATTGGTCTGCTTCTCTGGCAGCAGGGCAATGAGTTCGTCAGAGCAGTCATCGAGGATATGCTTGTAGTTTTCTTCTATGGTCTCTTGGTGCTTCTGGTTCACGTCGGCTTCTGTTACATAGGCGATCCCCAAGTTGTCCTTGGTCTTCTCGTCGTATTGCTTGGCGTAGCAACCCAAGGCGAGGAAGTGGAACCAAGCACGGTTGATGTGTGCCTCAGCAGCAATGGCAGGCTTGTCGGCTTCGTCACCACTGGCACCATCAAGCTTCTCCAAAAGCACGTTCATGTATTGGATATACTTATATAGATTGTTATAGCGGCTGTCCTTACTGGCCAGTTTGCCCCGGTCGGCAGTCTCGTCATAGCTCAGCATGGCGGCTTCCATGGTTCCCTTGTTCTTGATCTGGTCGGATACGGGCGTGAAACCACTTCCATAGCTCTCGTTGACGATAATTCCAAGTGACTCGTAAGGGATGTTGTTGACTTCCTTCTCGTTGAGCAACAACTCCAGGTCTGAAGTTTTGTTAAGAATGGTCTGACCCTCGGGCACCACATCGGTGTCGCAGGCCGACAGGGTCATAACCGCACCGGCAATGAGGGCATATATTGTTTTCTGGCTTATCATAGTTGAAAATTAATATGATGATATATATATAATAAGGTGTAGGAGAGATGCAGTGTCAGAACTTGACGTTGACACTGAGCGTGTAGCTCTTTGGCGCTTTCAGCCCGCGAGCTCCAGTAGAAGGATTTACACTTTCTGGGTCAATGCCTTCGCTGTTGCGCACCCATGTGGCTACATTGCTCATCTGAAGTCTCAGGCGAATGGCTTGCAGACCGAGACGGGTGCAGAGCGCGTCGGGGAGGTCATAGCCAAGAACAAGGTTGCGCAACTTCATATAGTCGGCATGGTCAACGTCCTGATCACAATAGTAGAGCTGGTCGGTATAGAAATTGGTGTGCATCATCATGTATCCGTTACCAAGCATGTTCTTACGGTCTTCCTCCGAGGCGCGCCAGTAGTCGAGATAAGCCCGTGGCACTTCATAGTCATAGCTTGAGGATGCCGTAGAGCGCCACTTGTAAGCCTTGGCACGGAAGTAGTGCCCGGCATAGAAGTTAAACATTCCGCTGAGAGAGAAGCGCTTCCAGGTGATGGTGGGCGTCAGGCTTCCGGTCCATTTCGGGTCGAGTGATCCACTGAATACGATGTCGTCCTTGGTGAAGGCTGAGCTGTAGAGGTTGTCGCTGACCTCCGTGCCGTCGGCTTTTTTCCAGAATATCTGCTGGTAGCCGTCTTCGTCGGTCTCTACATGTCCGAAGCGGAAAGAGTAGAGGCTGTTCACCGGATCACCCTCACGGTAGGAGTCGAGGGCAGAGACACCACTGGTGGGCTGATGATGGAGGCGGGTGATCTTGTTTTTGTTGTAAGCCAGCGTGAAGTCCATGCTCAGGCCCACCTCGTTGTCGTTGTGGGCGCGGAGAATGTCACAGGAGAGTTGCAGTTCCACACCCTTGTTGACCATCTCTGCATTGTTGGTGCGCAGCGAGCTCCATCCTGTGGTGGGGTCGAGGTCGATGGAGGCAAGGATGTCGGAGCCCTTCTTGTGGTAGAAGTCGAGCGATCCGCTGATGCGGTGGTCGAGAACAGCGAAGTCGAGGCCACCGTTCCATGTGTGTGTCTTCTCCCAGCGCAGCTCGTCATTAGGCGGCGTGTTGAGTGAAGCATATTTATCACCGGTGAGATCAGTCGTATGAATCTTAGCGGTGAGATAGCTGGAATAGTTGGAGTTGATATTGCCCGTGACGCCATAGCTCATGCGCAGTTTCAGCATGTCGATCCATCCGAGTTGCTTGATGAACTCTTCGTTGTGAGCGTTCCAGCTGAGTCCTGCCGACCAAAGGGGACGATGGCGGAACTTTGAGGAAGCGCCGAAGAGGTCGGCCTCGTCGACGCGGTAGCTGGCCGAGGCGGCATAGCGACTGTCGTAGACATAGTTGGCTGTAGCATAGTAGGACTGGTACTTGTGCTTGATATGGGTGGCACCGGCGACATCGCTGCTGAGGAAAGAATACTGTGGTGAGTAGAGGCTGCCGAGGTCTGTGCTCTCGCTGTTGATAAGGTCGTTGAAATTGATGAGGCCTGTAGAGTTGGTCAGCGTCTGTTCGTCGTAACCGTACATCTGATTGTAGGTGGTGCGGTCGAAGGTCTGACGATATTCATAACCGGCAATGGCCTCGATCCCATGTACTTTGTTGAGTGTGGTATTGTAGGATGCCTGTGTACGGAAAGTGTAGTAGTTGCCCTCACCACTGTTTATGGTCATTAATCCACCCTCTGGGAGATTGTGCTTACCACCGGTAGTGAAGAGATTATAGAGGTGGCGCATGGAATATGATTCGCCGTTGATGAGCTTTTCGCTGCGGTCGCTGACATCCTCGTATTGGAACATGGCGCTGAGCTTCAGACCGTCGAGAGGCATGAGGTTGAGATGGACGAAGGATCGCGTATAGGTCTCTCGACTCTTCTCATGGTTCATGTCTATCTCGTTGACAGGCACATAGCCCTCATCTTTCAGGCCGAGAGAGATGTCTTTCAGACTGGGCTCGTTGAGGTCTACGTAAGCCTGGAGTGTGGCGGGCGTACCGTCGGCATTGTACATGCTCTGATAGTCGGCAAAGGAGGTGCGACTGCTGAGATCATAGTCGCCGGTAGCACGCATGCGTTGGCGGTTGTTGTTCAGTGTCACGCCGAAGCGCATATTCAGCCATTTGGTGACGTCGAGGTCACCATTGTACTGCATGGTCAGCGTGTTGTTGTAGTTGGTTCTTCGTGCTGGTGTTGTCGCCTTTCCAGTTGACGACAACGCTGGAGTTGAGGTAGCGTCCCTTGGTTCTCAGTGCGAGGTTGTATTGCTGGAGCAGTTCGTTGCGGTCCATCAGATCAGCATACTCGTTGCGATAGCTGTTGTGGCTCCATTGCTTGATCGTGCTGTTGTATTCGTCACCGCTGATCTCGCCGAGCTGGTGGCGCATCATCAGCTTGGTGATCGGTGACATCAGTCCGCCACGGCGCTTATACTGCTTCTCCATATAGCTCTTGGCGTCGGCATCGTTCATCATCCATTGGAAGTTGTACTGCTCCAGCTCCAACTGCTCGGCGGCATTACAGTAGTCGTAGTCGTTGTAGTTGTATTTATTGTATCGTGTCAAGTCTGCGTTGAAGTCTACTGTGAGCTTTTCGCTATTGGCTTTCTTTGTGGTGATGACGATGACGCCGTTGGAGGCACGTGCGCCGTAGACGGCCGAGGCAGCGGCATCCTTCAGCACGGTGATCTTGTCGACATCATACGGGTTGACGTCGCTCAGTCCGCCGCTGATGGGCAGTCCGTCGACGACGATGAGGGGCGACGTGCTGGCGTTGAGCGAGCCCACGCCACGAATGACGAGACCGCTGGAATTGCCGTTGTTGTAGTCGACGAGACCGGGAACAAGTCCTTCGAGACGGCCACGAAGACTGGATGCGTAGCGCTTGTCGATGTCCTTCGATGAGAGTGTCTGGAACGAGCCGGTGACATCTTCGCGCTTGAGTGTCTGATAGCCGGTGACCATGACGTCGCCGATGGTGATGCCGTCGCTTTCCAGAATGATGGTCACGGGTTTGGTGGAGACGCGGCGGTGATAGGGCTTCATGCCGATATAAGAATAGGTGAGCATGGCGTCGGAGCGGACTCCGGGCAGCGTGTAGTGTCCGTCGCTGTCGGTGATGGTACCCGTAGCAGTACCGTCGACCTGAATGCTCACGCCGACGAGTGGCTCGCCCTGGGCGTCGAGGATGCGGCCGGAAGCTGTTACGAAGGTAGGTGCCTTACTGTCTTGATTGTTTTTGTTGATTTGGATATAGCGTCCTTTGACAGAAACCGTCAAAGGTAAGTCTGCTGTCAGTTGGCGCACAGCGTCGGGAGCAGACAGCCCGGCGATGTCGCGGGTAACCTTGAAAGCCTTCAGGTCACCGGCATTGTAATTGATCTTGTAATAGTCCGACTGACGTTCCACTTGATAGAGGATGTCGGTCAGGGACTGCCCGTTGGCATGCAACGACACCTTGTGGCCCTGTGCCGCGGCAGCGATGCTGAGCGGCAACATCAGTACCACCATGGCTTGGCGTAAGCGTTCTCTCTTCATAACTGTTCCTTCTTAAAATGACTCTTTAATAATACTGCTATATCCTTAATACCAAAAAGAAAGATAAAGGGTACTATGATTTACCAACTTTTTTAAGAAAAAGTTAGTAAGCCGACATAAAGATATGAAAAGAGAATGGGTTGCTACCTGACGATCATTTCTCCGCGTTGCAGTTCCACCCGCACGCCATCCTGCTCGTTGAGCTTGTTGACAATGCTTTGCAGCCCCTCTTGGTGGGAAGCTACGAAGTGCAGGCGAACGTTCATGGCGTCCTCGTTTTCAAAGACTACGGTCTTGTGATACCATTGTGCCAGCTGCTCCATGATGGTCAGTAAAGATGCGTCGGCGAAATAGAAATAGCCTTTCGCCCATTGCGTGTAAGGATAGGTGTCGACTCTTTCCACGGTCATCTTGCCGTCCTGCCATGTAGCCTGTTTGCCGGGGGAGAGCACAGTCTGTGTGCCTTGGGCCGAAACCGCGATGCGCCCCTCTACAAGAGCAACGTAAGGTTTGGCCGCTTTGTAGACATTAATATAAAAGGTAGTACCCAACACGCGGGTGGTGAGTGCGCCGGCATGAACGATGAAGGGATGGGTGGGATCGTGGTGTACGCGGAAATAAGCCTGGCCCGACATTGCCACCTCGCGCGTCTGACCTTGGAACGTGTGGGGATAGATGATTTTGGAGTTGGCGCCTAACCATACATGGCTCTCGTCGGGCAGGACAATGTTGAGTGCTTGTGCTATGCCGCTCGTCACTGTGTCCATAGTGATGGCCTCGGCTGTGATCGTTGTGTTGGCGACAGTTTGCGTCGCGTCGCTTGCTGGCTTTGCCGCTGACTGTGTTGTCGGACTGATGCGTTGCTGCTGAGAAACATGAGAGTCCACCTGCTGTTCTTGACGACTCTGACGGATGGGAAGCAACAACAGCAGGGCAACGGCAGCGGCTGCTGAGGCAACAGCTATCACCGGCCACAGCCTTTTCCAACGCGAACGCAAGGGAGACGGCTGGGCCTCAAGGCGTGCACGCAGTGCCTGCCACGACTGCTCCTCGTCAGGCTCAGCGTGGCAGAGACTTTCCAGAGCCGCGAGGATCTCGTCGTGCTCTTGGCGGTTGGGGAAGTCCTCTTTGCCGTTAATGGATATGTTGTGCTCGTTGTCTGTCATAAGTTTCTTGTTGATAGTGGTTGCTATATATATTACTTCGAATCTGATCTTTCGGGCACTTCGTCAATGGCATTTTCTTTGTGAAAATGTTGTCGCAGGGTAGAAAGTGCCTTCATTACGTGTTTTTTCACTCCGTCGGTGGTGATGCTTAGTTGTTCGGCTACGTCGCGGTAGCTGCGCTTTTGATAATAGCATTGTATGAACACATAGCGCGTGCGTTCCGTCATGCTGGCGATGACCTTTTCTATCTCTTTGATGCGAGCCTCTCGGGCCAGCACTTCTTCCAGATCTTCGTCGGTCCAGTCGTGTTGTGAGCTGTCGGGCATGGGTGCGAGCCGCTCTTGCCGGCGCAGCCAGTTGAGGCTTTGGTTGTGCACAGCGGCGTAGAGATAGCCTTGTACACGTTCCGCATCCAGCGCATCCCGTCGCTTCCACGCAATGGCGAAAACCTCTGCCACCACATCACTGGCAGCCTCGGCATCATGGGTGAGATGGAGCGCATAGTGATAGAGCCGTGAATGGTATTCACGGTACAGCTGTTCGAAAACGTCTATGGTCATCTCATTCATGTTGACATGGGAAAGGGCTCATGGTATTCTATTTTTCAATACAAAGATACAAAAAATATGGGAAAGTAGTTATAGTTTAGTTTTTCTATTTGCAGAGTTACTATTGCGAATAATATTCAAGCCTTGTTGTGCCTCAGTGAGTAACACGTCGGAGGTCTTTGTCTGTCATGGCTGCCACACAGGAGTCCGACCATACGTTCTCGGCAGTCTCCACCATGTCGATGATGGTATAGATAGGCAGGATGATGCCCATGATGCCGACGGGAGCACCCTGGCCGGTCATCAGCGAGAGGGTGAGGAAATAGCAGCCCATGGGCACACCGGCATTGCCGATGGCGGAGATCACGGCGATGACGAGCCACAGCAGCATCATCGGAAGGGTGAAGTGAGTGCCGCCGTTCTGCATGACAAAGAGCGAGGTGACAAGGATAAACGCCGCACAGCCGTTCATGTTGATGGTGGTGCAGATGGGCAATACGAAGCGCGAGACCTTTGGCGCAACGCCGGCACGCTTCTCCGCTGTGTCCATGGTCACGGGCAGTGTGGCAGCCGAACTCTTCGTGAAGAACGCCATGAGCACGGCGGGCAGCATACGGCCTAAATGGCGCACGGGATTGATGCCGCGGGCCAATAGGAAGAGAGGTAGTACAACGAAGAACTGCAACACGTTGCCGCCAAGGATGACAGCGATATAACGGCCCAGAGAGTCGGCGACAACACCGGCCGACACTTGTGCGCTGAGCTGTGCGGCAAAGGCGAGGATGCCCAGCGGCAGAGCCCAGATAAGTGCGCGGATGAGCATGAAGAGGATATCCTGCAAACCAAGCAGCAGGTTCATCACCGTGTCGCGGCGTGGGCTCACCGGCATCTTGGCCAGGGCGATGCCCACAGCGGCGGCTACAAGGAGCAGTGAGAGCACGTTGGCTTCAAGGAAAGGCTGCACGAGGTTGTTGGGTACCACAGCGAGGATATGGTCGTAGTAGGTTTCTCCGCCCAATGTCTTCGGGATGGCTCCTTGTCCTCCTGCCACCATCTGCGCAGGCAGGTTGCCCGGTCGGATGAGCAGGTAGAGGATGAGACCTACGGCAGCGGCGGCAATGGTGGTGAGCAGTGTATAGGTCACGGCGTGGCGGAAGATGCGTCCCGTATCTTTCTGTGTGCCGATGGAGGCCAGTGTGGTGGTGATTGCCAGCACGATGGTGGGCACGGCGAGAAACTGGAACAGGCGGGTGTAGACAGTAGCGACGAACGTCATCAAGGCGTCTAATCCGTGCAGGCCCAGTGTGCCGAGCACAGCGCCCACGGCGAGGGCTCCTATCCACAGCACGAGCTGTCGTCGGTTCTTTACGATGTTCTGAGTGGCTGGTGCGTTATCTTGATTTACTTTATTCATAGAGAAATCCCTTTTTGCTATGCTAACGCAGAGGGATAGGAAATATTTTATAAACAAAACCGTAATTATGTTGCTTGGTAACTGATATTTCCTTATCTTTGCAATATGAATAACAAAAGGAAAACGTAGAATGAAAAGTAGAATATTATGGTAGGGACTGATTTATTTTTGCTTGCCGTGTTGGCGATGATAGGAGCTTGGACACTATACTTCCACATTCAGGACAAGAAGGAAGAGAAAAGAAAGCAGAGAGAAGCGAAGTGAGTTCATTCTTGACTGCATGACTCTCCTGCGAGAGTTACATGAGACTTTGTCTTTGTATCAATAAGCATTAGGGGAGAAGTTTGTTTAGTAGTTGTTCTTGTAGCAATTTGTATCCAGAACAATATTTCTTTGGCTCATGGTTCTTCGTAATGAGTTCGTAGATTTTCTTTGCTCATCTGCTGAAGTTTCTCCTCGCTCCATTCGTCGGAATCCCATAATTTGTCCAATTCCTGTTGTAGGCGATTGTTGACGAAATCGATCAGAACTTTGCGCAAGGCCTTGACGTCTTCGTCGGATTTGAGCAAGGACACAACGTTTAGTACGTCGCGCTGAGCTTGATTGAATTTTATAACTTGTTGCGGCATAAGCGTTCTCCTTATATTATATAGTTGTTGCAAAGATAAGAAATATTTTTCAATGCATCACATTCTTGTTCATCTTTTTTTTCATCACAACAATTCATTCTTGTTCGCCCATCTTTTCAAATGCTTGATATGAAATGGAGATCTTTATCTGAATGGTGTTCTTTGCCACAGCAGTGCCATGCGGTGCACGAGGAAGTGCCTGACATCGGTTCTTGCGCAGATCAGCAGGTAAGCGGCGCCGGTCGAGGCAAAGACGGGAAAAAGCAGCACGTTGCCGGGTATGACAAAAGGCAGCAGGCTGATGGCGGCGATGGGTGGCATGATAATATGCAGGCGGCTCATGACAAAGAGTGACAGCAGTAGTGTCAGCGGTAAGACAATGAAGAGCGGCAGACCCGCATAGTCGGACAGAACTATGCGACCAAAAACACCACAGCATGCTGAGAGAATGATGGTGGTGAGCACACGACGGGGATGGCGGTGCAGGCGGTCACCGGGCTGACAGAGCGAGACGAAGACAACGAGTAGGGGAGGAGCGATGAGCGCGCTCTTGTGGAGAGATTCTGCCAAGGCCAGCAGCGGCAACGTTCCCATCCACATCAGCAGCCAGTGACGTGCGCGGGCGATGGAGAAACTGTGGCGGGAAGAAGGTAGGGGTGCCGAAGGAAATCTCCATTTTTCACGGTTTATGAGGGAAGAGAGCAGTGTGACGACAAGCGACAGCATCAGCACGCTCAAGGGGTAGCTCCACGACGTGGTGTGCAGTACGATGGGCAACAGACAAGTGGCAAGACTGGGAAATAGCGTGGCACGGGTCAATAGCAAAAGCGCACCGGTGAAGAGAAAACCCAGCGAGAGCACAGTGACGGGGTAGGCGCTCAGCCATGTGAATAGCAATGTGCCCATGAGAGCCGACAAGGCCAGCAGCCCTGGTATCAGCCAAAGCGACACGTGCCAAGGACGCTGTTTCTTGACGATCAACCCTAATGCCAGCGCTGCGGCAGACGGATAGATCACCGCGCGGTCTTGAAGCGACGTGGCGGCGACTCCCATTACCGAGATGACTGCGAGGGCGAGTACATAGCGGATGATAATCGTTTTCCGGCAATCTGAATATTCATTGCGTGATGCCATTTTGCTCTTCCTTAATTATGCGGGGAGGTACAGCGGATGACGCTCAGTACCCTCCTTGACGAGTCTGCCTTCCCCCCAGAAACTGCGTTATCCATTACTTGGTTTTGTACTCGCTCAGGCCGAACAGGGTGCACATCGTCTGGCGCGTGATGTAACGATGCTGGGCAAGGGCTTTGGATCTCTTTCTCCAGTTGCTCGGCAGTCATTGCCGCCTTGCTTCTTAGTTGTATGTAAGCTCTTTCCTGGCCGGTACCTTGGGAGTTGGCAATAGTGTGTATCTCGTAATTGATTTCCATTTGTATCTTTGACGATTATTTGGCGCAAAGATAATCAAACTTGGTGAGAAACAAAAGTGATATGCTTAAAAAAGAGACTTGTTGACGCGAGAAGGCTTCTCTTATTATCCGTGACGGTCGTTTTGGTTATACGTGGCGAATGCCGAGGATATGCAGAGCGACCGCCACAGATAACCGTAGCGACCGCCACGGATAATCGCGAAATCACGCTGTCTGTATTTTGAAACGTTAACGGTGGTCAGGTCACAGGCTATAACCATTGAAGTATCGCAACTTTGTAATCAAAAACGACATAAGAGGAGCAGGAGATATTTATGAGTAAGCATCCAGAAGCATCATGTGATGCCAAAGCCGCATGGCGGTTTGTCACCAATGGGCCTGTTTGACCCAATTGACGACAAACGCCACGTTCTCCGCTGGAATGTCCTTTGTCAGTCCATGTCCGAGATTGAATATCCAGCGTGGATGCCGGCGGAAAAAGGAAATGTATTGTTCGAGGTGACGGGCTATGACAGGTTTGGACGCGTGCAGCAGACGTGGATCCATGTTGCCCTGCAAGCCCATGGAGGGATGGAGCAGGGAGCAGGCCTCGTCGAGGGATGTCTGCCAGTCTATGCTGACGGTATCGCAGACATCGGGAGTGATCATCGGCAGACCGGCACCAATGCCTTTGGGAAAGAAAATGGTGGGCACTCCTAATGAGCGGACAGCCGACAGAATACGTCTGACCGAGGGAAGGAAGAGTTCGCGATAGAGATTGTCGGGCACTACTCCGGCAAAAGACTCGAAGAGTTGGAAGACTTCTATGCCATGCTGAACCTGACCTGTGGCGTAGATGATGCTCATCTCGGTGAAAGCATCCACAAGGAGCTCGGTAGTCCGGCGATGGGTATAGAAATATTTCACGGCCTCCGTAAATCCGTCTTTGCTGCCATTACCCTGAAGCATGTAGCAAAGGCAGGTGAGCGGACCTCCGCAGAAACCGATGAGGGGCACCACCCCGTGCCGCTTTTTCTGGAAGCTGTCTATGGTGCGGAACGACTGCTCCAATATAGAGGTGTCGGTTTTTAACCTGCTGCAAGGGTCGTCGTAGCTTAGCAATGGGCGAGGCATCTGTGGCCCTTGTCTCGTCCATTCTACTTGCAAGCCCATTGCCATGGGGACTATCAGTATGTCGCTGAAAAGAATAGCAGCATCCACTCCCCACGTGTCTACGGGCAGTAGTGTCACCGTGGCGGCCAAGTCGGCATTAGCCATGAGTTTCTTAAATCCGTACTGGGCTGAAAGCTCCCGGTAGCGGGGCAGCACACGTCCTGCTTGTCGCATGAGCCACACGGGCGGACGCGACACCTCCCGACCGCAAAGCGTGTCGAGCAATAGTGTATTTCTTAGTTTTTCCATCGAACCACAAAAATAATGACTTCCCTGGAGACATACAATCCTCACTTATAAGGATTTTCATACTGACTGTCTTGCAATTTCCTTATAAATTAGGATTGTATGGGAAATATCTTTCAAGTATCTTTGCAGCCACACAACGAAATGAACTAACAAAACCATACACGATGTTCAACGAGATACTTTTATTATCACTTTCACTAAATGCTACACCCGACACGCCGGTAGACACCACTACATATAAAAAGGTGGATCTGGGCGAGGTAGTGGTCACAGATTACAAGCAAAACCGCAGAAACCTCACGACGACAGCCATGTCGCGCGTTGACAGCCGGCTGCTGCAAGACCAGCAGGTGGTCAGTATCAAGGAACTGTCGGCTGTCGTGCCCAACTTCTTTATGCCCGATTATGGCTCGCGTGCCAACACACCTGTCTATATCCGAGGCATCGGTGCCAAGTCAAAAGGCTCTGCTGTAGGCTTCTATGTGGATGGCGTGCCGCACTATGAGTCGTCAGCTTTCGATATAGACCTGAGCGACATTGCCGCCATTGACGTGCTCCGCGGCCCTCAAGGCACACTCTACGGACGCAACGCCATAGCCGGCATCATCAACGTATATACCCACAATCCACTCGAATACCAGAACACACGCGTCAAAGTGGGATACGGCAAGTACAACGACGTGACCGCGCAGATGTCCAACTATACGAAATTGAATCCTCATTTCGGCTTCAGCGTAGCTGGATCGTACCATCACAACGACGGCATGTTCTACAACGCATACCTTAAAGATAAGGCTGACGACATAGACGAGGGAGAAGGACGCATCGGCCTTTACTGGAAACCGACTGACCGTTGGTACCTCCGACTGAACAGTACGCTGTCGTATAGCGATCAGGGCGGATACCCATACGCTCCTTACAACGTGGAGAGAAACAGACTGGAGGATATCAACTACAACCGTTACAGCCTCTTCCGGCGACTCATCTCTTCCACGGGATTCAACGCGCGCTACACCAACGACCGTATCAGCTTCAACAGCCAAAGCTGTTTCCAATATATCAAGTCGCACCAGGCTATCGATCAGGACTTCACCATCGAGGATAAGTCATTTGTCGAGAACAACTATCACGAGCGCATGTATTCGCAGGAGTTCACATTGAAGTCTAACAACGACTCCCGTTACCAGTGGATCACTGGCCTTTTTGGCATGACGATGCAGGTCGACCAGTTCATACAGAACAATGCCTTCTCGGCCGGCACCGCCACTCCCACCGACAATGTCAATCCCAAATCATCGCTGGCATTCTACCACCAGAGCTCTTATAACATTTGGCGGGGACTGTCGGCCACTGCCGGCGTGCGTTTTGATTATGAACACTCCAAGTCGGACTATCACCGCGAGAAACTCAACCTCGGCACAGGTGCTTCCTCACCGATGCTCGATTTTCACAGCACCGCCAACTTCCGGCAGTTCACCCCGAAATTCACCTTGCAATACCTCACAACCCATCGCTTTCTCTACTATGCAAGCATCACACGCGGCTACAAGCCCGGTGGATTCAACGAGAGTGCCAAGGAAGCTAATGAGCGTTCCTATGATCCGGAGTACAGCTGGAACTATGAGGTTGGCGCACGTACCGTTTTTCTCAATGGACGGCTGACGGCTGAGTTTGACATCTTCTATATCGACTGGCGTGACATGCAGGCTACCTATACCATTCTGGGACAGGGCAACCTCATCACCAACGCGGCGCATGCCAACAGCAAGGGCGCGGAACTGGCGGTGGCCTATCGGCCGCTGAAGGGATTGCTGTTCAACCTGAACTATGGCTACACCTACGCCACATACCTCGACTATAAGAAAAGTGAGAAGCAAGACTACACCGGCAACCGGCTGCCCATGGTGCCCAGCCACACACTGGCCGCAAATGGCAGTTATACACTGGAGCCGGCTGGATGTCTCGACAGAGTGACAATCAGTGCCGGCATGACGGGATTGGGACGCATCTACTGGGCCGACGACAATGTGGTGAGCCAGAACTTCTACGCCACGGTCAATGCTAAGGTGAGTCTCACAAAGGGTATCGTCACTTGGGACTTCTGGGGGAAAAACCTCACCGATACCCGTTATATGGCCTACGGCTTCAAGTCTTCAAAGGGCAACTATGCTCAAAAGGGTAAGCCACTGACTTTCGGCACGTCGGTCAGCGTCAATTTCTAATCAAACACAGACTTTTCTTCGCTTATCTCACATGAAACATATAGAAGACCAAACTGTCTGTACGATGGCACCGGCCAAAGGATCTGATGCCAGAACGCTCAATCTCTCTACGTTCCTGTGTCTGTATATTTCCCAGTTCGTACCACAGTCGTTCCTCATGACAACTTTGCAAGTCACCATGCGGCAAGGGCATTATGATCTGCAGACCATCGGCCTGCTCCACTTAGTGAGGCTGCCCTGGCTGCTCAAGTTTCTATGGTCGCCCTATATCGACCGTCACTGTCTGACGGTGGCCGACTACAAGAAGACCATCATCTCCACCGAACTGGTATATGCCCTCGCGCTGGTCTGCGCAGGCTTTTTCGATGTGAAGACAAATCTGATGCTCGTCCTTGTTCTCGTCTTCATCTCTATGATGGCGTCGGCCACGCAAGACATTGCTACCGACGCACTGGCTATCCTCTCATTCAAAAGACGGGATCAGAGCTTGGTCAACAGTATGCAGTCGATGGGAAGCTTTGGCGGCACGCTGGTTGGTGGCGGTCTGCTGCTGATGGTGCTGCACCATTATGGCTGGCATGTGGTGGTGCCCTGTCTGGGCATGTTTGTTGTCTGTATGCTCATCCCGTTGGTGCTCAACAAGCATATCAGGATAGAGGAAGGACAAAAGACCAAGGAGCGTGCACGTCCTTCGGACTTTATATGGTTTTTCTCCCGTCGCAGCATTCTGCCGCAACTAGGCTTTCTTCTGCTTTTCTATATGGGAATCATCGGCATACTCTCTACTGTCCGTCCCTTTCTTGTTGACCAGGGCTACGATATGAAGGAGATCGGTTTCCTCACGGGCATTCTGGGCACTTCGGTTTCTTTTGTCATGGCCTGGTTCTCCGGCGTGTTGGTGCGCAGGGTAGGGATTGCAAAAGTGCGTCTGACGATTGCGGCCCTCATTGTCTTTGGCCCTCTCTACTTTCTTGTCACCAGTTTTCTGCCGTTTAATATCGTAGTATATGTCATCGGTATGCTTTATGTCAAGGCCTGTTACGGACTGGCCACGGTGGTGGTCTATACCTCTGCCATGCAGATGGTACGCCCGGGACGTGAGGGCACCGACTTCACTATACAGGTGGTTATCACCCATCTCAGCGGACTGCTCATTGCTGTTGCTTCTGGCAGTATCGGCAAATATTTCGACTATCAGGGAGTGTACGTGACCGAGACCGCTATCGCCTTGCTTAGTTTCTTCTATGTTCTGATACTGTTCAGACCCAAGAAAGATGGTCTTTCAGATATGCGGCAAACTCTGTGAATGAGTGATAACGGTCGGAGATGATATCGACCGGTAGTCCTTCGCTTTTCGCACACTTGGCTGTGTAGGGACCGAAGCAGGCTATTGGCGTGGAGCTAATAAGAGCCATGCCTTCGGGTGAGGTCTCTACAACTTTTCTGAGCACCTGGGCCTCGCCACCACTGGTTAGTGCCACACAGTCTATGCCCTGCTGGATCAGCGTGTACGCGGTATGCCGTGTTGCGCTGTCGGCAGGGCGTGTGGTATAGGCCGGCACGTAGCACACTTCGCCGACACGGTTGCCTAAGGCCGTAAGAAAGTCGGGTACGGTAGGGGGCTCGCGCATCCCTACTACGCGGGGGCCAAGAACCCACACCCGCTTCTTGTCGGCATCGGGCCTCTCTCCCAGTGCCTTAACGATACCCATCAGACTCGGCTCACAGCCTGAGAGTCCTTGTGGCAGGCTCAACAACGCTGACATCCATGACGCGTCTTTGCCGATGGCTACGTATGTGGCAGCCGGCGGGAGTACGAGGCCCTGCCTTTGGCGCCACAGCGCAGTGGCTTCTATAGCTTTTCTGCTCGTAAAGACCACTATGTCGTCATCGCCTATGGTCGGCAAACTCTTGTGTGCCTCGGCTGCCGTGTCAAGTTCTGTCTTTATCAGGGACGCGGAGACAGGGGAGAAACTTGACCCCGTCGGCCCCGACACGGTCAGCAGTGCGTCGCGAAAGCGGCGGGCATACCCTTCGGGTGCTGTTATCAGTATCTTTTTCTTCATGCTATTTCTGGCAGATGGCGTTGGCAACATCGACCGCTTGCTTGATTCTGTCGCCCATGCCGATGCCATCCTTGATATTGCCGGCGATATGCAGTGTGGGATATTGTGCTTGAACAGTATCAATGGCGGTCAGACGGTCGTCGGTATTTTCCATGTATTGGGGGATGGCATGCGGATGTCGGAAGATGCGGATGAGGTCTGCTTGTTTGCCTTTTGGGAATTTCAGCATGTCATGGAGGGCTTTATTGGCAATCTCGGTCAGTTCCTCATCGGTCTTCTGTATGATTTCCGGATGGCGAACGCCCCCTAAGAAACAAGCGAAAAGAGAGCCTCCCTGTGGTGCACGGCCGGTAAAGCAGGCCGACGGCATGAGGATGCCGAGCAGATCTTTGTGCTCCAACGAAGGTATCAAACCGCCAAAGGCATTCCATTGTACGCCGCCGGTGTCGCGGAGTCCTACTGCGATTTCTACTACCGGTGCGTAGTAGAGATTGGAGAGTGTCTTCAGCTGCTTGTCCGGGAGAAAGGACAGTAGCGACGGAAGCGCATAGGCAGGACATGTTGTCACCACATGGTTGGCAATGATCTCGTTTGTTCCCCAGCTGACCTTCCATCTGCCTGCCATCGGCTCCACACGTATGTTGTGGCATCCAAGGGTGATACGTTCGGTGCCGATGCACGTTCCTAAAGCTTCTATGAGTTGACCGAAACCTCCTTTCACCGAGAACACGGCCTTGGTGGCGCGTCGCTCCCTGGCAGTCTTTGGTTTGCGGGCCAGAGCCAGCGAGCCCCGTATGAAACTGCCATAGCGTTGTTCGAGCTGATAGAGTTTCGGCAGGGCCAGTCGGGTAGGCAACCGGTAGGGATCTCCGGCATACACTCCCGATAGAAAAGGGTCTACGGCATAGTCAACAAACGACTTCCCGAGGCGTCGTTCGGCCAGTTCTCCTACGGTCTCGTTGGGGTTGGAGCCTCGTTTGCGAAACGGTTCGAAGAGAATGCGTAGCTTGTCTGACATTGTGAACAAAGGTGTCGTCAGTGCGCTCAGCGGGCCGGCCGGCAGTGCGTGGAAGCGAGAGCCCTTCCAGATAAGGCGGCACTTGCTTGCCTCGGCTGCTTCTTCCATCTCGCAGTGACCGCGGAGGTCGTCGAACAGTTCGGCCACCTCTGGATATTTCACTGTGCCCGTACTTGGCCCCTGTTCCATGATGAAGCCGTCGGCCTCTACCGTCTGCATGAGTCCGCCAATGCGGTTGTCGCGTTCCAGAATCTCCACGTCGTGCCCATTCTTCTTTAGTTGCCAGGCACAGGTCAGTCCCGTCAGTCCACCGCCAATGACGATGACCTCTCGATTTCGTTGCATACTATATTGGTTTTGAGAATTTCTTTGTAGTGTGTGACATCAGCGGGTCGAGAGCTGCCGCCACGTTGCGCACGAAAGGATTGCCCTCGCCGGTCATGACGATGCTGTCGGCAGTGTAGTGTAGCACGCCGTCGGCCTGCATGTCAGCCAGTATTGCCTCGTCGTAGCGTACGGCTTGCTTTATCTCTTCAGCATTCATCTTTAGCTCTGCGGCAAGCACGTTCCAATCAATGCGATAGTTGCACATCAGCATCTCGATGACCTCGCGCACCACACGCTCCTGATGCGACAGCCTGTAGCCCCTGCTTACGGGTAGCCGTCCTTGAGCTATGGTCGACACATACTCCTCGATCGATTTCGTGTTTTGGGCGTAGGCCGTGTCGAGTTGGCTGATGCCTGTGACACCGAAGGCGTAGACCTGACCTGTGGTGCGGCGAGTGCAGTATCCTTGAAAGTTGCGATGCAGTTGATGAGCCGTGAGTGCTGTGGCCAGTTCGTCGCCCGGGAGCACGAAGTGGTCAAGTCCTACACTGACATATCCTGCCTCATGCAAAGTCTGCTTAGCGTTTTGGAACATGAGTGCCTTGTCTTCCGGTGTGGGCAGTCCAGCCTTTTCGAGAATGAGCTGACGCTTGAAGATCCAGGGACAATGTCCGTAGCTGAATGTCGTTACACGGTCAGGACGAAGTGCTGCAGCCCGTTCGATGGACTGGTTGAAACTGTCTGGGGTTTGCCGGGGCAGACCGAAGAGGAAGTCCATGTTGATGTTGGCACCGGCTTCCCGCAGGATAGCCATAATCTCTTCTATCGGCAGCATGGCAGGCACCCGGTTGACCACTTTCAGCACCGTCTCATCGAAGTCTTGTATGCCCAGGCTGAAGCGGTTGAAGCCAGCCTTTACCAGTCCTTCCCAGTCCCGGTGCGACAGGTAACCAGGATGGCATTCGATGGCAATCTCGGGTTTGTCTATTGTGGGGAACAGGGAAAGTAAATGGTCGTTCAGCTCGTGCAACACTTTCACCGGCATGGCAGTAGGACTTCCGCCACCATAGTGTATCTGTGAGATCTTGCGGTGGCTGTCGATATGTGTGGCCACAAGGTCTATCTCGTGATGCAGGGCTTCGATATATGTCTTCACCTGCTCATCTCGCTGCATGGGATACGAGTTGCAGCCGCAATAGTGGCACAGCTGTCGGCAGAATGGCATGTGGATGTAGAATGAAATGTTGTTCTGTCGGGCCCGGTTGCTTTCTGCTATTGCCTCCAAATACATTTCCTGGTCAAAAGTCGTGAAATAGTTGGCGGGCGGATAACTCGTGTAGCGTGGTACAGACACGTTGTACTTTTCTATCAATTCTTTGTCCATTGGATAAGGTGTGTTAACGGGAAGGCAGTTCGTTGACAGGAATGCCTCCCTGTTTATTTTCGTAGTACAAAGTTACGGCTTTTCTTTTTTCTTTGCAATCCTTATTTTTTAGGATACTGCTGTCTATGTCTGTTAGATGGTATATCCGGCTTTTAAGCTGAGCAGTTATGTTGCTGCTATTTTGCGTTAACTCTGGTTAAAGCTGCTGTCGTTATCGTAGAAGTATTGTAACTTTGTAAATAAAAACAACGTAAGAGATACGCAGTATGGAGAAGAAAATTGATGAACAGGAAATGAACGCTCGTGTGCAGCGTGCGGTAGATAACTTCATGCAGGGCTATGGCTGTTGTCAGAGCGTGGTGGCTGCTTTTGCTGACCTCTATGGCTTGGACGACACGATGGCCAAGCGTGTGGCTGCCGGTTTTGGCGGTGGAGTAGGGCGGTTGCGAATGATGTGCGGGGCTGTGTCGGGAATTGTCATGCTGGTTGGACTGGACTGCGGCCAGACAGAGGGCAGCGACCGCATGGGCAAGTCACATTGCTATCAAGTGGTACAGCAGTTGTTGGCGGAGTTCAAGGAGCAGAACGGATCTGTTATCTGCGCTGAGCTGTTAGGACTGAAAGGCCATGATAAGGCGATGACCAGTTATGTAGCCTCTCCCCGTACCGCCGAGTATTACAAGACCCGTCCGTGCGCGGCAAAGGTAGAGTGTGCCGCAAAGATCTTTGCAACGTACTTGATGGCGAAGAAGAATAACGAATAAAACATTTTGTACTTGCGATTTTTTCTTCTTCTCGGAAAAATTGCGTAAGTTTGCAGTAGACTAAAGACCGAAAGCTTATGCCAACACAGATACCACAGGAGTGGACACGGTTCATCCTTAAGGATGTGACCTTTGTCAACCTGATGATGCGACATATATATAATGTGCTCATCGTTGCCAACCCCTACGACGCCTTCATGCTTGAAGACGATGGGCGTGTGGAGGAAAAGATCTATAACGAGTATGCGCAGCTCGGACTGCGCTATCCGCCCACCTTCACCCAGGTGTCGACCATTGAGGAAGCTGAGAAAATACTCAGTTCCACAAAGATCGACCTTGTCATCTGTATGCCCGGCAACGCCGACAACGATGCTTTCACCGTGGCACGAAGCATCAAGCAGAAGTTCCCCGACATCCACTGCGTGGTGCTCACACCTTTCTCCCACGGCATCAGTAAACGTATGGAGAACGAGGATCTGAGTATCTTCGACTATGTCTTCTGCTGGCTGGGCAACACCAACCTTATTCTCTCCATTGTCAAGCTCATTGAGGACCGCATGAATATCGATCACGATATTCAAGCTGCCGGCGTGCAGATGATCCTGCTTGTGGAGGATTCCATACGGTTCTACTCCAGCATCCTGCCCAATCTCTATAACTATATCCTGCAACAGAGTCAGAATTTCGCTACCGAGGCGCTCAACCGTCATGCCGCCACACTGCGTATGCGTGGTCGTCCAAAGGTGTTGCTGGCCCGTACCTACGATGAGGCCATGCAGCTCTATGAGAAATACAAGGACAACTGCTTGGGTGTTATCAGCGACGTGCGCTTTCCCATCCATGCCCATCCCGAACATCAGGGAGCCATGGGCGGCAACAAGGAGGAGAAAGATCCTGAGGCTGGTTTCAAGCTCTTGGAGGCCATCCGACGCGAGGACGAGTATGTGCCGCTTATCATGGAGAGCGCCGAGTCGGCCAACCGTGAGCGGGCCGAAAGAGAAGGCTTTAAGTTCGTCGACAAGAATTCCAAGATGCTCAGCGTGGACTTGCGCCACCTCATGGAGGAACACATGGGCTTTGGCGACTTCATCTTCCGCGATCCGAAGACCCACCAGGAGATTATGCGCATCCATACCCTAAAGGAGTTGCAGGACAATATCTTCAAGATACCGCGCGACTCCATGCTTTACCATATCTCGCGCAACCACATGAGTCGCTGGCTCTGTGCCCGTGCCATCTTCCCCGTGAGCAACTTCCTCAAGCATGTCACGTGGCATAAGCTCCAGGATGTGGATGCCCACCGACAGATCATTTTCGATGCCATCGTGCAGTATCGTCACATGAAAAACCTCGGTGTCGTGGCAGTCTTCGACCGTGGCAAGTTCGACCGCTACGCCCACTTCGCGCGTATCGGCGACGGTTCGCTTGGTGGCAAAGGACGTGGTCTGGCTTTTCTCGACAACATCATCAAGACGCATCCCGACTTCAACCGCTTCAGTGGTGCTACCGTGCAGATACCCAAGACGGTGGTACTCTGCACCGATGTCTTCGATCAGTTTATGGAGCAGAACAATCTCTATGACATTGCGCTTAGTGATGCGCCTGACGAAGTCATCCTTCAGCACTTCCTGGAGGCGCAGTTGCCCGACAGTTATATTGCCGACTTCTTCACCTTCTTTGAGGCTACGCACAGTCCCATCGCCATACGTTCCAGCTCGTTGCTTGAGGACAGCCACTACCAGCCTTTCGCCGGTATCTATTCTACGTATATGATTCCCAACCTCGACGACAAGTACGAGATGCTGCGTATGCTCGCCGCGGCTATCAAGAGCGTCTATGCTTCGGTCTATTACCGCGACTCCAAGGCTTACATGACGGCGACATCCAATGTCATCGACCAGGAGAAGATGGCTGTCGTGTTGCAGGAAGTGGTCGGACAAAACCATGGCGACCGCTACTATCCGACCATGTCGGGTGTGCTGCGCTCGCTCAACTACTATCCCGTGGGTGAGGAAAAAGCAGAGGAAGGCATTGCTTCGCTGGCACTCGGACTGGGCAAGTATATCGTCGACGGCGGGCAGACTTTGCGCGTCTCGCCTTGGCATCCCCATCAGGTCATGCAGCTCTCTGAGATGGAGACGGCACTGCGCGAGACCCAGACACGCTTCTATGCTCTCGACATGAAGCGCGATGTGGGCAGTGACTTCAAGGTGGACGACGGATTCAATATCCTCAACCTGCGTGTCAAGGAAGCCGAGAAGGACGGTACGCTGCAATATATCGCGTCGACCTACGATCCTTATGACCAGATCATCCGCGACGGTGTCTATGAGGGTGGCCGCAAGGTGATCTCGTTCTGTGGCGTGCTCCAGCAGGATGTGTTTCCTCTGCCTGAGATCATGCAGATGTCGATGAAGTATGGTGCTGAGGCCATGCGGCGCCCAGTGGAAATAGAGTTTGCCTGTAACCTCAACGCTGACCGCACGGGCGACTTCTATCTCTTGCAGATCCGTCCGATTGTTGACAGCAAGCAGACACTCGTGGAGGACGTGGCGGCATTGCCCGATGATGAATGTCTGTTGCGCAGTCACCGCTCCTTGGGTCATGGCATCGTTGACGATGTGACCGACGTGGTCTATGTGAAATACGACGACCACTTCACGGCGATGAACAATCCGGCTGTGGCCTCTGAAATAGAGCATATCAACCGGCAGATGATCGATGAGGGGCGTGGCTATGTGCTTATTGGTCCCGGACGGTGGGGCTCCAGCGACCCGTGGCTCGGCGTGCCTGTGAAGTGGCCGCATATCTCTGCGGCCAAGGTGATCGTGGAGGTGGCACTGAAAAACTATCGTGTGGATCCCAGCCAGGGTACTCATTTCTTCCAGAATCTCACCTCGTTTGGCGTGGGCTATTTCACGATCGACACCAACCAGAGTGCGGATCAAGGTGGGATGGTGCGCAAGGATCTTCTCGATGCCATGCCTGCCGTGGAGGAAACACAGTATGTGCGTCACGTCCGCTTCAAGCGTCCTCTGAGAATACTTATGGACGGAACCAAGCAAGAAGGAGCGATAACAATGTTGAATGATGAGTTGCTCAATGTTGAATGTTGAGCAACTTGTCACTTAATAATTATTAATTTCTTTAGGTCGAAATAACAACGAATCGGGAAAACGGCTATATTTGCAGTTGATATGAACATCTCTTAGAATTAAGCCTATGGACATCATTAGGAGAATTGCTGTCGCTGTCGTCTGCTTGTTGATGGCAGTGGGTAGTCTCGAAGCGAAAAGACCATTTGTGAGGGTCAACGGCTTCGAGGTGAGCAAGCATGTGACGTCCATAGAGATGGAGGGTAATATGATGTCGCTGCGGTGGAACGACAATACGGTCATGCGGGGGCGGTTGGCTGATGTGATGATCAACCTTGCTTGCCGCGACTGTGTCGACGAGGCTCGCATTCTTTCTGTCAGTGGCGTACAAACCACCAAGATGCGTGTGGAAGGTCTGGCGCTGGGCTCCACCTACTCTCTTTATGACTTAATGGGTAATTGTCTGGCCACCCGCACGGTCGACAGTCCTATTCTTTCTGTAGACATCGGCCATCTTACCACGGGTATCTACTTGCTCAAGTGCCAAAGTCTCGTGATGAAGTTTGTCAAGGGATAGCGGTGCGTTATGGTATTCTTAATGCTGATGTTCTCCTTTTATCAAGAATTTGAGAATTATAGAATTTCCTGCGTTTTGATTAGGATTTGATGAGAATTAGAGAAGGATAAGCGGCAAAACTGCTTATATTCTCCAATTCTTATTAATTCTCAATGATATACGGATATTCTATAATTCTCAAATTCTTGATAAAAAAAGATAGCAAGTAGTAAGGTCTCGACTTCATTCGCTGAATGGTTACTACCCAATGAAGCATTGCTAAAAGATGTTTCTTTTTTCCGGAATTCTGTTTTTATTGAGTACCTTTGCGCTCTCAACAGAAAGAAATAATGAAGAAGAAACTATCACAAATCCTTAGTCTCGTTGTTTGTTTGCTGATGGTGGCTGCCGTCTCCCTACGCCGTGACGGCAAGCTGCTGGGACATGATTTTCGTGCCAAGCAAAAGGCCGAGACCTCTGTGAAGAACGATACTCTGCGTATGGAGCCCGACGGCACTATGGTCATCAACACCACCAGTCTGGGAAAAGACATCTCGGGCTATGGCGGAGCGGTGCCGTTGGAGATCTCTGTCGATAAGAAGGGAATCGTCACACAGGTGAAGGCATTGCCCAATGGTGAGACTCCTGAGTTCTTTGGTCGGGCGAGCGCATTGTTCAATGCGTGGAAAGGCAAGAGCCTGAAGGAAGCCGAAGCTACGCAAGTCGACGCTGTCTCGGGAGCTACCTACTCGTCCAAAGCCATCATTGCCAATATGCAACGCGGACTGCAATACGCCGACAAGGCCAGTGCAAAGGCTCAGACGAGTATGCAGTTCGACTTCAGTGCGAAGAATATAGCCGGACTCATCGTGGCTCTGATGGCTGCCATCATCCCGCTCTTCGTCAAGAACCGGCGCTATCGCATCGCGCAGCAGGTGCTCAACATCGTTGTGCTGGGTTTCTGGTGCGGCACGATGGTGTCTTATAGTGCGATCATTGGCTATATGTCCAATGGTATGAATGTAGTTTCCTTGCTGTTGCCTTGTGTACTGCTCATCATCGCTTTCATCTATCCGATGTTCGGCAAGAAAAACTACTACTGCAATCATGTCTGTCCCTACGGCAGCTTGCAGGAGCTGATGGGCAAGACCGTTCACTACAAGGTGAAGATCAGTGGTAAGACTATCAGGCGTCTCAACACTTTCCGTAAGGTGTTGTGGGGTGCGCTTATGGTATGCCTGTGGACAGGGCTGTGGTTTGACTGGGTCAACTACGAGCCGTTCTCCGCGTTTATGGTGGAGTCCGCCTCTTGGGTCGTCATCGCCATTGCGCTGGCCTTTGCCCTTCTCTCTGCCATCGTCATGCGACCTTATTGTCGTTTCGTGTGCCCGATGGGTAGTATGTTCAAGATGGTGGGTTAAAGCCTCTCCACTCTGAACCAGTCGACATCCATCCAGCCTCGGTTGCCCGTGGTGCCGGGACGCATGCTGGCGAAGCCCATCTTGGCACCGATCCACTTGCCTTTTCTGAGTGTGAAGGTGTCACCGGCAGCGCGATAGTGCTTGTTGTCGAGGCTGTAGGCGAAACGGGCCTGTCCCTTGTCGATGCTGATCCGCAGATAGATGTCCTCGTGGATGGCGGGCGAGTAGGGGATGGTGTCTACCTCAGTAGGCTCCAAGGTCGTCAGCACCTTCTCCGTTTCTTTTCCCTGTCGGTCAGCATCCTTGCAGTTGATTTGCAGCAATTCGAATTTATTGCCCTGCCGTCTGCATACGAGCGCCTGGTAGTTCATGCCCATGACCACGACGCCACCATACTGCCCGTCGCTCTTTGCTGAGATGCGCACTTTCGTCGTAGCTGTGAGCCTCGGCGCCGGAAGCTTTTGCAAAAGCAGGTTGCCTGCCTGCCACAGACCGGTGCCCGGCTGCTCATCGGCGTTGTAGAGGCGCAGTGTTCCGTTGGCTGTCGGCATACCCCACAGCGGGTTGTAGTTGGCCTGCCACTGCCATTGCAGTCCGAGTTCCCCATTGTTGAACTCATCGGACTCTTGTGGGTTGACCCGCGTCTTGGCGTTGCTCTTCGGCTTGCGGTAGGTGGCGTAAGGCTCACCGCATCCGTCGCCGTCCTTGTCATTGCCGATCACCGGCCAGCTGCCTTTCCATGCCATGGGCTGCAGATAGACGACACGTCCATAGGCATTGCGGTCGTTGAAATGCAGAAACCAGTCTTCGCCCTGTGCCGTATGCACCCATGCGCCCTGGTGAGGACCGTTGATGTCGGTCTGTCCCTGGTGCATCACCGTGCGTGCTTCGTAGGGTCCGAAAGGCGACCGTGAGCGCATGGCCATTTGCCAACCGTGCTCCACACCACCGGCCGGACAGAGGATCCAGTACCAGCCGTCGTGTTTATAGAGCTTCGGTCCCTCTGTGGTGTGGTTGTGTTGCCAGCCGTCGTAGACAATGCGCGGCGCGCTGATGGCGTGACTGCCGTCGGCGGAGAGCTCCCACATGGTGAGCACACTGTTGAATCCGGCTCTGCTTCCGGCCCACCCATTGACGAGATAGCAGTGTCCGTCATCGTCCCATAGCGGGCAGGAGTCGATGAGACCTTTCCCAGGAATGACACATTCCGGTTCGCTCCAAGGTCCCTGAGGCTGCCGGGCTCTCACGCGCATGATGCCTTGATCGGGATCTCCCCAATAGATAAAGTATTCCCCATTGTGATAGCGAATCGCCGGAGCCCACACGCCTTTGCCGTGCTGCGGCTTACTGAAAAGCGAGTCGGGCTGTTGCCGGTTGAGCGCATAGCCGAAGATCTCCCAGTTGACGAGGTCTTTGGAGTGCAGGATGGGCAGTCCGGGAATACAGTTAAAACTGCTCGCCGTCAGATAATAGTCGTCACCGACGGCGATGGCATCAGGATCACTATAGTCGGCGAAGAGTACTGGATTCTTGTACATGCCGTTGCCCAAGTCAGGATCCCAGACCTTGGAATGGTATTGTGCTGAGGCTGGGAGCAGTCCCATACCGGCACATAACAGGAGTGCGAGGAAAAGAGATTTCTTTTTCATTGGTCTATCTTTTTGGGTTTCTTATCAAACAGGATAACTTGCAGAAGTCGTTTGCTTACTCACTTAACGTATGGCCATCCCATGATATTGTGTAGCCTCCGCGTAGAAAGTGGTAACGATGTGTTTTTAATAGAGTACGAAAGAACCTTGGAGGATACTTATAAAAAAAGACAGCCTGGAATCACTTCCAAGCTGTCTCGTATCTGAAATTTGTAATTTTCAATGTGAGCGACGATTCGCTCTTTTTGGTTATCCTACAATCTTTGTTCTTTACCTTTTACTAATACCTTACTGATTACAATCTTAAACCTAATAACTAAAAACCTAAATCTATTACTAACCTAAACAATCTATTAACCTTTTGACACTGCAAAGGTACGACGAATTCTTCGTACCCTCGAATATTTTCTGTAAGAACTATCTTTTTTCCCGTCTTTCTTAATCTATATCAAGTGGCTGTGTGCGATAACAACAACAAGTTATGCCTTTTCTGCGTTTTTGATGACGGGGAGGGCTAAGGCAGTATGCCGTTGTCTCATTTCCAACCGGTCCATGATGTCATGGGGCAGTTGCAGCATGACGGGCTGCACGCAACCGCGGTATTGCTTGTCGGGTTCACCAACGGCAACCAGCAACACCGAGAAGGTTTGTTGGCTTTTCTGACAATAAACAGGCTCTGAGAAGGCGTTTTTATCGAGCAAGCAGTCTTTCTCTTCGATTTTTGCGAATTTTGAGATGTTTTTATAAAGTACTGAAATACAATAAGATATGAGAAACCGCGTTTTTTGCTCTTTGTCAAAAAGGTACTTTGACCAAAAATTCTCTAGAGAATTTTTCGTCATCTCGGTAGTTTGACTCGGTCATCTCACCTTTTTGATCGCATGAAAAGGCCTTTTTGACCAAGTCAACTCATTGTTTTTTCTTTGCAACGGCCGATTTTTGGTGTCATCATCCTCGTTTTTCCTGATTTTCAACTCATGTTCCTCTCTAGAATGACTGGAAATGTTGACAATGTTTTGTTAAGAGTTTTGTTCTGACGCATAGGTGAATTAGACTTAGAGAGCGGGAGCGTGAAATGTAAGCGTCTC
Source organism: Hallella absiana (assembly GCF_025457485.1). NCBI lineage: Bacteria > Pseudomonadati > Bacteroidota > Bacteroidia > Bacteroidales > Prevotellaceae > Hallella > Hallella absiana. The sequence continues at coordinate 43,772 of NZ_JAMXSP010000025.1, forward strand.
GGCATTACCGTATTTCAGCCTCGCTTAAAAGTCTGTACCTTTGCGCGCACAAATTATTATGAATATGGCAAGCAAAGACAAGTACAAGAGTCTCCTTGAACGGTACAAGCA
>NZ_JAMXSP010000026.1:0-36958 GCF_025457485.1 Hallella absiana
TTCCGAGAAAGAGATTGTCGAATTCTATAACCTCCGTGGAGGGAAGGAACGCATCTTCGATGACATGAATAACGGATTCGGCTGGAACAGGCTTCCAAAATCCTTCATGGGAGAAAACACGGTGTTTCTTCTGCTTACGGCACTCATACGCAACTTCTATAAATTCATCATGGCGAGGCTTGACGTGAAGAGGTTCGGACTCAAAGCAACAAGCCGCATCAAGGCGTTTGTCTTCAAGTTCATCTCTGTGCCAGCAAAATGGGTCAGGACATCAAGGCAGTATGTGCTGAATATCTATTCATGCAACAACGCTTATGCTGATGTGTTCCAGAATGACTTTGGATAACACCGGCAACTTATGGTCGTGATTTTGCGTATTGCCTCAAGTCGCATGGTGGGGTAAGGGGCATTTATATGTCTTTATGGTGACATTCGATGCACTGTGCCCCCTTTTTACTAACGATGCAGATTATTTTCGCTTCTGTATCATATTAGGCGCGTAGTTGCGGATTTGAGGTTAACTGCATTTTAACTGTGCTATTATTGCGATAACTATTCAGCTGCCATATCGCCCTTTGGCGATAACAAGTTGTTGATATAACAGGGTTAGTTATATAGAAGCGAATGGACGGAGGGATCCCCACCCTAACCCTTATGTTCTTTATAGGCGGAAAGCAGTATTCCCGTAGGAGCGAAGCAGCATTATCATGGAGGCGAAGCTATGTTCTCGTGGGATCAAAGCTATGTTCTCGTGGGATCGAAGCTATGTTCCCGTGGGGTCAAAGCTATGTTCCCAATGTTGTAACGCTATAGAAAAAGATCGTTCGCTAAGCAGGGAATGATTAAAAACTACGCAGCGAAAGACCTTTTGTTAGAAAGAAAATCCAAACGAGATTTTTGTAAGCCAGTGGACGCGCATACTGTATTTTTTTGTCTCCAGACTTGTTTCTGTCTAATATTTCACTTATCTTTGCAATTACAAAACCATATTAAAGAACTGCCCGTCATGCGCACTCCTGTTTTTCTGACCCTGCTGTTTCTCTGTCTCCCCGCCAGCACGTTGGTGGCACAGACCCGCCATCACGGCAAGCGACCGGTTAAACTGCAAATACCCATAGACAGCCTCACCGTCAACGGCACCTCGCTGGGATCTGTCGACGTGGTGACCGAAAACCACATGAACAAAGGTTTGGTCATCAACCCACTCAACGCCCTCACGGGTCAGGCTGCCGGCGTGAACATCACATCGGGCGAGAACCGTATGGCACAGCTCAGCTCGGTGCGTGTGCGAGGCACCACGTCCATCACCGGCGGCAACGACCCGCTCGTGATCATCGACGGTGTATATTCCGACCTTAGTGCCCTTTCTTCAGTATATCCCTCCGACATCGAGAGTTTCACCATCCTCAAAAACGCTGCCGAGACCGCACAATACGGTTCCCGTGGAGCCTCCGGTGTCATCGAGGTAAAGACCAAGCGAGGCAGCGGAACACAGTTTCATATCTCCTACGACGGAAACATCGGCTTCGAGTCGAAATACAAAACGCTCGATATGCTCGACGCTCCGGGATACATCGCCACGGCACAGGCGCTCGGCCTCTATTATAAGGACGAGGGCAGCAACACCAACTTCCAAGACATCATCACACGCACCGGATACATCGCCAACCACCATGTGGCCTTCAGCGGTGGCTCCAAAGAGTCGAGCTACCGTGCCTCGCTGAGCGCCATGGACCACAACACGATCATCCGCACCAACTCCTATCGCAACTACGCCGCCAAGGCCGACCTCACGCAGTGGGCCTTCGACGACCTGCTGAAGATCGACTTCGGTGTCTTCGGCTCGTCACAGAAAAGCCACGACCTCTTCAATCCCTGGGAGGTCTTCTACAGTGCGGCAGCACAAAACCCGACCATCCCGGCTGCCACCAATGCAGACGGTACCGGTGACAAGAACAACACCGCCGAGCAGATCAACCACCCAATGGTATTGCTGAAAAAGAAAAACGACACCAAGAGCCTCAACTTCGACACACACATCGACATGGACTTCAACCTCCTGGGGATGATCAGCGGTAAGAACGACGACAACGAGCCCTCGCTCCACCTGCTTCTGCTCGGTGCCTACAGCTATAACTCTTTGGAAAACGCTACCTTCTGCCCTACTTGGATCTGGGCTCAGGGACAGGCCACCCGCGGCGAGCGCAAGACCGAGTCATGGTTGGGCAATGCACAGCTGAAGTTCGCCGACACATGGGGCGCGCACCATCTCTCCGCCACGCTGCTGACCGAATATCAAAAGAGCAACGCCAGTGGATTCTGGACGCTCGTCAAAGGTTTTACCACCAATGAACTTGGCTACGACAACCTCGGCGCTGCCTCCACCGTCCCCTACGGTGGCACGGGATCTGACGCCGACAGCCCCTCGTTGCTCTCGTTCATGGGTAGTCTGAGCTATACCCTTCTCGACCGCTACACGCTCGGTGCAAGTCTGCGTGCCGACGGCAGTTCTATGTTTGCCAGCGGGCACAAATGGGGTGCTTTCCCCTCTGTGTCTCTTTCTTGGGATCTCACCAAAGAGCCTTTCTTCCATGCCCTTAGCCATCTCTTCGACATCATGCGGCTGCGCACCGGCTACGGACAGTCGGGAAACCTCGGCGGCATCTCGTCGTACTACTCACAAAACCTCGTCAAACCCATCGGCACCGTGTCGGTCGACAACACACCCACCACGACCATGGGACTCTTCCGCAACAGCAATCCCAACCTGAAATGGGAGACACGATCGACCTTCAACGTCGGCACCGACATCAGCCTGTGGCACAACCGCCTCGTGCTCACAGCCGAATACTACTATTCGCGTACCACCGACATGCTCTATCAGTACGATGTGCCCGTACCGCCCTTCACCTTTGACAAGCTGCTCGCCAACCTCGGCAAGATGAGCAACCAAGGTGTGGAGTTCGGACTCGGCGTCACCGCCATCAGCCGTAAGGACATGGAGCTGAACGTCAACCTCAACCTCTCGTTCCAAAAGAATAAGCTCATCTCGCTCTCGGGCGAATACAACGGCTATCAACTGACGGCACCAGACATCACGTCCATCGGCTCTCTCAGCGGTGCCGGTTTCCATGGCGGCGAAAACAACATTGTCTATCAGATAGTAGGCCAACCCGTCGGCGTGTTCTACCTGCCTCACTGCAAAGGACTGGTAAAGAACGAGAACGGTTCTTATATGTACGACATCGAAGACCTCGACCACAACGGGCGCGTCAACATCGAGGACGGCGGTGACCGATACATCGCCGGACAGGCCACACCAAAATGGACGCTCGGATCGAACATCAGTTTCCGATACAAGGACTTCGACATCTCGTTGCAGATGAACGGTGCCTTCGGACACAAGATCTACAACGGCACGGCGCTGACCTATATGAACATGTCGAGCTTCCCCGACTACAACGTCATGAAGAAGGCGCCCGGCATGAACATCAAAGACCAGCGCGCTACCGACTACTGGCTTGAGCGGGGCGACTATCTCAACTTCGACTATCTCACCGTCGGCTGGAACGTACCCCTGCACTCACGCTATATCAGCCGCCTGCGCCTGTCGGCCTCGGTCAACAACCTTGCTACGATTACGGCCTACAGCGGACTGACGCCGATGATCAACAGCTATGTCGTCGACTCCACGCTGGGCATCGACGACAAGCGGTCCTATCCCGTCTACCGTACCTTCAGCTTCGGGGTGAGCATTCAATTCTAAGTTTCAGCGTTTCTGCCAACAAGTAAACCGTCATTCATCATGATGTCCATTCAACGTCTTCTATACTGCTTCGTCCTTGCGGTCTCCCTCTTCTCCCTGTCATCCTGTGTTGACGAGGACACCAAAGGACTACTCCCGGAGGAGGAAGCCTACAACAGCAGCACAAATCTGTATATCAACACCGTCGCCACCTTATATAATTATATCGGCGGCAACAGCGACTCGCAAGGTCTTGAGGGCACCGTGCGCGGGCTCTACGACTACAACACCTTCACCACCGACGAAGCCATCATCCCCATCCGCGGCGGTGACTGGTACGACGGCGGCTTTTGGCAAAACCTCTACGAGCACCGTTGGACAGCCTCCGACGAGTCGCTCTACAACACATGGCTCTATCTCTACAAGGTGGCTATGCTCTGCAACCACAGCCTCGCCGTCATCGACGCCAACCGCAGCCTGCTCACCGACAAAGACTATCTGGCCTATACCTCCGAGGTGAAAGCCGTCCGCTGCCTATTCTACTACGAACTCATGGATATGTTTGGCCGCATCCCTTACGTCACGAAAGATCAGGAGTCGTATGCCGATGTCAAGCAGCAGGAGCGCAGCACCGTGTTTCACAACATCATCGACGAGCTGCAGTCATGTCTGCCCTATCTTGCCAACGAGCACAGCAACCTTGAGGGTAACTACTACGGACGCATGACGCGCCCCGTAGCGCAGTTTCTGCTGGCCCGACTCTTCCTCAATGCCGAAGTCTACGCCGACGATGACTGGACCGACAAGCAGCACCCCGACGGCAAGACGATGACCTTCAGCGTCGACGGACAGACGATGAACGCTTGGCAAGCCTGCATCCACTACTGCAATGAAATAGAGAAAGAGGGCTATCAGCTACAGCCCGACTACGCCTTCAACTTTAGCGTACACAACGAGACTTCCGTGGAAAACATCTTCACCATACCCATGGACAAGATCAAATACCAAAATCAGTTCTGGTATCTCTACCGCTCGCGACACTATGCCCACGGCGGTGCCATCGGCATGGATGCCGAAAACGGCACCTCGGCAACGCTCGCCACCGTACATGCCTACGGCTACGGCACCGACAGCCTCGACACGCGCTTTGCCATCAACTTCTATGCCGACACCGTAAAAGTCGACGGGAAGGTGGTGACACTGGAAAGTGGGGAACCCCTCGTCTACCAGCCCTTGGTGATGGCAGAGAACCTCACCTACTCGCCCTACGAGAAGACAGCCGGTGCACGAATGGCCAAATACGAGATAGACCGCAAGGCCTACGCCGACGGCAAACTGCAGGACAACGACATCGTGCTCTTCCGTTTCGCCGACGTGCTGCTCATGCGCGCCGAGGCAAAAGTGCGTAACGGTGAAAACGGACAGAGTGATTTGGATGCTGTACGCCGTCGCGTGGGAATGCCATGCCGCCCCGCAACGCTCGACAACATCCTGCGTGAGCGGTTGCTCGAATTGATGTGGGAAGGCAGCCGCCGGCGCGATCTCATCCGATACGGGCTATTCCATAAGGCCTACGACACCAGAAAACCCATTGAGAGTGAGAGCGACGCCCACACCATTGTGTTCCCTATCCCCACAAAAGCCATTGACCTCAACAACAAGTTGACTCAGAACAAGGGCTATAAGACGGAAAAATAGAATCAAACAACGGCTTATTCGTATCACTGCAGCACCTGCGTCATGCAGCGCACGGCAGCATAGCCATATAGGACTCATACCTTATTATTTATAGCTCCAGAGAAATTTATTCCCCACAAATGGCAAGAAATTGAAGAAAATTGTGTAAGTTTGCAATTGGAATACAATCACCAACTACAAATTGTCAAACAGAAAGCAATCATTATGAAGAGAAAGAAATTCCTTTTGGACGAGAAGGATGTCCCCCGTCAGTGGTACAACATCCAAGCCGAGATGCCCAACAAACCTATGCCGCCCCTGAATCCAGCGACCCACAAGCCGCTTCATGCCGACGACCTGGCACATATCTTCAATCAAGAATGCTCACGGCAGGAGCTCGACCAGGAACACGCTTGGATCGACATCCCCGATGAGGTGCGCGACAAATACTGCTACTATCGTGCCACGCCGCTGGTGCGTGCCTATGCGCTGGAGAAGGCGCTCGACACCAAGGCACATATCTATTTCAAGAATGAATCGACCAACCCCTTAGGTTCCCATAAGATCAACTCCGCCCTGCCCCAGTGCTACTACTGCAAACAGGAGGGCGACACCAACGTGACTACCGAGACCGGTGCCGGACAGTGGGGCGCTGCACTCAGCTATGCCGCCAAACTCTACGGACTGGAGGCCGCCGTGTATCAGGTGAAGATCACGATGCAGCAGAAGCCTTACCGCTCGATGATCATGCGCACCTTCGGCGCTACTGTGGAGGGATCGCCCTCTATGTCGACTCGCGCCGGAAAGAACATCATCACGGCTGACCCCAACCATCCCGGCTCCTTGGGTACCGCTATCTCTGAAGCCATCGAACTGGCCACCACCACACCCGGATGTAAATACACGCTGGGCTCGGTGCTGAACCATGTCGCACTCCATCAGACTGTCATCGGACTGGAAGCTGAGAAGCAGATGGAGATGGCTGGGGAATATCCCGACGAGGTCATCGCATGCTTCGGTGGCGGTTCCAACTTCGGCGGCATTGCCTTCCCCTTCATGCGCCACGTCTTCGACGGCACACACAAAGACACGAAATTCATCGCCGCAGAGCCGAACAGCTGTCCAAAACTCACTCGCGGCAAGTTTGAATACGACTTTGGTGACGAGGCCGGCTACACGCCCCTACTGCCGATGTTCACCCTGGGCCATGACTTCAAGCCCGCCAACATCCATGCCGGTGGCCTGCGCTACCATGGTGCCGGCGTCATCATCTCGCAACTGCTCAAGGACGGCTATCTCGCCGGCATGGACATCCCTCAGCTGGAAAGCTTCGCCGCCGGCGTGCTCTTCGCCCAGACCGAAGGTATCATCCCCGCTCCAGAAAGTTGCCACGCCATTGCCGCCACCATCCGCGAGGCCAAGCGCGCCAATGTGGAGGGGAAGGCTCCTGTCATCCTCTTCAACCTCTCGGGCCACGGCCTCATCGACATGCCGTCGTATATGAGCTATATCAACGGCGACCTGGCAAACTACACGGTCACCGATGACGAGATCGAGAAGAACCTCGAAAAGGTGCCGTTGACCATCGACAAGTAAATACACACAAGAACAAAACGACCTCCACAAGACCTTGCAACCGACATTGCAATAGTCCCGTGGAGGTCGTCTTTATTTAGCAGAAAAGTAATAGTAACTCTATCTGCCTATCCATTCACCTTCTTGATGATACCTTGTCCCTCTTCCACCGCCTTCATGTTCAGCGGTATCAGGTCGTGATGGCGCTCAGGTAGCGTCTTGTAGAGTGCTTTCTGCAAGCCGTCGGTGCTGACGATCGGACAGACTTTGAGCAGTCCGCCGAGCACGATCATGTTGAAGACCTTGGAGTTTTTCATTTCCGCAGCCTTATCCATGGCATCGATGCGATAGATGGTGATGTCGTCGCGATGCGGTGTCTCGGCGATGCCATAACCGTCGTAGATGAGGATGCCGCCCGGTTTCACCTTCGGCATGAACTTTTCGAGTGAGGGCTGGTTGAGCACGATAGCCACGTCGTAGTGGCTGAGAATCGGTGACGAGATGCGGTCGTCGCTGACAATAACCGTCACGTTGGCCGTACCGCCACGCTGCTCCGGTCCGTAGGCTGGCATCCACGTCACTTCCTTTCCCTCCATCAGTCCGGAGTAAGCAAGGATTTTTCCCATGGAGAGCACGCCTTGGCCCCCAAAACCTGATATGATAATTTCCTTTTTCATTGTCTTGCGTTATAATCGTGAAAGACTATTTCAAGCCTGTGGTATCCTTGAAGTCGCCTTTATGATATTCCTCAAACATATACTGCCGCATCCACTCGTTGGCCTTGACAGGACTGAGATGCCAACCACTGCTACAGGTGGAAACAATCTCGACGAGCGAAGATCCCATGCCCTTCATCGAAGCCTCGAAGGCCTTGCGGATGGCTTTCTTGGCCTGAAGCACAGAGGCCACGGTGTCCACGCTCTGTCGGGTGACGTAGCAGGTGCCACGCAGCTTGGCGGCCAGCTCGGTGATGTTGAGCGGATAGCCGTGCAACTCCGGATCGCGGCCGTAGGGACAAGTCGTGGTTTTCTGCCCGATGAGCGTCGTAGGAGCCATCTGACCTCCCGTCATGCCATAGATGGCGTTGTTGATGAAGATGATGACAATATTCTCACCACGATTGAGCGCATGGATGGTCTCTGCCGTACCGATACAGGCCAGGTCGCCGTCGCCCTGATAGGTAAACACGAGACGGTCGGGCCACAGACGCTTGATGGCTGTGGCCAAAGCTGGTGCACGGCCATGGGCAGCCTCCTGCCAGTCGATGTCGATATAGCGATAGGCAAAGACTGCGCAGCCCACAGGTGAGACACCGACGGCTTTCTCTTCCATGCCCATGTCGGCAATTACCTCAGCCACGAGCTTATGCACGACGCCATGGCTACAGCCCGGACAGTAGTGCATCGGCACGTCGTTGAGCAATTCCGGCTTCTGATAGACAACGTTCTCCGGCTGAATGATTTCCTCCCTATTGATTTTTTCACTTGCCATTTTCTTCCAATTTTGCTTTAAGTTCTTCTACGATCTCTGTCGGGTCAGGCACGATGCCACCCAAACGACCGAAATGGCTCACGGGCACCTCATTGCCCACAGCGAGCCGCACGTCCTGGATCATCTGTCCGGCATTGATCTCGGCCACAAGGATGTGGCGCTTTCCTTTCGCCATCTCTGCCAGTGCTTTGCTGGGGAACGGCCAAAGGGTGATGGGACGGAACAGTCCTGCCTTGATGCCCTCCTCACGGGCGAGCTCAACACTCTTCTCCGCGATACGGGCAGCACTGCCGAAAGCGACGATCAGACAGTCAGCGTCCTCGCAGTGTTCGGTCTCAAATCTTACCTCCTTCTCCCCGATCTCACGGTATTTGGCCTGCAGGTGCAGATTGCGTTGCTCCATGACTTCCGGCTTCAACTCCAGCGAGGTGATGATGTTGGGCTTGCGGTTTTTCGTGCGTCCGGTAGTGGCCCAAGGACATTCCTTGATGACTTCCTCGTCGGTGCGACGGGGCTTGAAGGGTGGCAACACCACCTTTTCCATCATCTGTCCGATGACACCGTCACTGAGAATCATGGCCGGATTGCGATAGCGGAAAGCCAGCGTGAAAGCCAGATCCACAAAGTCGGCCATCTCCTGCACGGACGCCGGCGCGAGCACGATGACGTTGTAGTCGCCATTGCCGCCACCACGCGTAGCCTGGAAATAGTCGCTCTGACTCGGCTGGATCGTGCCCAGTCCGGGACCGCCGCGCTGCACGTTGACGATGACACCGGGCACCTCGGCACCAGCCATATAGGCGATGCCCTCTTGCATCAAGGCCACGCCGGGACTCGAAGAAGTGGTCATCACACGTTTGCCGGCACCGCCGCCGCCATAAAGCATGTTGATCGATGCCACCTCACTCTCTGCCTGCACGACCACCATGCCGGTGGTCTCCCAAGGCTTCAAAGCCGACAGCGTCTCTATAATTTCTGTTTGGGGAGTGATGGGATAACCGAAAAAGCCGTCCACACCACAGCGTATGGCAGCGCGGGCAAGTGCCTCGTTGCCTTTCATCAGTGTTACTTCCTGTTCCATGATTCCTTATTTCTGGGTAGAGGCCATAGGCTCTGCCACTTCTATTCGCTTACGATAAACCGTGATACATCCGTCGGGACAGACAATGCCACACGAGGCACAGCCGATGCAGTCGTCCGGTCGGGCCGCCACGACGTAAGGATAGCCGTGAGCGTTGACCTTTCTCTCAGCCAAGGCGATGACGTTCTTCGGACAAGCCACCATGCAAAGCGTACAGCCCTTGCAACGGTCCACGTCAACGACAATGGCTCCAATGTTTTTCTTCATAACTGAAATGGGTATTATATAGGTTAAGGACGATGTTCTTAGCACGCACGGAGCACGGCTAAGGATTATAGATGTCCTTACAATAAAAGTTCATGATGTCTTCCAGCATCTTCTCCGCCACCACGGCGGGACTGTTGGGATCAAGGGCAATGGCCTGCAGATAGCAGTTCATCGCGGCGGGGAAATCCCCTTGTCGACGGTGTTCATTACCCTGATGATAGTATTCTTCGGAACTCATACTTCTTTTATCTCGCTTTTTTTGCATTACAAAAGTATAGATAATCCTACAAGCGACATGCATGAACGCTGACATTTTAAGCTATTTTTATATAGTTTCTGCCCAAACTTGCACATATCTATAGATACGTGCAAGTTTTATTTCACAACCCGCAACGAAAGAAAACAAAAAGAGCCACTTCTTTTCGTCTACAACCAACGGAACGAAAAGAAGTGGCAAAAAATCAAGAATTGCACATATCAAACGATTTTGTGCGTATTTTCGGCTACATTGAAGACCTCAACAAGAGTGCTGCATATTTACTTACACTTCATTGCTTTGAGCACCTGCACGGCCTCTGCCACGCTGGGCACTTGCCCAATACGCACCTGCCGGTGGCCGCGACTGTCCTTGAAGGTACAGCGCCGTGGATTATTCATCACATAGTGGATGATGCTGCCAAACGTCTTGCTCTGATAGTAGGGGCTGTCTGGCTGTGAGACAAACTGCATGCTCATGGTACCTTGCTTGAGGATGATCTTCTCACAGCCTTCGTCCTTGCCCAGTCGGCGAAGGGCTACCACCTGCATGAGTTCCTCGCCCTCCGGCGGCACAGGACCAAAGCGGTCGGTGAGCCGCTGACGGTATGCAGCCAGGTCCTCGTCGGTCTCAATGTTGTCAAGCTCTCGGTAGAGCAGCATGCGCTCACTGCTGCCCGGCACATAGGTCTCGGGGAAATACATCTCCAGATCGCTCTCCACGGCGCAGTCCTCGACGAAATCGCTGGCCTTGATGTCTTCGCCGGCCTTGAGTTCCTCGGCATAGAGATCGCCGAGCTCTTCGTTTTTCAGTTCACTGACAGCCTGGTTGAGAATCTTCTGATAGGTCTCGTAGCCCAAGTCTTCCATGAAGCCGCTCTGCTCGGCACCCAGCAGATTGCCCGCACCACGGATGTCCAGATCCTGCATAGCGAGGTTGAAACCACTGCCCAAGTCCGAGAAGGTCTCCAGAGCCTCCAGGCGCCGGCGTGCTTCGGGCGTCATCGCACTGCGAGGCGGGGCCAGCAGATAGCAGAAGGCCTTGCGGTTGCCACGGCCCACACGGCCACGCATCTGATGCAAGTCGGAAAGTCCAAAATGGTTAGCGCCGTTGATGATGATCGTGTTGGCATTGGGGATGTCGATACCATTCTCCACAATCGTCGTAGAGAGCAGCACGTCGTAGTCGTAGTTGACAAAGTCGGTGATGACCTTCTCCAACTCTTCGGGCGGCATCTGTCCATGACCGATGACCACACGACAGTCGGGCACATACTTATGTATGAGGTCTGCAATCTCCTGAAGATTGGAGATGCGGTTGTTGACAAAGAACACCTGACCGTTGCGACTCATCTCAAAGTTAATGGCATCGGCGATGATCTCATGGCCGAATGTACACAGTTCGGTATGGATGGGATAGCGGTTGGGTGGCGGCGTGCGCATGATGCTCATATCGCGGGCTCCCATCAGACTGAACTGCAACGTACGCGGAATCGGTGTGGCAGACATCGTAAGGGTGTCGATATTGCTTTTCAGTTTCCGCAGCTTCTCCTTTGTGGACACGCCAAACTTCTGTTCCTCGTCGATGATGAGCAGTCCAAGGTCGTGCCACTTCACGTTTTTGCCCAACAGCTTATGCGTACCGACGACGATGTCTACCTTGCCGTCAGCAAGTCCGCTAAGCACGTCCTTGGTCTGCTTGGCAGTGCGGGCTCGGGAAAGATACTCCACCCGCACGGGGAAGTCCTTCAAGCGCTCACGGAATGTCTTAAAATGCTGATAGGCCAGCACTGTCGTGGGCACGAGCACAGCCACCTGTTTGGAGTCGCACGCTGCCTTGAAGGCGGCACGCACCGCCACCTCGGTCTTGCCGAAGCCAACGTCACCACAGACAAGCCGGTCCATAGGACGGGCCCGCTCCATGTCGGCTTTGACGTCCTGCGTGGCCTTGAGCTGGTCGGGGGTATCCTCGTAGAGGAAGCTGGCCTCAAGCTCGTGCTGCATGAAATTGTCGGCAGAGAAGGCAAAGCCCTTCTCATGGCGACGCTTGGCATACAGGCGGATGAGGTCACGCGCGATGTCCTTGATGCGTTTCTTGGCCTTCTCCTTCAACCGCTCCCAGGCTCCGGTGCCGAGCGTGCTCAGCCGTGGCGGCTCGCCCGTGTCACTGCCGCGGTACTTCGAGATTTTATAGAGTGAGTGGATGGAGACGTCGACTTTATCGTTGTTCTGAAAGATGATACGGATGACTTCCTGGTATTGTTGTTCACCCGTCTTTCCATTGGCATTCTGTATAGGCACACGCACAAGGCCACCAAACTTGCCGATACCAAAGTCGACATGCACCACGTAGTCGCCGATTTCCATCTCCTGCAACTCCTTCATCGTCAAGGCCATCTTGCCCGCACGGGCGCGGTCGGACTTGAGATTGTACTTATGGAAGCGGTCGAAGATTTGGTGATCGGTAAAGAAACACGCCTTCATGTCATCATCGGCAAAGCCTTCGTGAAGCGTCTTGTCCACGGGCGTGAAGACGATACCTGAGCCCCGGCCGGCAGACATCGAAGAAGCATCGTCACCGCTCATCTCGTCGAAGATGTCCTTCAGACGCTGTTGCTGTTTGCGGCTGTCGGCGAGGATATAGAGATGATAGCCACGCAGGAGATAGTCCTCGAACGACTGCCGGAGCAAATCGAAGTTCTTGTGGAAGAGCGGTTGCGGCGTGACGTGAAAAGTGAGAACGGCATGAGCGTCAGTGGCAGTGTGACCATAGACGACACGTCGGAGCTCCAGTATGTCCTCCTTCAACTGCGAAGGAGAACAGAGCACGCTTTCGCGGTTCATGTCGCGCTGTATCTCGGCCTGCTCCATCTCGGTCGCGTCTTCGAGACGCTCAGTAAGTGCCTGCGATGAGAAGCCCTCGTTATAGACGCGCTCCACCGTGTCGCAAATGAAACTTAAGTCACGGCAGACGAGGACGGCGTCGTCGGGAACGAAACGAAGAAAAGGTACCTTCTCGGTAGTTTCCTTTGCCAATTCGGGCACAATCTCCACTTCCTTGCGCCGCTCCTTGGAGAGCTGATCCTCAACGGAGAAAGACCGGATGGTGTCGATCTCGTCGCCAAAGAAGTCGATACGGAACGGCAACTCGCTGGAATAGGAATAGACATCGAGGATGCTGCCGCGCACGGCAAACTGTCCGGGCTCGTAGACATAGTCCTGCTCGGTGAATCCGAGATCGCGAAGCCTGTGCTCCACCTCCACGATGTCAATCCGCTGTCCCACGCTGAGCGAGAGCCGGTGGTCGTCGATATGTTTTTGCGAGACCACAAGTTCCGCCATGGCCTCTGGATAAGTGACGACAAAGAGCGGTTTCTCATGGGTAGTATGTTGTTGGCGCGCCGCAATCTGGGCAAGCACCTCTGTACGCAGGATCTCGTTGGCAGCATCACGCTGTCCGTATTTCACCGCACGGCGATAGCTCGAAGGGAAATAATAGATGTCGTAGTCGGCAGGCTGACTGCTGTCCGCGCCCGTCTGGCCGTCCGGTGAAGGATTGTTTTGCTGTTCGGCCTTTATTTCCTCCGCAACTTTCTTTTCCGCCGTGTTGAGAACAGCGGGCAAGAGATCGTTGTAAAGGTAACCGGCTTCGTCAGCATCCTGCATGACGAAAAGAAAGGTATTGTCCAGCCGTGGGGCAATACCTGCAAAAAGAGTCGGCAATGCCGACCCCACAATATCCTTGAGGAAGACACTCTTGACAGAGGCGTCTTCCAAATATTTGACCAATGCACCGGCTTGCGGCAAACGGCCGTAAAGTGTCTGTATATCGTGTATATCCATGTCTTGGTCTACCCTTTGATCTTGGGGTATTTCTTGAACCAACCGTCGAGACGCAGACGCATCACGCCGAAGAGTGCCTCACTGAAGATGCCGCCACTCATCTTGCTGGTACCCTCTCGACGGTTGACAAAGACAACAGAGACTTCCTTGATCTTAAATCCTATCTTATAGGCGGTGTACTTCATCTCTATCTGGAAGGCGTAGCCCTTGAAGCGGATGTCGTCGAGGTTGATCGTCTCCAGCACACGACGACGATAGCACACAAAGCCGGCGGTGGTGTCACGGATGGGGATGCCCGTGATGAAGTTGACATAGCGAGAGGCAAAGTAGCTCATCAGCACACGACCCATCGGCCAGTTGACGACGTTGACACCCGTGACATAGCGCGAGCCCACGGCCACGTCACCACCCTCGTCGTGGCAAGCTGCATAGAGACGGGGCAGGTCATTGGGATTGTGACTAAAGTCGGCGTCCATCTCAAAGACATATTCATAGCTCCGCTGCAAAGCCCATTTAAAGCCGGTGATGTAGGCGGTACCCAGACCAAGCTTGCCCGACCGCTCTATGATGAACAGACGGTCGCCAAACTCGTTGTCGATCAAACGATGGACAATGGCTGCCGTGCCATCAGGACTGCCGTCGTCGATGACAAGGATATGAAAGCACTTCTCCAAGGAGAAGACAGCACGTATGATGTTTTCGATATTCTCTTTCTCGTTGTAAGTGGGAATGATTACAATAGAGTCACTTTCATGCATGATGATATGTATTTTCCGTTACTGCAAAATTATAAAATTAAACGCAAAGTGCCAACAAATTGACGAAATATATCCGGCGTTTATTGGTCGTCGTTGCGTACGTAGCCTTGATACTCGGGCACCAGTCCGCTCATCACAGCCTCATAACTCTTGTCCTTGAGATAGTCGATGTTCTCACGACCCTTGCCGATGGGCATGATGGGCTCGTGGATCGTCAGCTTCAAGGGATGCCAGCGCACCCAGCGCCAGTCGCGTGTGCGGGGCATGATATCAAACGAGCCGTTGATCGTCAGCGGACAAACAGGCAGCTGAAGTTCGTCGGCCAGCATAAACGCACCACGGCGGAAAACGCCCATGTGACCGGTGAACGTGCGGGCACCTTCAGGAAAGACCATCAGTGACATACCTTCCTTGAGCACCTCACGCGCCTGGTCGTAGCTGGCACGGATATGAGAGGGACCTCTCTTGTCGACAAAGATCTGATGAGAATATTTGCAGGCTGGACCAACGAATGGAATCTTGCCTATGCCCCGCTTCATCATCCACTTGAAGTTGCGGTTGAGGAAACCATAGATGAGAAAGATGTCGAAGGCTCCCTGGTGATTGGCTACGAAGACATAGGACTGCCCCGGTTTGAGATGTTCCCTGCCTTCCACCTTGACTGGCAACAAAAGCAGGCGAATCGTAAACTGACTCCACCACTTACCGGGATAATAGCCCCAGAAATGACCATTGCCCACCAGACAACCGAGAATGGTCAGCAGTGCAGTGGCAATAGTGTCTATCAAAAACAATGGTATAACGCAAAGTTCATAGAGACAGTATAAGAATTTTTTCATAGCTGTGAGATCTTCTTTCTATGGGTTAATGTTTTATTCTGTGCAAAGTGATGACATTGATTTCCGGGGGCACACCAAAACGGAAAAAGACGAGGCCACCGATACCAGCGGAAACGCACAGGGTACTGCCGTCGCGCTGATAGAGTCCATCGTCCTCGGCATAGACCAGCTTGACAGGACTGACGCCAAAGAACGCGATCTGTCCGCCATGGGTGTGCCCACTGAGCGTCAGCGCCACACGATGACTGGGTACAATATGGTCGTCCCAAGCCCGCGGATCATGCTGAAGCATGACGACAAAGGCTTTCTCTCCCACCCCATTCATCGTGCGCGAAAAATCGCAGCTGTCGGGCTTGCGGAAATTCTGCTCTCCGGCCACCACGACGGAATCGCCACCACGATGGAGCGCAAAATGACTGTTAAGCAGCAGTTTCCATCCCATGCGCCGCTGCAGGTCGATGACAAGTCGGCGGTTGGCAGCCTCCATGTCGGGACGGTCGTGGGTGTACTCACTGTAGTCGTGATTACCCAACACGGAGACAACACCGTCTCGAGCCTTTAGCTGCTTGAGCAGCGGCATGACAGGCTCGATCTCCTGAGGACGGATGTTTTGCAGGTCGCCGCCAAAAGCGATGAGGTCGCCACGCTGGGCATTGATGCTGTCGATGTCGCGATGCAACAGCGCACGGCGCGCACCGGTGAAACTGCCCACATGAGCATCAGAGAAAAATACGATACGATAGCCGTCGAAGTGCTCGGGGAGATTGGAAAAATAGAGGTCGTTGCGCTTTACGGTCAGTTCTCGGGTCCCCATAGTCGAACCATAGATAAGGACGTACCAGTTGATGAGGATGAGTACCACCGCCACTATATTGCCAAGATTGACACGGAGATGACGCCAACGGCTCCAAAGCAGGCCTAAACCAGAACAGAGGGCGAAGATGGCTTTTGGCCATACGATCAGCCCCACAAGAAACATATAGACGTTGATCCACGTAAGGTCGGCGGGAACGAAATCGCGAATCGACACCAGCGCAATCGTATAGATAAACATCACCATTCCCGGCAGCCACCATAGCAGCCGCAACCACCATCGGCCATGATAGCGGCTCCGCCAATAGTGCTGGTCGAAATATAGGTCGGGCAGCACGATGGCAAGCAAGATGGGAATGAAGATACGCGATATCATCTATAACCTTTCTTTGTATTGGTCAACGCTTCATCAGACTCATGCTGAGAAAGCGACGCATCAACTCCACAGGCACTCCGCGCCGACGGGCATAGTCCCTCAACTGGTCTTCACCGATCTTTCCCAAATCGAAATAGTGTGCCTTGGGATGCGCAAACATCAGTCCGGAGACTGAAGCGTGTGGATTCATCATACCACTGGCCGTCAGCCGGATGCCGATACGCTTCATGTCTATGAGGGAGTCGATGATGAAGTTCACACTGGTGTCGGGCATCGAAGGATAGCCCACGGCAGGACGTATGCCCTGATAGTGCTCGGCGTGAATGTCCTTCATGCTGAGATTCTCGTCCGGCGCATATCCCCAGTAGGTCTTCCTCACTTGCAGGTGCATCAGCTCAGCCGTACCCTCTGCGAGTCGGTCAGAAAGTACTTGGGCCAGCATACGCCGATAGACATCTTCGTCGCGACTGTGGTTCATTGCTTCATCAACCGTCGTAGCGAACACACCGACCTTATCTGCTTTGCCCTGGGAAAGCGGGCGCACAAAGTCGGCCAGGCAGAGATTGGGCTGTCCGGGGGCTGAAGGACGTTGCTGACGCAACATCGGCAGGCGTGTGTCACCCAACAGCAGGTCATCGCCGTCGCTGTTGGCATCGAACAACTCAAAGACGGCATGCGTCTGATGCCTGCCTTGCCATGCGTCGAGCAGCTCGTTGGCGTCGGCATAGAGTCCGGCCTTGTCGGGCTCACTCTTTCCGCTCATACTCCAGGCATGATCGAAGTAGATCCAATTGATATAGGGTCGAACTTCGTCAATATCGTAATGAAGAACCATCGTCAAACCTCCTTCCTATGATTATTTCTGTCTGAATCTTACAGCCTCACCTCGGCTGTTCTCATCAAACTGCCCTTGGTCGTAGATGAGCCGTCCGTTGCAGAAGGTCTGCTTCACCTGCCAGTCAAAGGTCAGGCCTTCCATGGGCGACCAGCCGCACTTGCTCTGGATGACGTCTGAGGTGACGATCCACGGACTATCGGGCTTCACGATGGCAATGTCGGCTTTGTAGCCTTTACGCAGGAAGCCACGGTCGCTGACCGAGAAAAGCATGGCGGGATGATGGCACATGAGTGTCACGAGCTTCTCGATGCTCAGCACACCATCGTTGACCAATTGCAGCATGGCGGGCAAAGAAAACTGCAACATCGGCATGCCGGAAGCAGCGCGGACACATCCGCCTTGCTTCTTGCTCCACTCATGGGGCGCGTGGTCGGTGCCGATCGTGGAGATACGGCCATCGGTCAGTGCCTTGCGCAACTCCGCGCGGTCGGCCGGCATCTTGATGGAGGGGTTGCATTTGATGCGGGCTCCAAGCTTGAGCATGTCGGCAGCGGTGAACCAAAGATGGGCGATGACGGCCTCAGCGGTGATCTGAGGCAAGTAGTTGTCCTCGCAAGGCTCAAAGAGTTGCAACTCCCGGGCTGTGGTGAGATGGGCTACATGCAACCGCGTGTGATGCTGCAAAGCCAACTGCACAGCCAGCGCGGTACTGCGATAACAGGCTTCCTCGTCACGGATGATAAAATGGAAACGGACGTCGGGATCGTCACCGCAGACGAGTTTGAAACGCTGCATGTTCTTTGCGATGATGCCGGAGTCCTCGCAATGGGTCATCAACGGCAGGTCTAAGTCGGCACAAGCCTGAAAGATCTGATGCAGCGCATCCATCTGATCCACAAGCATGTTGCCCGTAGAGGCACCCATAAAAAGCTTGATGCCGGGGATGCGTGTGTCATCGAGTTGCTGAAAGAGTCCTACGTTGTTGTTAGTGGCACCGAAAAAAAAGCTATAGTTGACATGGCTTGTCTGCGCGGCTCTTGCGAACTTGTCGTCGAGCGCGTCCAATGTTGTCGTCTGAGGCTGGCAGTTGGGCATATCAAAGAAGGTGGTCACGCCACCGAAAGCAGCAGCCCGTGACTCACTCTCAATGTCGGCCTTCTGTGTCAGCCCCGGCTCACGGAAGTGAACATGTTCGTCGATGACGCCAGGCAAAACGTAGCACCCCGTGGCGTCTACACATTTGTCGTAGTCTCCACGGGGTGTCTGCTCATTCTCTATAATGTCTTTGATACGGTCATCGTTGATGATGAGGGACCCTTTGAAAGAGCGTCCCTCGTTGACGATGGTTCCGCCTTGTATCTTTGTTCTCATTATTTATATAGTGTCTATCATTTTCCTCCTCACGCTCCGTCGACTACTCGCCTTCGACAGGAGTCTCTTCCGACCCTTGTTCCTCCTGTTGGTTCGTGGCAGGCTGAGCCATCTCGTTGGGAGTAGGACCATCCGCCGGAGCGGCCTGAGGCACAGGTTGTGACTGTGCGGGAGCACTTTGCATACCGTTCATGATATTCTGATTCTGCTGAGCTGCCTCATAGTATTCCTTGACCATCGGATCGTTTTTGAACTTCTCCGTGGCTTTGCTCATGATGTCCTCAATCCACGCGTCAAGCATAGGAGCGTTGTAACGGTTCATGCAAGTGTTGATGAAGATATACGGCCCCAGCACGTTGTCGAAGTTATCCTCCACGAACTTGGTGACCAGTTTATCCATTCGCTGGTTGATGCGATCGTTTTCCGCAGCCAGCTTGGCGTTGACGCTATTCATGTTCTTACCGTTCATGATGGCCTGGTCATGGACATGCACGAGCTCGGCACTCTGGTTCATCAGCTGCGTGAACTTCTGTCTGAACTTTGTGAGCTTGTCGTTGAGCGGTGTGCCGGTGACGCTTTCCTGGGTGTTATCTATTTTCACTTGGATATCTCCACTCTCCAACACAACGGGCAGTCCATTGTTCTCATCAAGCAGAATGGTACCCACTCTGACAGAATCCACCGAACCCGCAAAATGGAACTGACCGTGCACCACATCACACGAGTCAAGATTCTTCAATGCCGTATCTTTCAGCACCTTGAGATATAGCTTCTGGCCATCGAGCGTAGAGACGTTCGTTGTTCCGGTGATACTATATGTATTGGCGCAAGATGTAAAGGCCAACAAGCCGAGCATGAAGTATAAAACTTTATTCATAGACGTTTCGTTCAAGCAACACAAAGATAATATGTATTTGTGACGCACAAAAGAAAATTAATGCTATTTAGTGAAAGCACTAACCTTTTATATTTTTTTTGGAGAGCAAATAATCGATTCGGTGCACAGTGTACACTTCAATGACTGCACCGATCAATAAAAAAATTACCCATTTATTATAGAGGTATGTCACATAGTCGATATAGTTATGGAACAGTGGACGGAAAAAGCCATAAGCCGTATCAGCCATGAGCATGCCGCCAATGATAAAGCAGAGACCGGCCATGCTCTGAATACGCTTCAAACGCTTCAATGCCAAGTCGTCGCCCTGATAGGTCTGTTGGGCTTGCACCAGCGTGAAAAGCACGGCTCCCAACAGAAAAATCCAGCACATGAGCGCACGATGCCAGAAGAAAACAAAGCTTCCGGCACTAATCACCATCAACGCGCCACCGACCATAAACAGGATGCTGAGCGCTTTACTGATTGGTTTGATAGAGTTGTTCATTGTCTTGTCGTATCTTGTCGCTGTCTATTCGCTGCGCATCCGTGCTGAGGATGAAGATATCCTCGTCGTCGGCCTTCATGAAGTAGCGCTCACGGGCAATCTTCTCGATAGCCTTCGGATGCAGCCTCAACTCACGCAGTTCACGGGTGGCAGCCTCGTTTCTCTCGTTATACATTTCTATTTGGTCGTTGAGCTCGCTGATTCTCAACCGATACCGCACATGCATCAGCAGGCTGTTCTCATCGAGAAAGCCTACCAGGGCGATGCCGACCACAGTTGTGATCAGGTATTTGTAGTGCGCCACCAGACGGAGTATCATGTTCAGCTTGGTATTCATCCACCTACGTTTTCAATAGAAATTAATTGCAAAGGTACAGCAAACGCAGATAAATACAAAATAAAACCGGAGTTTTGTTTTGCCTTTCACTTAAATAAATGTATCTTTGCATTATCTTAATCGATACACATCAACAAACAACACATTATTATATATGAGTAACTATATCGTCTCCGCACGCAAATACCGCCCAATGACCTTCAGTTCAGTCGTGGGGCAGGAAGCGTTGACGACTACACTGAAAAACGCAGTCAAAAGCGGCAAGCTTGCTCACGCCTACCTCTTCTGTGGACCGCGTGGCGTAGGCAAGACAACATGCGCGCGCATCTTTGCCAAGGCGATCAACTGCGAAAATCCCGCCGAGGACGGCGAAGCCTGCAACCAGTGCGAGAGCTGCAAGGCGTTTAACGAGGGACGCTCGATGAACATCTTCGAGCTCGACGCTGCCTCCAACAACTCTGTCGACAGCATCAAGACGCTCATGGAGCAGACGCTCATCCCCCCTCAGAACGGTAAATATAAGGTGTTCATCATCGATGAGGTGCACATGCTCTCACAGGCTGCCTTCAATGCTTTCCTTAAGACGTTGGAGGAACCGCCCGCTCACGTGGTGTTTATCCTGGCCACAACCGAGAAGCATAAAATTCTGCCCACGATTCTCTCCCGCTGTCAGATCTACGACTTTGAGCGTATGACCGTGCCGCGCATTGTCAACCATCTGAAGATGGTGGCCGAGAAAGAGGGCATCACCTATGAGGAACAGGCTTTGGGGGTCATCGCCGAAAAAGCCGACGGAGGCATGAGAGACGCATTGTCCATCTTTGACCAAGTGGCGAGCTTCTGTCAGGGCAACATCACCTACAAAGGGGTCATTGAGGATCTCAACATCCTCGACAGCGACTATTATTTCCGCATGGTCGACTTGTCTCTTGAGAACAAGGTCAGCGACATCATGGTCTTGCTCAACCAGATCATCTCCAAGGGCTTCGACGGTTCTGGTGTCGTGCAGGGTCTTGCCACCCACATCCGCAACGTGATGATGGCCAAAGACGCTCAGACCCTGCCGCTGCTTGAGACCAGCGACGAGCAGCGCAAACGCTTTCAGGAACAGGCTGCCAAGTGCCCCACTCCTTTCCTCTATCGTGCACTGCGCATCCTCAACGAGTGCGACATCAACTACCGGCAAAGCAGCAACAAACGGTTGCTCGTGGAGTTGACGCTGATCCGTGTGGCACAGATCACACAGCCCGACGACGACAGTGCCGGTGCGGGGCGTAGCCCCAAGATGTTGAAAACCCTGTTTAAGCTTATCACGAAATCACCGGCCAATACGGTCCCGCAGGTAACCGGGTCGGTGAAGACCAACCGCAAGCCGGCAACACCTGTCGGCGCGGCCTCTGACGCCCCTACGACAACCAATCAACCAGCAGCTGCCGTCGCTACCGCAGCCACGGCAAATACAGGACAGCCCACGGCCGTCACCACTCAGCAACCCGCGATGGTCAAAGGACCTCATCTGAAGCTGAGCAGCATCGGCATGACCTTCCAGGCAATGCTGCATCCGGAAAAGAAGAAGGAAGAGGCTTCACCGCTCGATACACCGGAAAAAACAAACGAAGAGGAAACAGCAAAGCGATTCACGGATGAGGAGCTCGCTCTGCAGTGGGTACAGATGTGCAACCGCATGCCGCAGAAATTCGTAGGACTGGCATCACGACTGAAAAACATCACACCGCACATCACGGACTATCCCAACATCGAGGCGGTCATCGACAACGAGATCTTCCTCAGCCAGCTCAACGAGATCAAGCGGAAGATCTGCCGCACGATGCAGGTGACGCTCCACAACGACAATATCCAGCTGACCCTGCGTCTCGCCGACACTGCCACCGCCAAGAAAGTCTTCACCAAACGAGAAGTCTTTGACAACCTGAGAAAGGAAAATCCCGCGTTTGAGAAGCTAAGAGTCTCATTGGGACTGGAACTGAGCTAACCTTTTATATACGCTTATGAGCTCTCATGTGCACATCGGGCTCAAGTGACCACAAAAGCATGTGACCACAAAAGTAACAAGCAACATCTATGAGCAATGATTTCCTTGACCAGCGCGGTGACTACCATTCTCTGATAAGATTAAGGACTGTACAGTATGGATTCCATCATTAGAGGAACAGACCAAAATTGGTCAGTTCCTCTATGACATAGATTCTAAGATAGCACTCAATCGTCAGATAAATGATAATTTAGAGGCGATGGCACGTCAGCTCTACGATTACTGGTTTGTGCAGTTCAACTTCCCAAATGAGAAAGGCAAGCCGTATAAAAGTAGTGGTGGGAAAATGGTGTGGAATGAAAAACTGAAGCGTGAGATACCGCAATGGGTAGATGCCAAAAAGATTGGAGATATAGAAAATAACATCATAACAGGCAAGACTCCTTCATGCGCAGATGAGGATAATTTCGGAGGAGATATACCTTTTGTGACGATAGATGATATTAGAGGCTGAAACGGACATTTAGTTTGTTGAACAAAATACACTTGTCAGGAACTTCATACTTATTGCTTTGTATGTCAACTCCGTCCAAGACCTCAAAAGTCTTACCCTCATCAAATGAGGGAAGACTATACAGGTTGTATATTACACCTGTTTGAGGAGTTATTGATTTTGACACAAGAGTTACAATATCTTTTATTTTCATACTTCTCAAGTCGATGTTTCTTCTTTATTCCTTACCCAGCAATCCCCTCACTTCCTTATCGAAGTCAGAGTCAATACGTTGTGTCTTGTTGAAGATATCGTATTCTTGTTCTGCTTTGGCTTTAGCCTCTGCCGCAGAAATCTTTCCCTTGTCAGGCAAGATGTGATAGTTTCGGAATTCCAAGAACTTGTTGACACTGGCTGAGAACTGATCCATCGTGAATGTATTCTCACGTTCTATGAGATCCTCTATGTAGTCGAAGAAGCCTGTCACAGCACGCTCCAAACGTTTGATCTGTTCCGGTTGCAAGTAGTTTTTGGCAATACTGACATCTGACTTCAAAACCCTACCATCGGGTGCATGCTTCCATGTTGTTAACCCCATGTGGTCTTTTGTATGATCCGCCCGCGTGTATATGATTTCGGCTGCCGTCATGCCAGTGATGGCATAATGGAAACGATTTTGAATCATAGCATAGAAATCGCGAGTCGTTGGAGAGCTCTTATCGTAGTCGGTGCTGCACTCCGCATAAATGTCCGTAATCTGCTGCCATATACGGCGCTCACTTGCACGAATAGAACGGACGCGCTCAAGGAGTTCGCGGAAATAGTCTTTACCGAACACGGCAGTACCCTGCTTGAGTCGCTCATCGTCAAGTGCAAACCCCTTTGTGATGTATTCTTTCAGCACTAACGTTGCCCACTGGCGGAACTTCGTGGCTCTGATGGAATTAACACGATAACCGACTGAGATAATAGCATCAAGATTATAGAGTGTTGTTTGATATTTTTTCCCATCAGCGGCAGTTAGTGCATTTTTTGCACATACTGATTCTTGCCTTAGCTCTCCTGAGTCGAAGATGTTTTTCAGGTGTTTGGTAATGACAGATCTATCCACCCCAAAGAGCTGCGCCATAGCCTTCTGGGTACACCATATTGTACCATCCTTTACAATGACTTGTACCTTGCCCTGCTCGTCGGGCATGCTGTAAAGCAAAAACTGTATCTCGTTTTCCATTCTATTAGCCTTTTACATCCTCGTTGAATTTCAGACTTGCCAGTTGCTAAACTTAGTACCGCTATTAGATGAGATTATCCTGTAGAACTCACGGCCCAAACCTTCATTGTTCAGCTTATTACGTATTTCGCAGAGCTGTAGGTTGGTGGACTCTTCTGTCAATTGAGGATTGAATTTTTTAATCTGTCTATAGAAAAGATCCTTGGCAATATTTGTCTCCGGGTCAAGGGCTAACTCCTTTAATGCATGATAAGTATACCCGATGCGCGTAAGGTGCATCAGTGCCGGAAACTTAACTCGCGTGTTCTCATTAAATCCTGCCATATGTATCTCTGGTCTTGTTCAATTATCCATCTACTATGAATTGCTTAATCTACATAATCTAACTAAGACCGTTTTTAATCATCACAGTGCCTCATCATCAGGCTTGTCAACGCCAGAG
Source organism: Hallella absiana (assembly GCF_025457485.1). Classification (NCBI taxonomy): domain Bacteria; kingdom Pseudomonadati; phylum Bacteroidota; class Bacteroidia; order Bacteroidales; family Prevotellaceae; genus Hallella; species Hallella absiana. Next base: position 24,811 of record NZ_JAMXSP010000026.1, read on the forward strand.
CGAGGCGTGCCTTTCTTTCCAGAATGAAGATGCAACTTCTTGCGAAGCAGCCAACGTTGCTTCCGCTGCTCGTATTCCTCGCGATGACGCTCCAAGAAATTATCTGCCATGATTCGATACTCCTTATTGATATATACTCCTTATTATATATATACTCCTTATTATATATAGCAACCTTGATTAAAGACTGATGGACTCGATCCGCAGCTGCAGGATACCGGCAGGCACTTTTACATCCACAACATCCCCTACCCGCTTGTTGAGCAAAGCCTGCGCAATCGGCGACTTGATGGAGATCTTTCCTTCCCGCAGGTTGGCTTCATGAGGACTGGCCAACGTGTAGCAGAGCTTGCGGTCGTGGGTCAAGTCCGTGATCTCCACTTTGCAGAGCAACTGCACACTGTCGGCATTTACCCGGTCTGCGTCGAGCACACGGGCATGGGCCAACACATTCTGCTTAAAGCGGATGCGGCCCAGCAGGCGGGAGTGCTCGCGCTTTGCCGCACGATACTCGAAGTTCTCGCTCAAGTCGCCCTTGTCACGTGCCTCAGACACGGCATCGATCGCCTTGGGCAACTCCACCTTGATCATATGGTTGAGTTCGGCAACGAGTTCATCGTAGCCTTCCTGTGACATAAATTCCATGATAAACCTTTGTATAGGAGTGTTTCTATAAACCTTTTTCTAACGCATACTTACAGCAAGCACCATTACCGGCGCTTGCCTTTCTCCGTGTTCCGCTTCGCACCGGGCTTATGCTCGCCAAGTTGCTTGCTGAGCGCATAGGCATGATAGAGTCCCAACTCACCAGCCTTACTGAGATCTTGCTGAGCCATGTGGAGATTGCCGCTATAGTAATAGGCCAGTCCACGGTTGTAATAAGCTTCAGCCAGACGCGAATCTATTTGCAGCGCACGCGTGTAGTCATCGATGGCATGGGTGTAGTTCTTCTGAGCTGCATAGAAGTTACCACGGTTATAGTAGAGGTAAGCATTCTTTGGAGCCAGCTGGATCGCCTCGGCATAGTCGCCCTCCACCTGTGAGGTCTTCATGCTGACGTTCTGCCCCTTTGAAGCCTCATAGTCGTTGAGCATCAGCTGACAGAGAGCCCGTTCAGAACGTCCGAGCACGCTTTGCTTCTCCATGGCCACATAGTCGTCAAGATCAGACAGCGCATCGCTGTAGTTCTGCAGTTCAGCGTATGCCACGGCTCGCTGTAAGAGCAGGGCCGCGCGCTGATGTGGATCTTTCTCCTCCTTGATACCCTCCGAGAGATTGTCGACGAGCTGGAAGATCTGCTTGGAACTAATGTCGTCCATCTTCTTGCTTTGGTTGCAAGTCAGATAGAGACGTTTGAGCGGCTGCATCTTGTTGTTGAACTGCTCCAACGTGGTATCGAAAGCCTTGCTGCCGTTGACCGCACTGACATAATTGAAATACGACAGACGATAGGACGGCAGCATTGCCACCTCTACGGCATTGTTCTGAATGGCGCCACGGATGTCGCTCTTGTATTCGTGCTCGACGGTCTGCGGCTGATCCTCCACGACGATGTCGTTATATTTACTGATGTCGATCTCAGACCGCTTGCGTACCTCTCTCAGTTTCTTGCGGCTCCACCGTTGCTGGATACCCACATGCTTATCCATCTGAGCCTTAAAGATGCGGAACTCATCGAGCTCAGCCTTTGCGGTCATACCCAGTTTGCGATAGCATTGCGCCCGCTGGGACAGACCCGTCCAGAAATTGGGGAACTGACTGATGACGGCAGAATAGTCGCGGATGGCCGCCCGCAGATTACCGAGCTTGTCGTTGAGCAAGGCACGGTTGTAGATAGCCATGAAGTTCTGTGGCTCCATCCTCACCACAAAGTCGAAGTCTTTCAGCGCACGGTTGTCGTCACCGAGCTGTAAGCGCAGCAAGCCACGATTGTAGTGAGCCAGGAAGTTGTTGGGATCCAAGTCGATGGCCATGTCATAGTCCGCCATCGCCCCACGAAGGTTGTTGAGGTTGAGTCTCACCAAGGCGCGGTTGACATAGTTGTGCACGACTTTCGGACGCAGATTGATCAGCTTGCTCAGACAGGAGTCAGCGACCGCCCAGTGCTTGCGGTTGAGGGCGATGGCCGAGCGCGTTGCCCACGCGTCGACGTTATACGGGTCGATGGTGAGGCTTCGTGCCAACCAGTGGTCAGCCTTCATCGTATCTTTCTTCTCCAGATAGATTTCCGCCTTCAACGAATAGGCCGTCGCCGTCTTGGACCACCGCGAGATGATCGTGTCAGCGTCCTCCAAGGCATGGTCATAGTCCTTGACGTTCAGTCGGCAGATCGCTCTGTTGGTCCAGAAACTGGTCACCGAGGGATTGAGATGGATGGCCCTGTCGTAGTCCGTGATCGCGTCAGCATATTTCTGCTGGCGGATACGCGACATGGCACGAAGATCAAAGATCTGTTCGATATAAGGGTTGAGGTCAATGGCATGGGACGCATCTTCTTCGGCACCTACATAGTCGTCGAGTGAGTATTTTGCGGCAGCGCGGTCATACCACGGCAACCACAGATAAGGCTTTAAAGCCAAAGCCTTGTTGAAATACTGTATCGACAACACATAGTCCTCGTAGTGCAGCGCCACCTCACCAGCGGTGACGAGACGGTCCACATTATATTGCGCATTGGCATGGGAAACAAAGAGCCACACCAGCGACAGAAGAAACAATCTGCCCTTGTTCACCTTAATACCTAAGATCCTGAAATACGTTATGTCCTATCTCTTCTCTACTTCTTGTGAATCGTCTTCACACGATAGCCGCAGCGGAACTTGCCCTGCATGATGCCGCGGAGCTTGTTGCGGATGAGCTGCTTGCGCAGTGGCGACACCCTGTCGACATACATCACGCCTTCGAGATGGTCAAACTCATGCTGCATGACGCGAGCCAGATAGCCGTCGACCCACTCGTCGTGAGGCTGGAAATCATCGTCGAGATACGTGACATGGATACGTTTCGGACGTGTCACGTTTTCGCTCAACCCCGGTATCGACAGGCAGCCTTCCTCGAGCGTTTCCTTCTCTTTATCATCCGCCTCGATGATATGAGGATTGACAAAGACATGGCGGAAACCCTTGTACTCGGGAAATTCGTCCTTCAAGACGTCGAGGTCGATGACGACCACACGGATGGACTTCCCTATCTGAGGAGCAGCAAGTCCTACACCACCCGCATTGTCGAGCGTCTCATACATGTCACTGATCAACTGCGGCAGCGAGGCATCGCTGGAGTCTACATCCTGAGCCACCTTGCGGAGTACAGGTTGTCCATAAGTATAAATGGGTAATATCATATTCTTCTTTGTGAATTCATAAAATCTTGCAGGATGATGGTGGCACTCACCTCATCCACGAGTCCTTTGTTCTCTCGTCTTGTCTTCTTTTTCACGCCACCCTCGATGATAGCCCGGTGTGCCAGCACCGAGGTGAAGCGCTCGTCGTAGTAGACGATCGGCACCGCCGGCATCTCCTTGCGCCACCGCTTCACGAAGGCCTCCACGCGCGCCAGATTCTCAGACGGAGCGCCATTGGGCTGAGTAGGCTTACCGATGACTATCTTCTCCACGTTTTCCTCAGAGATATATTTCTTCAGGAAATCCATGAGGTTTCTTGTCTCCACCGTAGCCAGCCCATTGGCGATAATCTGCAAAGGATCAGTGACGGCAAGCCCCGTTCGGCGCTTGCCGTAGTCGATGGAAAGAATTCTTCCCAATGTATCTATCTGATTTGAACATTATTTCTTAAACAGCAACCAAGCGTCGCTCTTAGGATTGAACTTGCTGCCGCGGATGGCATCACGGCTCTGCACAGCACTTGCCTTATCATCAGAGGTAGATGCGATGACACGGTACATGTTCACCTGGGGGTTATAAGCGATCTGAGCATCGTAGCCGCCCTGCTTCAGTGTGCTCTGCAGTCCCTCGGCGTTTGCCTTCAGAGAGAAAGAGCCCACCACGACACTGTAGGCCTGCAAGCCCTTGCCGCTGACAACGGTAACGCTCTCACTGCGCACGTTGGCATTGTTGACATTGGTCACAGTGGTCTGGTCAGCCTGCTTCTCTGCCAAGGGAGTAACCACCGGTGCCTCGTCCTGCACGGGCTTCTGCTGGTTCTGCTGCTCTTCCTGTGCCTTAGCCTTCTCATAGGCCTTCTTATAAGCATCTTCTTTTGTTCCACAACTGGTAAAAGCGAAAGCAAGGCACAGTGCTGTGCTTAGTAACACATATTTTCTCATTATCTTCTATTTGATTTTAATATTATTGTTTTGTTGACATTCTCACTCTTTACGTCTAAAGGTATTCAACCTTTTATTTTGCGAAATTACTAAATTAATTACGAAAGCATCCTTTTCGTGCACATAAAGTTTGTTAAATCAATGAATCAGAGGGTATTTAACAAAAAATATACCCACAAAGCATGTCATTACGGAAAAAAAATCATATATTTGCAATAGATAAATTCAAAACCACAAAACACTAAGTTTATGAAGACATTAGGTTATATCTCAGCTTTCTTGGGCGGTGCCATCGCCGGTGCTGCCTTGGGGTTACTGCTCGCTCCGGAAAAAGGCGCGGACACCCGCACGAAGATCTCCGACGCTGTTGATGATTTCTGCAAGAAACACGACATCAAGCTTGCACGCAAAGATGCTGACGATCTTGTAGACGACATCAAAGACGCCGTAGACAGCACGAATGCATAGGCCGGGCGGTTCACGCAAACTGTAGCAAGCCCATGCACAATGGACGAACACTAATATAATAAGGAGTAAATTGAAAATTCCGTTTCTAACCCGGCGAGGCCAGCGCAAGCAAGTCGATGCGTCGCACGAGCCTCGCCAAGGTTTGTTTCATCAAGACTTCCACATGTTTTCCAACGACCAAAACATAGAGACCATCGCCCAACTGGTAGAGAGTGTGAAGCACTACGCCAGTCTGCAAGGTGAGAATGTGAAATTGGAAGTAGTAGAGAAGACCGTCAGAGTGCTCACCGTGGTGGCGATGACCGCCATTCTGTCCCTGGTACTGATGTTGATTCTCATCTATCTCAGTTTCGCAGCCGCCTTTGCGCTCACTCCTCTCGCGGGCTCTGTAGCTGCCTTCCTCATCATTGCAGGCATCTATCTGGTGATACTCTTGCTCTTCCTTATATTCAGAAAGAGATGGATCGAGCGTCCGCTTGTCCATTTCCTCGCGTCCATCTTACTAAGCAATTAAATCATGAACAACCATACCACAGACTTTACCACCTACCGCAGCCTGGAAGAAATTGCCATGCGCAGACGTATCCTCAAGGAGCAGATCGACGAGGATCGCAAGAAGATCCAGCAACAATGGCAGTCGCTGTTCCGCAAACCCGAGGGCTTCAAGAGAGATGCCACGCCTTCAAAGCGCATTGGCAGCCTCGTCAACACAGGTGCCGGACTCCTCGACGCTTTCCTCTTGGGATGGAAGCTCTACCGCAAATTCAAGAAGTGAGCTACGAGGCTACAACTGTGCCAAATACTGTTCAAAACATTAAAATACAAGTCCAATCTTGTTAATAAAGGTTATTATATCATCATTTATGGGTGGATTTAGAACAAAATTCGAGAAACATTCGTAACTTTGCATCGTGTTTTTCATAGTATTAGATTTAAGGTTAACAAGGTTGGAGTACAGCGGTACTCCTTTTTTTATGCCCATACGTCAAGTACGCCCTTATTTTCTCATCTGAAAATCTCTCTGCTTACAGCATTCCTGCAAGCAAACTCCCCTCTCTCTTACAATACTTCCTACACCTCTATCTTCATGCCGTCGTACGGAAACAGACAGTCTTCCGGCAGTCTCGCGTTGGCCTCGTCATAGAGTCCCACGTCGTGGGTAAGATGGATGATAAAGGTTCGGCGCGCACCCAACTTCTGTCCCATGGCAACCGCGTCGGGAATGAGCTGGTGGCTGTGGTGGGGCTTTTCCCATCTGAGACCATTGACGACGAGCGTGTCCACACCCTCTAAAAGGGCCAGCTGACCGCCGTCGATGTCCTTCATGTCAGTGATATAGGCCAGCGGACCAAAGCGATAGCCCAGCACGGGCAACTTGTCGTGCATCACCTCGACAGGCAGCACGTCGATGTCGCCCACCCGCAAAGGTTCTTCTTTGTGCAGCGTATGGAGCTCTATCTTCGGCACGCCGGGATAGAGATGCTCCGCGAAGCAATAAGGAAAATTATGTCTGACAGCCTTCACGCAAGGCTCATTGCCATACATGGGGATGTCGCCCAGATAGCTATAAGGCCGCAGATCGTCCAATCCGCCCACATGATCGTAGTGGGCATGAGTGAGCAGCACAGCATCAATCTTTCGGAAAGGCAGTGGCAACAACTGTTGCCGGATATCAGGACCGCAGTCGATCAGGATGCGCGTGGACGCAGTCTCCAGCAACGCCGCCGTACGCAGACGGTGGTCGCGCGGGTCCTTGCTATCGCAAACCGCACAATGACATCCTATCACCGGCACGCCGTTGGATGTACCGGTACCCAAAAAGGTCAACTGCATCTTTGCCATCACTTACCTTTCGTCTCCTACTCTATCGAATGTTTACTTCCGGTTTCAATTCCAATCCGAACTTCTCTCTGACGTCAGCCTGAATGGCATGCATCAGCGCGACGACATCCTCGCCCGTGGCACCGCCCAAATTGACGAGCACCAATGCCTGTTTCTCATACACGCCGGCACGTCCGAGCTTTTTGCCTTTCCATCCGCACTGGTCGATGAGCCAACCGGCCGGAATCTTATAGTGCTTCCCACTGTCCTGCTTCTCGTCGGGAGCGTCGAAGTAGCGAAGGTCGGGATGTTCAGCCTTCAGCCGCTCAAAGGTAGCCTCATCGACAATCGGATTCATGAAGAAGCTGCCGCCATTGCCGAGCACAGCGGGATCGGGCAGCTTGGCCTGACGTATGCTGATGATGGCATCGCGGAGCTGTTGAGCCGTCAGCGTATCGACTGCGATGTGGTCTTCTTCCAGCACACGGCGGATATTGCCGTAGTCCAGTCGCGGGCTGAACACGGATGAAAGACGATAGACCACCCACATGATCAGATACTTGTCGCGCCACTCATGCTTGAAGCGGCTCTGACGATAGGCATATTCGCAGTCATCGGCAGGTATCGTCACCTGCCGGCCTGTAACGATCTCCACAGCCTCGACGCTCACCAGCGTATCCTTGGCCTCTGCGCCATAGGCTCCGATGTTCTGTACAGCGGAAGCGCCGCACTGTCCGGGGATGAGACTGAGGTTCTCCAGTCCGTACATCTGATGCGCCACAGCGTAGGCCACCACATCGTCGAACGTGCATCCAGCCCAACAGCGCAGTAGCGTATTGCCCTTGTCGTCGGTCTCGGCATGCACCTCAAAGCGCTGCTCCGGACTGACCACAAGGCCATGGAAGTCATGAGTGAGCAACAGATTACTGCCGCCACCCAGGATCAGCAGAGGCCGGTCGGCATGATCGCGGATATAGGCAGCCGCCTCCACGGCATCGGCCGTAGAGGAAAACTCAAGATATTCATCGCACTGCTGGTCCATCCCAAACGTGTTGTGATGAAGCAAAGGATAGTGTTGCTGTATTTTCATTGCCGTCGTCTCTTTTCAATCAATCGCAAAGTTCTGTCCACATCCATGCGGCTAACAGCTGAACTTGACGAGTTTCCATCTCTTGCCAAACCGTCGGAAGACATAAACCACTTCATTGCTGTTGGCAATGCCGCGGATCATAAACACCTTGTAGTTAGTTTCCTTGTAGGTCTGACCATATATAATGTTGTAGATCGTACCGCTCGGCAGGATACCGGGCTTGAAATCGGGCCACTGCTGCGGCATGATGATACCCGTCATATTGGCATTGTCGCTGGTAGGATCCGGTCCGGAGAACTTCACCTCATCGGCCATACTCCTCATCTGGAAGGCTGAGTCTACGGCAAAGCGTTGGTAGAACTTCAGGAAGCTGGCGTTGTCGTTCTGATACATCGGCTTGTAGTTGACCGACGTAAGCATCCACTTGCCCTGAATGCGGTTGAAGAGGAACTGCTGCACGGTCTTGAGATGGAAGAAGATCTTTTCCACCACTACGTGGTCGATCGACGTATCCTTGGCGAGCTTCACCTGCCGTTCATTGTCCAAGATCAGCGTATAGTAGTCCTGGTGCATGAAGAAATGCTCCATGCGCCAATGTCCCTTCTCGATTTTCTTCTCCAGTTTGCCGTTGCGATACACAGGCAGCGGGAAGACGATGCGCTTGAGCTGCAACCTGCGGTTGGCCGCAAAGTTAAACACGAAATCGTCGAACAGCTCATCAGCGGTCTTCGGCATCGGAGCCTGCGAAATCAAATTCTCCGTAGAGTCCTCCCCAGCCGTGTCCGTGACAACACTGTCAGACTGTATGGAATCAGTCTGCTCCGGCTTCTTGTTGGTGCATCCATAGGGAACAGCCAGTGACAAGATGAAAGCAAGTAAAACAACTAATAATATTATTCTTCTCATAAATCATTCATAAGCTTTGGCAAAATTACATATTATTTTTTATATAAGATGTATTTTTCCAATAAAATTAGTACCTTTGCAGTCAGAAAGATAAAATTTACAGACGATGATACTAGACAAGATAGATCAACTTCTCAAAGAAGTATCTCAGCTGTCTGCCAAGAACGCAGACGACATCGAGCAACTCCGACTCAAGTATTTGAGCAAAAAAGGTGAGATCAATGCCGTCATGGCAGACTTCCGCAATGTGGCCGCTGACCAGAAAAAGACCGTAGGCATCAAGATCAACGAACTGAAAAAAGCCGCTCAGGACAAGATCAACTCCCTGCGCGAGCAGGTCGCCTCTACCGATACCGGCGACAACCACGAGGACTTGACGCGTACGCCCTACCCGGTCGCTTTGGGTACCCGTCACCCGCTGACCATTGTCAAGAATCAGATCATCGACATCTTCCAGCGCATGGGCTTCACACTCTACCACGGTCCCGAGATCGACGACGACAAGCACGTGTTCACCATGCTGAACTTTGCCGCTGACCATCCCGCACGCGACATGCAGGATACTTTCTTCATCTCGCAGGACAAGAACGACGTGACCAAAAACGTGTTGCTGCGCTCTCACACCTCCGGCGACGAGGCTCACTATATGGAGACCCACGAGCCGCCTATCCGCGTGCTCTGCCCGGGACGTGTCTACCGCAACGAGGCTATCTCGGCACGCGCCCACTGCTTCTTCCATCAGGTCGAAGGACTCTATGTCGACAAGGGCGTGAGCTTCACCGACCTCAAGCAGGTGCTGCTGACCTTCGCCCGCGAAATGTTCGGTCCCGACACGAAGATCCGTCTGCGCCCGTCGTATTTCCCCTTCACCGAACCGAGTGCTGAGATGGATATTTCCTGCAACATCTGCGGCGGCAAAGGCTGCAACTTCTGCAAGCACACGGGATGGGTGGAGATCCTCGGTTGTGGTATGGTCGACCCGCACGACCTTGCTGCCTGCGGCATCGACCCGGATGTCTACACCGGCTATGCTTTCGGCATGGGCGTGGAGCGTATCACCAACCTGAAATACCGTGTCAACGACCTGCGTCTCTTCTCCGAGAACGACAAGCGCTTCCTCGAAGAGTTCCAAAGCGCATTCTAAGCTTCATCCGATACATATTATATATTAGGCACACCCGAAAGGCCGGTTTCGCAAAGAGCCCCTTCTCGGTGTGCCTTTTCTTTTATCTCTAACCCGTTTCCCTTATCATGACCCACCGTCTCCAAGATTTAGAACAGCACACCGCTCTCCTGCAACAACAGCTCACCCGTCTCCGACACAAGAGCCAATGGTTCACCGTGGCACAGATCGGCATGTTTCTCGCTGCCCTTGGCATGGTGGCATGCGCCGTTACCTACCAGCCCAAGTCTCTGTACGCACTCTTGGCTGCCGTGCTCTTCGTCGGCTATCTACTGCTCCGCCGCACCGACGGCCGCAACAGCCGCGACATCGAGCGACAACAAAGGGTGATAGCCGCCTACCAGCGCGAGATCAGCTACTTCCACGGCGACTACAGTTGCTTCGACGAGGGCAAAGACTATATCGATGCCTCCCACCCCTTCTCCTTCGATCTGGACCTCTTTGGCAAGGACTCGCTCTTCCAGCGTGTCTGCCGCACCGTCACCGTCGGTGGTCGCAACCTGCTCGCACAGTGGCTGACAAAAGAGGAGATGGACGGGAACCGCAAAGATTTCATCGAGGGCATCGGACAGAGACGAAAAGCCGTGGAGGAACTTGCCCGCCACGACGACTTCCTGATGAACATCAAAGCCTCGGGGCAGCAGAGCGACAAAGCCGAGGAACGACTGCTGCGCACCGACTGGCTGGCCAATGCGCTGACGGCGGCACACGCCCTGGAGCTGCCCAAGCGTTGTTCTCCCCGGTGGTTACAAGCCATGAGAATCGTCTTGCTTACCGGCTTCTACCTGACGATCATCGCCGCGCTGACCGGATCAGTGTCTGTCATCCTGCCCATCACATGGGGCACCCTGCACCTATTCTTTGCCACCATCTTTCCGGGCAATAGCGTCCGCCGCATCATGACGACTTTGCAAAACATCCACACGCTGTCGGAAGGGCTTGACCGAATCATCCGCCTCACCCTCGCTGAAGAGTTTCACGAAAAGGTGAACCGAACGTTGCAGGCTTCCTTGCAGCAACAGGCAGCAAGTCTCGCTGAGATGGAGCAGATACTTCACGACATCGACAACAGAAACAATGAAGCGGGCATCCTGCTCTTTAATGTATTTGCGCTGATCGACCTGAACATCGTCCGCCGCTTCAAGTTGTGGCAGCAAAGCAGTACTGACTTCGAGGCGCTCATCCGGTCGGTGAGCATGCTCGACGCGCTGGTCTCTCTTGCCTCTTACCGACAAAACGAACCGGCAACAACATGGCCTACGTTCGTCGACACGCCGTCGATGGTCTTTGAGGGCAAGGGACTGCGCCATCCCTTCCTGGGCTTGCAGGCTGTGGCCAACGATGCCATGCTCCAAGATCGCAACTTCTATATCATCACGGGAGCCAACATGGCAGGAAAGAGTACCTATCTCAGGACGGTGGGCATCAGCTGGGTCATGGCCATGGCGGGACTGCCGGTCTACGCCGAGCGTCTGACGCTCTCGCCCTGCCGCCTCTTCACAGGCATGAGGACGAGCGACGACCTGACCCACGGCATCTCTTACTTCAACGCGGAACTGCTCCGGCTCAAACAACTCATCGGTGTGCTCGACGACACGCCAACACTGGTCATCCTCGACGAGATACTCCGTGGCACCAACTCTAAGGACAAACTCCACGGCTCACAAATCTTCCTGGAGTATCTCTCACGGCACAATGTGACGGCGATCATTGCCACCCACGACCTCGAACTCTCACAGATGGCCGAAGACCATGGCGACCGTTTCCACAACTACTGCTTCGAGATCTCCATCGGCAAGCAGGTCTCCTACGACTATCGCATCACGCCCGGCATCGCCAAGAACCAAAACGCCACCTACCTATTAAAGAAGATGATCGAAGAAAAAGATGAGACCTCCTGACTTCGTTATTTTTACGAAATGGCCATATAATGAACTCTCACACAGAGACACAGAGAACACAAAGACGAAATGTCCATGCACTCTCTGGACAATAACAAAAAAATAGGGCTTGCGAACTTCACAGCCCACAAGCCCAAAGGTTGAATTATATACATCCATTAAAGGGATGCTCTGTAGAAAAATGTAATTTCAAATCAAAGTATCAAGTCTGTCACGAGCTTCTTGTCCGCCCCCCTGATATTTCTCACGCACGAAATCCGTCACACAGTCCGCCAGCAACTGCTTATGGCGGAAAGAAATGACTCAAGGCGGTATTGCAAACCCCGTTGCCGTAAAAGCATTATTCATCGTTATAATTTTGAATAGTTGAATGATTAAGGCCCAAGGGGGATTGTCCGTGGCGGGCAGATGCCGCTGCCTAACCAAAGACAGTAACACATCTATAGAAAAAGAAGGGTATATCCCTTATTCCCTTCAGGCATGACCTGAAGGCTTTCA
>NZ_JAMXSP010000027.1:0-33684 GCF_025457485.1 Hallella absiana
CTATCTTTTCTTGTTCCATGACCGCAAAGGTAAGCAAAAAAAATAGTTTTAGCACGCTATCATATCAAGTTCTTTGGTTAGGCAGCGGCATCCGTCCGCCACGGACAATCCCCCTTGGGCCCCGGTTCATCGATTTTGATGGTGAACTGGTTCTCGGGAGACTGTTTCAAGGTTCTTCGGATGGTCTCCACTTCCAGGTCCTTCATGGCGACCGGGAAGCAATACTTGGCAAACTCCGCGCGTTTGACACCGCTCCAGCCCAGACGTTCGCCGATATTCCATACGAAATGGCGGATGTCGAAAGATGAAAGCCGGTGACTAGGATTAAGTGGGACAGGCATGAATTGCTCGTCATCCGAAAGATTCCAATGCCGAATGTTCTCGAAGAGCATATCCAAGGACTTGTCATCATCAAGAAATGGAACCATGACGATGTCGATGTATTCCTTGATGGCCTCACGTCTGTCCGCCTTGTGCTGCTTGCGCTTCTGCTTGTACTCCATGCGGAGCTCGTCCCTCGACTTGCGAGGCTCGGAAGGCTGTGGGGGAGCCTTGTCTTCGCAGGAAGTACCGTGGAAATTGCTCCAAATGAAGAAACGGTGGCGGGCAATAAGGTAGCCGGATATCATAGCCAGTGGTATTGCTATGACGACAGCCCAACGTACTGCCAAGGTTGCGGCACCGCCTCTGCCGTGGAGGTAGTCGTGGGCAACAAGACTGTTGCCCATGACAAAGGTGGTTAACAACAGCAACGAAACCGCCACTGTAAGGAAAAATTTAACTTTGTTGTTCATGTAACTTATATATATTTGAGTGATATGAATAGTCGCAAGACCAACGGCGGCAAAGTTAATAAAAATTTTTAAATGTGCATATATACTATATTGGCAAGTTAATGACTTTTTGTGCAAACGTTGAACATAATTGCCTCTGATAGTAAGCACTTTGCATATTCATGCACATTAGTTGTAACCTATGAGTTTTCGTTTTGATTCTTCTCTTTATCATCGGAAGTCTTTACATTTGCATCCTGATGTAGAATATTGAGCGAAATCTTGTCTGCAGCCTCGCGACTCTTAGGGTCGGCGTGGCGGGCATAGCGTTGCGTAGTGCCAACATCCTTGTGGGCGAGCAGGTGCTGCACGGTGTAAAGGTCGGTGCCGAGCTCTATCTGCAACGATGCATAGGTATGGCGGAAGGAGTGGAACGTGATGTGCTTGGTGATGCCGGAGCTCTTGATCCATTTCTTCAGTGGATGGTTGAACATTTCTATGGTGAGTCCGGGGAACACCTTGCCCTTAGAGCGTGGCTTGATCAGCTGGAACGTCTCGTTGCTGATGGGCACGTAATTGCGCTGCTGAGTCTTCTTGCTGATGAAGTCGAGGTAGAGACCGCCGTCGGCATACTCGCAGACCTCATCCCAATCGAGCTTGATGATGTCGCTGCGTCTCAGTCCCGTCAGGCACGAAAAGAGAGAAGCACGACGGATGATCTCCTGCTCGCACGGTGTCTGGCTGAGCGTCTGCAACTCGGACAGTGTCAGCGAGTCCTTATGGGTCGGCACCGACTCGATGCGCTCAAGGAAGTCGTTGGGATTATTCTGGATCATGCGTTCGCTGTACGCCACGTTGAGAAGGGCACGGAACGTAGACCAGTAGCCTGCCGCAGAGTTCTGGTTGATGGGTTTTCCCGTCCGCATGTTTTTCGCATTGAGTAGGTACTCACGGAAGCGGCGGCATAGGTCAAGGTCCACCTCGCCGCACGTGCAGTGTCCATCGACGAACCGCTCAAAGTGCTTGTAAACGAAGTCCCACTTTTCGTTCTTGTTCATAAGTATGCGCTTGAAGTAGGCGAGGAAGTCACGCTTGCTCGTCGTCTGGTCGAAGAGGTCGTAACGCTCGCTGACCACGCTCTCATACCGCTGGCAGCGGATCATCTCAGCCTTCTCGCGCATGCGTCTGTTGAAGGCACGCTCCATCTTGTTCTTGGGATTGGCATAGATGTAAATGCCAAGATACTCACGGCGGATAATTTTCATCGTTACCTTGTCACGGACTCCGGGATAATAATCCAGGTAAAGAGAAATCTTGTCATGGGCAAGCTTGCGCTCGCGAAGGGTTACATTTTTACAGTACTGCATAGTCTAATTGTTTTAAGTTGTTATTATTTTCTTTGAATTGCTATCATTTGTTTTTGGTGTGCAAAGTTCTGAATTCCGGGCACACTGACCAAACGGTGACGCGTGTCAGCAGTCATTAAATTAGCTTTTTCCTCTTTTTTCCTTAAAAATCCTGTCAATATCGCCTTTGTTAAAGTACGAGAACTGCGCTTTGTGCACTTTTCCGACCTTGTAATACTTCACCGTATTGTACACCGTGGTGCGTGTCACACCATATTTCTTCATGATTTGCTCCACAGAATAGTACTTGTCACGGCTCTCGAAATCATCGCTTTTCACCTTGTCTATGTCCTCCTTCGAGTAGAACACTTTCCCCTTGACCTGTTTGGTTGGAATCTTATGGCGGTAGGCAAAGCTGCGCCTGGCCTCAGGGGTCATCATATAGAGTTCCTCCATGTCCTTGGCACTTATCCAAAGCTTCACCCAAGGTTTGGCCTCATATTTGGCAAAGGCCTTCTCGATGACCTCGGAGGGGAAGTAGTTGTAGCCGCCGATGGACTTTTTCTCCTTGATGTTCATGGCGCGTGTAATATTCTGCACATGCTTCACCGTCATGGCATACTTGTCGGCGATCTGCTCGATGGACACATATCCTTCGGGGATGCGTGCCTGTCTTTCTTCCTCCTTGCGCTTCAGCAGGGCATCGATGGTGGCGTCCTCAATAGAATCGTTCTTCTCTATGCGCCCATCATTTCCGCGGTGCCGCATGATCGCATCGAACTCGTCCTTAGCAATCAGAGTAAACTTTCCCTCCTTGGCCGTCGTCAAGTGGTAGGCACGGGTATAGTAGCTTATCTGATCCTTTGACAAGCCATAGATTTGCTTAAGTTGAGGATATGTATAGTACTTCTCATCTTTGAGCGGGTCTTTGAGTTTGTCTATCTCCTCCCTGCTGTAATAGACCTTCCGTAGAATGGTCCTTCTGGATATGTTGTGACGTTTGACATAGTTCAACACGGCAGAATGGGACATGCCGAACTTCTCCATGATTTGTGGGATAGTGTAGTAATCACTGTCAGAAACGGTTTCCGTCAGTGCAGCGAACTTTTCATTCACAACCTTCTTTGGGAAGAAAGAGTTTCTTCCCTCAAAAACAATAGGAATATTATATTTATTAATCCGCGTTCTTACTGCCTTGCGTGAGATACCAAACTTCTCAATTATCTCCCTCATTGTGTAATATTCACTTTCGGTCTTACGCCCGTACTTCTTTTTCTTAAAAGTGGGAGCATTGTCGAAAAGAGAATCAAGGTCAGATCGGCGTATCACAATCCTGTTCTCACTCAATTTCACAGCCTTAATGATACCTTGGTAAATATACCTGTAGACGGATGTCGATGTCGTCCCGAGCAATATAGCAACATCTTTGGGTGACAGAAATGGCTTGTTGCCTATCAAACCAATTTCCGGCACTTGACATTTCGTCGTTTCCCCGACTGCATTCACCTTTTTGGCATTTGACCTCTTAGCGTCACGCCTGCAACTTGGGCTACAATAACGTGTACCAAAGTTGTGCGCAATGAATGGCTTTCCACACCAGCTACATCTTCGTTCAATGTCCATGATTAGTCAAATTTTAGTTTACAATTCTTCTACAGCCAACAACACGCATCCACAGGCATCCACAACTTTGTGCCTTCGATGTCATTCCGCGTGATACGGCATTTTTGCGGCTTCCACAACTTTGTCCTTTCAATGTCGCTTCCACAATTTTGTATGGCGCGTATTAGAGGGCGTTGGTACAACCGCGGTACAAAGATAACTAAAATAACTGGGACCAATTTGGACCAACTCGGAAAGTGTTAAAAAGTAGGTGCATGAAAAAACCGCTGAAAATCAGCGGTTTAGTCTAAGTTGCTTCAAATTGGTTGAAGTTGGTAAAGTCGTAAAAATGGGGTTTCACTTTCCGATGCAGAAGTGCTGGAAGATGTTGCCAAGCGTCTCTTCGGTTGTTATTTTTCCGCCCGTGATTTCAGCAAGGTTGTCAAGACATTGGCGGAGATCTTCGGCGACGAGGTCAGAGCTGAGGCCAGTGGACATACCTTCTATGACACGAGTGATATCGGCGTGAGCGCGGAGCAGGGCTTCATAGTGCCGGGTGTTGGAGACAATAACCGTATCTTCGGAAATGTCGGGAATCTTCGCTTTTTCAAAGATAACCTCTTTGAGAAGGCTGATATGGGAGCCTTTCTTTGCGCTAATAGCGACCTCACCTTCGAAGAGTGGAGTAGGAGAGAGATCGGCTTTGTTGTGGACCACGATGAGGGCTTTGTCTGAAGCATTCTCAGCAGAGTGCAGACGGACATCATAACCAAGATGTAAAGATAAGTCTTTTATTTCATCCTCAGATGGCCGTGAGTCTATCACCCAAAGGATGACAGTGGCCTTGTTGATCTGCTCATACGCCCGTTTGATTCCTATTTTTTCGACTTTATCATCAGTCTGCCGGATTCCGGCAGTATCAATGAATCGGAAGGTAACGCCATTGATGTCTATGGTGCCATCAATTGTGTCGCGTGTAGTGCCATCAATATCACTGACAATCGCTTTGTCTTCATTCAGCAGTTGATTGAGCAATGTGGACTTACCGACGTTTGTCTTTCCAACAATAGCCACGGGAATCCCCTTTTTCAAGGCTTGTCCCGTCTCAAAACTTTTGGCCAGGGTCGCGATTTTATTGTTAATTTTTTGCGCAAGGTCATAAAGTTTCTTCCGGTCAGCAAATTCGAGATCTTCATGGTCCGAGAAGTCGAGTTCCAGTTCCAGTAAGGAAGTGAGTTTCAGAAGCTGTTCGCGAAGTCTTGCGAGTTCAGAACTGAAATGTCCTTTCAACTGGCTCATGGCCATATCGTGCGATGCTTTGTTGTCAGCGGCTATAAGGTCAGCGACAGCCTCAGCCTGGCTCAAATCCATCTTTCCATTGAGAAAAGCGCGTAATGTAAACTCTCCTCTTCGAGCCTGGCGGCATCCTGAACGGATGAGTTCCTGCAAAATATTCCGTACAATATATGCGCTGCCGTGGCAGCTGATTTCTACGGCATCCTCTCCGGTATAAGAATGCGGAGCCCTCCAGACGGAGACAACCACATCGTCGATAACGTCCTGATTTTTCTCGTCCAGATTGCTTTTCTCAGAATCAGGATGAGAGTCAGACAAGGGCAGGATTGTGCCATAATGTAGGCTGTTGGCTTTAGCGTCGATCAAGGAATTGTGTGACGCCGGATGAAAAATCTTTGCGGTGATGGCCAAAGCCTGTGGTCCGCTGACACGAACCACCGCAATAGCCCCACTGGTAGGAGTTGCAAGTGCGCAAATAGTATCTGAATAGGAATTCTGCATATATTTTGTTAAATTCTATCGAGGACCAAAGTGATGAGTCCATCAATATCGCCCTTATAGTTTGTCTCCATCTTCTTAGCCCTTCGGTTGGCTATCACCATACAGCAGGTCATCGCCTTGTGCCCCATGAGGGTAGCGAGTCCGGCGAGGGCAGAGGATTCCATTTCGAAGTTATTAACTTTCAAGCCATTATATTCAAAACTCTCAATTTTCTCATTAAGGTCTGGTACCATCAGAGGCAAGCGAAGGCGTCGTCCCTGTGGGCCAAAGAAGCCACCACATGCGATGGTGATGCCCTTCACCATGTCGTTGGCAGCGATAGTATTGATTAGCTGCGGATCAGCAGTAGCCACATATGGGTTTCCCATTTTCAGGTCCCATCCGACATGCTCTTTGAAAGCCTTTTCGAGTTGTAGGTCAGAAGCCTCGTCGCGACCGGCATAGAAGTTGAGCAATCCGTCGAATCCGATGCTTTTCACGCTGGCGATGTAGGTTCCCGTCGGAGTGTTTGGCTGCAAGCCGCCACATGTTCCCACTCTGACGAGTGTCAGCGTTCGGTGTGCGGATTTTTCTGTACGTGAAGAGAAGTCAATGTTTGCGAGCGCGTCCAGTTCATTCATGACAATGTCAATGTTGTCACATCCGATGCCGGTGCTCAGTGCAGTGATTCGTTTTCCTTTATAGTTGCCAGTGATGGTGTGGAATTCACGATTGCTGGTTTCACACTCTTTTGTATCGAAATGAGAGGCGACGAGATTGACACGTCCAGGATCGCCTACGAGGATCACTTTTTCGGCGAGCTGCTCGGGTTTGAGATGGAGATGAAAGATAGAGCCGTCGGAGTTGATGACGAGCTCAGAGTCAGGAAATATTGTCTTTGTCATGGTTGTTAAGGGTTTAAAGATACAGTAACGACTGTCTACTAACTGCTGCCAGTTTACATTTACAATTTACCAGTAACGTTTACTGCTATCAGTTTGTATTTTTTATCATAAGTTATTTTAAGCTACTGATTGTTTTTTATTTCAGCCATTCTGATTTTTTTAGCCACATTGTGCAGGTCAGTCAACTGCTGTCTCAAGCTGTTTTCCTTTTCGAGGATATTCTGTTTGAGCTCACGTTGTCCTCGAGCGTAGAGGTTGCGTTTCTCGTCGAGGCTTTTTCGTGTGTTGTCGATCATAGTGCAGAGCTCCACCCATTGCCGGAAGAGGTTGCGTGCCAAAGGAGAGTTGAGTTGTTTTTCATCGGTGATAACCGTGTTGTCGTTGAGGACAAACGCGGTTCGGTTTTGTTTTGTGGTGGTTGTCGCGCGTGCCATCATCGCGTCGCGCCTTCTCAGTGCAGCATTCCGGTCGCCGAAGGCCCATGTATCGGCGATGCTGTGTATTTGTGCGAAGTGCTCCAGTTGTGTTGCAGAGAGGTTGTCAGCGGTGAAGTTTTTTCTCACCTGAGTGGGTACAAAGGTGTAGATACACACGCTGTCGGCATGCTGATGTCTGTCGGTGACAAGCCATCCGAGCGTGTCGAGGTCATCGATAGCCAAGAGATAGTCGTTGGCCGTGGAGTTGAAGGGCAGTCCGTAGTTTTGCGGTTGTAGCCACTCATCCTTGTCGCTGTCGTATGAAGTCATGAAGATGTCTCTTCCGCCTATGGTGTTTGGTCCTGTTGCCGAGAAGAAGAGCGTGACACCGTCGGCGCAGAGGAAGGGAAAGTTTTGGTAGTGATAGTCCTCGTCGCTGATGTCGGCAAGAGACGACTGCTGGCTCCATTCTCCGCCTACCTTGGTCTGCATGTATAGCGCAGTGGAAGTGCTGTCGCCCACGGCATAGAATCGTCGGTCGCCCAGTTCGGTTTCGTATTGAGCCAATACGTTGTTTCCGATTTTTCTTTTTACGGATAGTTTCCCCGCCTCTTCGTTGAGAGGAATATGTCTGAGGAAGTCGTTTTTACCAACGACCACGCTGTCGATGACCATCACTTTCGCCGTGGCGGGGAGCAGCGTGTTGAAGAGTAGCCTTCCGCCATTTCCGTTGTTCCTCATCGCAGCGGCAGCCTTTCCTTTCACCGCAGCGTTTCGTTTCTGAGCCCCCGCGGGCACAGCTACGAAGAGCAGTGCCGTGAGGATCCATGCCTGTATTTTCTTCATATTAAAACAGAATATCTATTTAGCTTCTTTCAGATGCTTGTCCATGTTGGCAGCGGCACGTCGTCCGTCACCCATGGCCAGTATGACCGTAGCACCGCCGCGTACGATGTCTCCTCCGGCGTAGATGTCGGGTTGACTCGACCTCATTTCGTCGTTGACCACGATTGTATTTTTGCGTCCGAGTTCCAATCCTTGGATGCTCTTTGGCACCAGTGGGTTGGGCGACACACCGATGGCCACGATGACCTGGTCGCATTCGAGGGTCTCAGTCCTACCCGTAGCTACCGGGCGACGGCGGCCACTGGCATCGGGCTCTCCGAGCTCCATGACGTCGAGCACAGCGGCGCGCACACGTCCGTTGTCGTCAGCGAGATATTCCTTTGGATTGTGGAGCGTGAGGAAGTGTATGCCCTCTTCCTTCGCGTGCTTCACCTCTTCGAGTCGTGCGGGCATCTCAGTTTCAGAACGACGGTAGACGAGGGTCACGTCAGCCCCCAGGCGCTTAGCCGTGCGGCAGGAGTCCATAGCCGTGTTGCCGCCACCAACAACAATCACCTTCTTACCAATATTAATAGGAGTATCAGTATCGGGGTTGGCCGCATCCATGAGGTTGACGCGGGTGAGGTATTCATTGCTCGACATCACGTTGATGTAGTTCTCACCGGGGATGTCCATAAAGTTGGGCAGTCCGGCACCTGATCCGACGAATATGCCGCGGAAGCCCTTGTCCTCCAAGTCCTTCACGGTGATGGTCTTGCCCACGATGCAGTCGGTTTGGAAATGAACTCCCATCTTGCGCAGGTTGTCGATTTCCACGTCTACGATGCGGTTGGGCAGTCGGAATTCGGGAATACCATATTTCAGCACACCGCCGATTTCGTGGAGAGCCTCGAAGACATAGACCTCGTAGCCTTTCTTCACCATATCGCCGGCAAAGCTCAGTCCCGACGGTCCCGAGCCAACGACGGCCACCTTGATGCCATTCGACGGAGCCACCTCCGGCAGCACGCCACGTCCGCTCTCGCGCTCATAGTCAGCGGCGAAGCGCTCGAGATATCCGATGGCCACGGCAGGCTCTTTCATCTTCAAGTGGATGCACTGACTCTCGCACTGCTTTTCCTGAGGGCATACGCGGCCGCAGACGGCGGGCAGGGCAGAGGTCATCTTCAGCACGCGGGCAGCATCGAGGACGTGTCCGCGCTCGATATTCTTGATAAACGACGGAATGTTGATGTTCACCGGACAACCCTCGACGCAGCTGGGCTTACCGCAGTCGAGACAGCGGCGGGCCTCACCCATGGCCATGTCGAGCGTCAGTCCTTTGTTGACCTCCTCGGTGCGTGTGGTGGCGCGGTAGGCGGGGTCGAGTTCGGGCATTTTCACGCGCACGATTTGCTTGCGCTCCTTAGCTGTCATTTTTTTCCTTAGTTCCTCACGCCAAGGGGCGTTGCGGTCAACGAGGCTTTCCACGGGTTCCTTTCCGTCGTTGGGCGAGGTTGCTACCGTTTCAGCCGTGTTGCAAGCCCCACAGGTTTTCGTTTCATCGCCGTGGTGGAGGTGTTGCTCATAGTGTTCCATCTCCTCTTTTTCCACGCCTTTGAAGGTCCCCATTCGCTTCATCATCTCATCCCAGTCGACGAGATCTCCGTCGAACTCAGGGCCGTCAATACACACAAACTTCGTCTTTCCGCCGATAGTCAGTCGGCATGCTCCGCACATACCGGTACCGTCGACCATGATGGTGTTGAGCGATACATCGTTGGGTATACCATATTTATGAGCCAGCAGCGAGGTGAATTTCATCATCACGGGGGGACCGATGGCGAGCACCTTGTCGACATGCTCGCGCTTGATGACCTCTTCCACGCCGACGGTGACTACGCCTTTCTCGCCGTAAGATCCGTCGTCGGTCATGATGATGACCTCATCACTGTATTTCTTGACGTCATCGACCATGATGACAAGATTCTTCGTACGTCCGGCGAGCACTGAGATGACGCGGTTGCCGGCTTGCTTGAGCGCGGTGAGGATCGGGAGGATGGCTGCGATGCCAATGCCGCCTCCGGCACACACCACGGTACCGTATTTCTCTATCTTTGACGCATTGCCCAAGGGTCCTACGATGTCCTGCACCTCATCGCCTACATTGAGCTGACAGAGCTTGGTAGAGGACAGTCCCACCTCTTGCACCACGAGAGTGAGCGTACCCCTTTCGGGGTCGGACTTTGCGATGGTGTAGGGCACACGCTCGCTGTCCTTATCCACGCGCACGATGATGAAGTGCCCGGGGCGGCAGCTGCGCGCGATGAGCGGTGCCTCTACCTCCAGGCAGAACACCTTTTCCGAGAATTGTGTTTTCTTAAGGATCTTGTTCATTTCAGTCTTTGTCTTTGTCTTTGGTCTATTCTTTTGCACAAAGATAGCAATAAAAATTGAGTTTTCTCAATGAATATTCGTTAAAATAGCACTAATTCGAGAAAAAAAGAATGAAAAGAAACTATGAGATGATCAGGGAGAGCCGCTATGAGGATTATAGTTGCAAACAAAATACTATTATTTGCAAAGATAGTGCAACGGACTTTCAATGTTTTGCAGTATCTTTGCAATATAGATAATAAAATCAGACCTGATAACAACATCATGAAATCAACATTACGACATCTATTCTCAGCACTCATCATGCTATTGTTCTTACCCCTTGCGGCTCAAGCCCAATATGTGCAGTGCCACGACGGCAAGTTTTGGCGTGGCGGCAAACCTTATTATTATGTAGGTACCAATCTATGGTATGGAGCCATTCTTGGTTCTACGGGGCAGGGCGGTGACCGTGCGCGCCTCTGTCGTGAGCTCGACCGGTTGAAGGCTGCGGGCATCGACAATCTGCGCATCCTCGTGGGGTCTGACGGGCACCGTGGCGTGAAGACCAAGGTGGAGCCGACGCTGCAGGAAGCACCGGGCGTGTACAACGACACCATCCTCGCCGGCCTCGACTATCTGCTTCAGCAGATGGGCAAGCGCAAGATGGTGGCTGTGCTCTATCTCAACAACTCGTGGGAATGGAGTGGTGGCTACGGCTACTATCTCGAACAGGCCGGACTCGGCAAGGCGCCGCGCCCCAACGAAGCCGGCTATCCTGCTTTTATGAACTTTGTGGAGCAGTTTGCCGGCAACGAGAAAGCCCATCAGCTCTTCTACGACTATGTGCGCTTCATCCTCGGCCGCACCAACCGCTACACCCATAAACGCTATGTCGATGACCCTGCCATCATGTCGTGGCAGATTGGCAACGAGCCGCGTGCCTTCTCCAAGGAGGCTCTCCCTGCCTTTGAACGGTGGCTCAGCGAGACCTCAGCCCTCATCCGCAGCATCGACAAGCATCATCTTATCTCCATTGGCAGTGAGGGTGCATGGGGGTGCGAGGGCGACTACGGCTGCTATGAGCGCATCTGTGCCGACAAGAATGTCGACTACTGCAATGTCCATCTGTGGCCCTACAACTGGGGGTGGTCCAAGGCTGACTCGCTCGTGGAGAATCTGCCGCGCGCATGCGCCAACACCAAGGACTATATCTCGCGCCATCTTGCCATCTGTCAGCGCCTGGGCAAGCCCCTCGTCATGGAGGAGTTTGGCTATCCCCGCGACGGCATGAGCTTCCGTCCGGGCTCTCCCACAAAGGGCCGTGACACCTATTATAAATATGTCTTCCAGCTTGTGGCCGACAATGCGCGCCAAGGCGGACGTTTCGCCGGCTGCAACTTCTGGGGATGGGGTGGGGAGGCCCGTCCGCGCCATGAGCAGTGGCAGGTCGGTGATCCCTATACCAACGATCCGGCACAGGAGCAACAGGGACTCAACTCGGTCTTCGACTGCGACAGCTCCACGCTCAGCGTCATCAGCGGCGTGATCCGTCAGTTCAAGAAATTGCATTAATCAACACACATTATATTATTATACATCATTATTAATACATTATGAATAAAAAACTATCTACAATGGTGTTGTCGCTTTGCATGGCGAGTGCGGCTTCGGCTCAGGCTCCGCAACTCAATGCCCATAACATCGACCAGGTGCTCCAGGCGATGACCTTGGAGGAGAAGGCTCAGATGCTTGTCGGCGGTGGCAACGACGGCTTTGTCGGATCGGGCTCCATGCTCGGCCATCAAAAGAAATTAGTAGCCGGAGCAGCCGGTATCACCGTGGCCATCCCGCGGCTGGGCATACTCGCCACAGTGGTCTGCGACGGTCCTGCGGGCGTGCACATCGATGCTCACCGTCAGGGCACCACACAGACTTTCTTTGCTACCGGCTTCCCCGTGGGCACCTGTCTGGCTTGTACGTGGAATACCGACCTCGTGGAGCAGGTGGGGCGCTGTGAGGGCAACGAAACCCTGGAGTATGGCTGCGACGTCATCCTCGGTCCGGGCATGAACCTCCACCGCAATCCGCTCTGTGGCCGCAACTTCGAATACTACAGCGAGGACCCCATAGTCACGGGAATGATCGGCACCGCCATGGTTCGTGGCATACAGAGTCAGGGCGTCGGTGTGTCGATGAAGCACTTCGCCGTCAACTCGCAGGAGAGTGACCGCACGCGTGTCGACGAGCGTGTCTCACAACGGGCCCTGCGCGAACTCTATCTCCGTGGCTTCGAGATGGCCGTGCGCGAGGCAAAGCCGTGGACGATCATGTCGTCCTACAACAAGATCAACGGCGTCTATGCCCAGGGCAACCACGACCTGCTCACCAAGGTGCTCCGCGATGACTGGGGCTTCAACGGCATCGTCATGACCGACTGGATCGGCAAGCGCGCTGACCTGCCCGTTGCCGAGGAAGTGCATGCAGGCAACGATCTGCTCATGCCGGGGTATCCTGCTCAAGCCGAGGACATCGTCAAGGCTGTCAAGGAGGGCAAGCTCGACATCAAGGATGTGGACCGCAACGTGCGCCGTATGCTGGAATATATCGTCAAGACGCCACGCTTCCGCAAATACGCTTTCAGCAACAAACCCGATCTCAAGGCGCATGCTCAGGTGACCCGGCAGACGAGCACCGAGGGCATGGTGCTGCTCAAGAACGGTGACATTAATGGAAAAGCCGTGTTGCCCATGGAGGGCATCAAGCGGGTGGCGCTCTTCGGTGTCAACAGCTACGACTTCATGAGCGGCGGTCTCGGCTCGGGCTGCGTCAATGTGCCCTACGTCGTGGATATGGTCGACGGACTGAAAAACGCCGGTGTCTCCACCACACCACAGCTCACCGACATCTATACTAAATATGTGGCTTATGCCAAATCCAAGCTCAAGGCCGACAAGAATCCGTGGATGTGGTTCCTCGACCAGGGTCAGCCCAAGCTCGACGAGATCGACATCACCCAGCGCTGTGTGGAGCATGAGGCTCCGGAGGCCGATGCTGCCATCATCACCATTGGCCGTCAGGCCGGTGAGGGCATGGACCGCAACATCGAGGGCGAGTTCAACCTCACCGAGCAGGAGAAGCAGATGATCAGCCGCGTGAGCAGCGTCTTCCATCAGCAGGGCAAGCCCGTCATTGTCGTCATCAACTCCGGATCGGTGATGGAGACGGCGTCCTGGCGCAGTCTTGTCGACGGCATCCTCGTGGCCTGGCAGCCGGGTGAGGAAGGTGGCAACGCTGTCGCCGACGTGCTCACGGGCAAGGCTAATCCCTCCGGTCATCTGACGATGACCTGGCCGATAACTGCCACCGATGTGCCCTCAACGGCCAACTTCCCCAGCCAGCCCGACTACTACGGTCTGACCGACGCGCTCTATGACCATCGTGTCAAGGGTGTCAACTACACCGACCACGACGAGGACATCTATGTCGGCTACCGCTATTTCGACTCCTTCGGCAAGCCCGTGGCCTATCCCTTCGGCTATGGCCTGAGCTATACCACCTTCTCTATGTCGGGATTCTCAGCCAAAGCCGACAAGCAGGGCGTCACGGTGAAAGTGACCGTGAAGAACACCGGTTCGCGTGCCGGCAAGCAGGTGGCCCAAGTATATGTCACAGCCCCCAAGGGTGGTGAGGAGAAGCCGGTGAAGGAGCTCAAGACCTTTGCCAAGACGCGTATGCTCAAGCCCGGTGAGAGTCAGACGCTGACGATGAGCGTGCCGCGTCGTCTGCTGACGAGTTTCGACGAGGCTGGCAGCCAGTGGAAGGGCGAGGCCGGTGACTACACCTTCATGGTGGGCGACAACGTGGAGCATATCCTCGGCAAGGCCACCGTCAAGTTGGGAGCCTACACCGAGAAGGTTTCCGAGGCCCTCAAGCCGCAGGTCAAGCTCAGTCTGCTAAGAAAGTAACAACAGCATCCCCCCCCTCTACATAGGGGGGATGCCGGATAAGCAATTTCTATGCGCTCCAAACAGTTGGGGATAAGAATGCCTAATGGGGAACAGAAGGATGACAATATGGACTGGGATGGGGAGCTGACCCGTAAGCAGGCAGATACCATCAGAAAGAAACTATATGACGCTATCCTTGCTGAATGATGACTATAAGGGAGCTGAGAAATACCTTGCGCAAAACTTAAGGGTGATAGACGCGGGGAGCCATATCGGTGACACCTATGGCACTATATCAGACAACTTCGGGTAAGGTTATGCAAACCACACGAAAGTATATATAAACAGAAAGAAAGCCGCTGTATTTCAGCGGCTTTCGTCGTATATGATAATTTGGTTTTGTGATGTTTGCATAGATACATAGACGTTATTTCTGAAATTGATAATGCATTACTTTATGAGTTCTGTAGAGAACAACGCCTCGTATCAACAGATAGAGGATGAAGGCCAGCCACAGCAGATGATTGGTCCAAGCCCGAGCGGGAAGGGCGAGGGAAAATGATACCCATGCCACGACAAAAAACAGCAGAGAGGCGACAAAACTGGCCAAGAGCATCGGACGTGTTAGTGTAAGTCCAATGCAGATTCCATCCAAAACAAATGCCAAAGTGCCCGCAAGTGGTATCATGCAAGCCCAGGGCAGGAAGTGGTCAGCCACAGATACCACCGTAGGGTCGCTGCTCAGTAAGCCTACCAACAGTTTACCACCGAGCACATAGAGCAGAGTGGCGGTGAGGGATAGTCCCGTGCCCCATTGGATCAGCCGTCGGGTGACCGCATGCAGTCCCTGACGGTCATTGGCGCCCAAAGCATGTCCCGAGAGTGCTTCACCGGCAAAGGCAAAGCCGTCCATGACATAGCTGAACAGCGTGAAGAAGGTCATCAGCAAAGTGTTGGCTGCCAGCACAGTGTCGCCTTGACGGGCGCCGAAGGCTGTGAAGCCAAAGTTGACAGCAACGAGGCAGACTGTTCTAAGGAAGATGTCGCGGTTGAGCGAAAAGAAATGAGCCAATTCGGTGCGCTGCAAAAGTTCCATCCATGAGATATGTATGCTACCCAAGCGAACCACATGGCGGCGGAGCATATAGACTGAGGCGAAGAGTCCTGTCCATTGGGCAACAAGCGTTCCAAAGGCCACTCCCTGCATTTTCATGCCAAGTCCTATGGCTAAAGATAATGACACGATGACGTTGACAACATTCTGAAAGATTGCCACATACATCGGCGTGCGTGTGTCTTGCATGCCTATGAACCAGCCATTGAGACACATCAATGCCAGGGTAGGGGGCGCACCCCAAATGACGATGCGGAAGTAGACATTGGCGATGGCTCCCACACCAGCAGAAGGAGAAATAAGCCATAGTGCCAACTTCCAAAGCGGATATTGCAGCAGCAGGATGAGGGTCGCCACGCTGAAGGCCACACCGAGAGCCCTAAGCAACGATGCGTAAATTGCTTTGCGGTCGCCAGCACCATGTGCTTGTGCTGTAAGGCCACTCGATCCCATGCGCAGAAAGCCGAAGAGCCAATAGGTGACATTGAAAAAAGTTGTGGCTACTGACATTGCTGCAAGATAAATACCAGAGCCAATGTGTCCAACGATGGCAAGGTCACAGAGACCAAGGAGTGGGATAGTGATGTTGTTGATGACCGAGGGCAAAGCCAGTTGCAGGATTCGGCGGTCGAGTGTGGACAGCGTTATGGACATGAGAACGAGTATATTAAAGAAGCGGAGCCTCTTTGGCCCCGCTTCTTCGTGATAAGTTAAATCGCATCGAAGAATCTTCGGATTTCTATCTCTTCTTATTCTTCAATCATTGTATTTGATTATCGTTGGGGAGTAGACATCCCCCCCTCGGAGTTGCTTATGCATTCTTGGCAGCAAGCGGAGCAGCCTGGGTGTAGACACGTGTGGAAAGATCTTTGTCGAGCGTATAAATGCCGTAGCCGTTGTCACCGATCATCTTCAAGCTATCGATGATGTTCTTGGCATTTTCCTCTTCCTCGACCTGCTCGTCGATGAACCATTTGAGCATGCTCTGTGTAGCGAAGTCGTTGTCCTCAAGTGAGGTGGAGTAGAGTTTGTTGATGAGTCCTGTCACCGTCTGCTCATGCTTGAGGGTGTTTTGGAAGAGGTCGAGAGGACTTGTCCATTCTGTGGGTACGCCCTGGATGGGGTCGAGCATCACGCGGCCATCACGCTGCAGGATGTAGTCGAAGAAGATCTTCACATGGTCCAGCTCCTCCTGATACTGCACCTCGAACCAGTGTGCCATGCCGGGGTAGCCCTGTGCGTTAGCAAAAGCTGACATAGACAGATAGAGATAAGCTGACCAGAACTCGGCATTGATTTGCGCATTGAGCGCGTCTTGCATTTTTTGACTTAACATAATAAAAGCTGTTTATTAAATGATGAGGTCAGTCATATTCATGCCTGTATGACTCAGACTTGAACATTCTGATCTGCTGATTCAAATCTGCATAAGATATTTCTTAAATGCTTCGAAATTGTTAGGCATCTCCACACTCTGTTTCTTTCCGCGCATGAAAGCCTGGAGTCGCTCAGGAATGGCAATGTCGGCATTGTCGATTGCGTCAACCTTCTCCTTGAATTTAGCAGGGTGAGCGGTCTCGAGGAAGATACCAACCTGTCCGGGCTGCAACTGCTCGGAAAGCGCTTGATAGCCACAGGCACCGTGAGGATCAAGAACATAACCAGTTTCGTCGTAGCACTGTTTCATAGTTTTGCGAATGGCGTCGTCGCTATAGGTAGCACCCGAAATGTCATTGCGGATAGCTTTCCAGTCGTTGTTGTAGAGATCGAGAATTCGTGCAAAGTTGCTTGGATCACCGACGTCCATTGCATTGGCAAGCGTCTGCTTGCTCGGCTGCGGTGAGTAGACACCCGTCTGCAGATAGTTATAGAAGATGTCGTTGGCGTTGTTGGCGGCGATGAAGTGCTTCACGGGCAGTCCCATGCGGGCACCGAAAAGTCCTGCGGTGATATTGCCAAAGTTACCACTTGGAACGCAGACAACCATATCCTTACGTCCTGGTCCAACAAGTCCCATGCGCTTGAGCTGTGCATAGGCATTGAAGTAATAGAAAGCTTGGGGCAGGAAGCGCGCCACATTGATGGAGTTGGCAGAAGTCAGCTTCATGTGATCGTTGAGTTCCTTGTCCATGAACGCATTCTTTACCAGCGCCTGACAATCGTCGAAGACACCGTCGACCTCCAGTGCGGTGATGTTGCGTCCGAGGGTAGTGAACTGGCTCTCTTGGATTTTGCTGACTTTTCCCTTGGGATAGAGAACATAGACGTGGATGCCGTCGATGCCGAGGAAGCCGTTGGCCACTGCCGATCCTGTATCGCCAGAGGTAGCCACGAGCACGTTGACCTCATGATGAACGCCCGTAGCCTTCTCGTCTTTCTTGATGAAATATTGCAGCAAACGGGCCATGAAGCGGGCACCTACATCCTTAAAAGCCAAAGTGGGGCCGTGGAAGAGCTCAAGGCTGTAGATGTCGTCTTTGACCTGATGCACTGGAGTATCGAAGGCCAAGGTGTCGAAGACAATCTGTCGCAGCGAGTCTTCGTCTACGTCGTCACCAAAGAAGCAGCGGGCTACCTCCAAGGCAATCTCTTGAAACGAGAGCTTGTCGATGTTCTCAAAAAATGACTCGGGCAAGTGCTTGATGGTCTCGGGCATATACAGTCCGCGGTCGGGAGCCAGTCCGTGCTCCACAGCCTCACGGAGTGTGGCCATGGGAGCTTTATGATTGGTTGAATAGTATTTCATAATTTGATTGATTTCAAATGTTTATCTATATTTTATTCGATACTCATAAATGTTTCCATGAACTCGTTGAGGTGGAGCATGCCGTAGGCACCTTCCACACACGACACCTCATCGTAGGTTTGTACGTTGTCGGGCTCAATACCACGATACCAAATGAGGAAAGGTACTGGCTCCTTGACGTGAGTACGGATCTCAACGGGCGTTGGATGGTCGGGGAGCACCGCAATGCACACGGGTTCATTCCATGTGCTCACCTCTTCGAAGATGGGTTTCACGATGCGTCGGTCGAGATAGTCGATGGTGCGCAATTTCAGTTCCAGATCACCATCATGCCCAGCCTCATCACTGGCTTCGAGATGTAGAAAAACGAAGTCCTGATGACGCAGCGCGTCGATAGCAGCCTGTGCCTTACCTTCATAGTTCGTATCGGAGAGTCCGGTGGCTCCCGGCACTTTCACCACGTCGAGTCCGGCATAGTGTCCGATGCCTCGGATGAGGTCGACAGCAGAGATGCAGGAACCGGAGTGGATCTGTGGGAAGAGTTCTTGTAGTGTCTTCATCGAAGGGCGGTATCCACCGCTCCACGGCCAGATGCTGTTGGCTTTCTCTGCTCTGCCCTGGTTGAAGGGATGCTCCATGAGCAACTGCTGAGAGTGGAGAATAAGGTCATTGACCAGATCAGCGGTTTCTTGCGCCGTCATTCGGTCGCCATCGTGTCGATCGGTCCAACCCTCCTCAGACTTGACGAGCAATGGACGCCACTCCTCGTTGGGGTGATCGTGCGGTGGAGCGCAGACGATGTGCTTGTTGCCGCCTTTGATGATAAGCAGATGACGATATTGTATACCGGTGATGAAGCGTATGCGGTCATTGCCGAGTTTATCATTGAGATATTTGATGAGCACGTCGCCCTCCTCAGTCTTGAGATGTCCACCGTGGTGGTTTTTGATGCGTCCATTCTCGAGCTCTATGATGTTGCATCGTAAGGCAAGGTCGTCGGGCTGCATGTCGTAGCCAATGCTGGCAGCTTCAAGTGGTCCTCGGCCCTCATAGACCTTGTTGAGGTCATAGCCGAGGATAGCAGTATTGGCGACCTCAGAGCCCGGCAGAAAGCCGTCGGGGATGGTCATCAGTCTACCGGTGCGCCCTTCGCATGCCAGCCTGTTCATATACGGAGTGTCAGCATATTGCAGCAGGGTCTTGCCCCCCAATCGCGCGACGGCGTGGTCAGCCATACCGTCGCCCAGGATAATAATGTGTTTCATGGCTATTCCGAATTAACAATCCTTTGTTTTAAATGTTGGCGATACTCATAATGTTGGCAAAGACACCGGCGGCTGTCACGCTGGCACCTGCACCATAGCCCTGAATGAGCATAGGATACTCTTTGTAGCGCTCAGTTGTGAGCAGCACAATATTGTTGCTGCCTTCGAGGCTGTAGAATGGATGATCCTTGCCGACAGCCTTCAATGCTACGCTGGCCTTGCCCTGATCCATTGTAGCCACGAAGCGCCACCGTTTGTCCTCTTTTTCGAGTTGCTCGCGTTTCTGTTCAAAATCAGCGTCGAGCTTTGGCAGTTTTTTCCAGAAGTCCTCCACTGATCCCTGGAAATACTCGTCGGGTACAAAGAGATGCTTCTCCACGTCGTCTTGCTCAATGCGGTATCCGGCCTCGCGTGTGAGAATGACGAGCTTGCGGATAACGTCAGTGCCGCTGAGGTCGATGCGTGGGTCGGGTTCTGAATAGCCCTGCTCTTTGGCGCGTCTGACAGTCTCGGAAAAGGGCACGTCGGCCGCAATCTCGTTGAAGATGAAGTTGAGGGTTCCGCTAAGCACAGCTTCTATGCGCAGAATACGGTCACCAGAGTTGCGCAAGTCGTTGATGGTGCCGATAATCGGCAGACCGGCACCTACGTTGGTTTCGAAGAGAAACTTCACGCCACGGAGCAGTGCAGTGTCCTTAAGCAGTCGATAGTTATCGTAGGACGAACTGGCAGCAATCTTATTTGCGGCCACCACATTGATATTGTGGTTGAGCAGCGCAGGATAGAGTGCGGCGATGTCGGCCGATGCCGTGCAGTCTACAAACACTGAGTTGAAGATGTTCATCTTCAGAATATTCTCGCAGAGCGACTGTGGTGTGCTGGGCTCAGAGTTGTGGAGCTGCTCGCGATAGTTGTTCAGATCGATGCCGTCGCGGTCGAAGATGGCGTTTTTAGAGCTGGCGATGCCAACGACGTTGAGTTTCAGTCGTGAATGTTCCTTGAGTTCATCGTATTGGTTGCGGATCTGCTCGAGCAGTTTACCTCCTACAGTACCCACGCCACATACAAAGAGATTGAGAACCTTGTATTCAGAGAGGAAGAAGGAGTCGTGTAGGACGTTGAGTGACTTACGCAGAGAGCGAGAGTCCACGACAAAAGAAATGTTGGTCTCGGAGCCACCTTGTGCGCAAGCGATGACCGAGATGCCGCTGCGTCCGAGCGTGCCAAAGAGTTTTCCGGCGATGCCCGGTGTATGTTTCATGTTTTCACCGACGATGGCGATGGTTGCCAAGTTGCTTTCGAGATGCATGGGGAACATGGCACCGTTGGCGATTTCTGATGCAAACTCATGGTTAAGCACCTCCACAGCTTCCTCTGCATCCTCGTTGCGGACACCGATAGACGTGGAGTTCTCGGAGGAGGCCTGTGAAACGAGGAACACGCTAATGCCGTTGTCGGCCAATGCCGTGAAGATGCGTCGGTTGACACCGATGACACCGACCATAGACAGACCTGAGACGGTGATGAGCGAAGTGCCGTTGATGCTGGAGATGCCCTTGATGGGCTTAGCGTCGTTGGCAATCTTATCCTTGATAATAGTTCCTGGGGCTGATGGGTTGAAAGTATTTTTGACCCTGATGGGAATATTTTTCACACAAACAGGGTAAATGGTTGGCGGGTAGATGACCTTTGCACCGAAGTTGCAAAGCTCCATGGCCTCGACATAGGAGAGCTGGTCGATGGTGTAGGCCGACTTGATGACTCGCGGGTCAGCTGTCATGAAGCCGTCGACATCAGTCCAAATCTCGAGCACCTCAGCATCGAGGGCTGCGGCGATGATGGCTGCGGTGTAGTCCGAGCCGCCTCGTCCGAGGTTGGTGATTTCACCTGTGTCGCGGTCGGTGGAGATGAAGCCGGGGACAAGAGTCACCCGTGGCATGTCCTTGAAAGCTTCCACGACGAGCTGGTTGGTCAGTGCGCTGTCGAGTGTGTTTTTCCCGGCAATGTCATAGGTCTTGATAAACGATCGGGAGTCCATCCATTTAGAGCCTCTGACGAGTGTAGCGACGATGTTGGAACTGAGTCTTTCACCGTAGCTGACGATGGCATCTTGTGTTTTCTTGCTCAGATCACGGATGAGGAACACACCGAAGTAGATGGAATGGAGTTGCTCGAAGAGTGCATCGACAGTGTTGAAAAGTGTTTCTCTGTCATTGGGATCGGTGATGATAGTGTCGATCATCTTATGATGACGGTCCACCATCTGCTCGAAGCTTGTGCGCCACTCATCCTTGCCGCTGACGGCGAGTCGTGATGTGGCAATAAGTTGATCGGTGATGCCCCCAAGAGCGCTGACGACAACGACAATGGGTTGCCGGCGGGCTTCGTTTTCTACGATGCGCTTCAGACTAAGAATACTTTTCACGGAACCTACCGATGTTCCGCCGAATTTTAATACTTTCATAATAATAAAATGTTTATAGAATGAATTGACATCCCTCATACAAAGAGGTAATGCCAAGACTTAGTTTTCTAATCTGCCGTCCGCTCTGCCGCTAATGTGCAGGGCGGACGGTGGGAGGGTGCTACTGTCGGCTTTAACCGAAGCAAAAGTCAGACAGTTGCTGTAGGGAGGAGGATTCTCAATAGCAGCCTTGGGCTAACTACAGAAGAACAGCACGATGATCTGAGCAGCGAAGATTCTGAGGAACATGCTCAGCGGGTATACGGTGGAGTAGCCCACAGCGGGAGCTTCCTTGGAGCATGAGGCGTTGGCGTAGGCCAGTGCTGGTGGATCGGTATAAGTACCGGCGATCATACCCATGATCGTGAAATAGTTGAACTTATATTTCAGTCGTGCAATAGTACCGATGATGAGGATAGGCACCACGGTGATGATAAATCCCGTATAGACATATTTCAGTCCGTCTCCGGCTACTACCGTCTCCCAGAATCCGGCACCGGCTTTGATGCCCACGCTGGCAAGGAAGAGTACGAGGCCGATCTCTCGCAACATCATGTTGGCCGAGGTGGTGGTGTAGGTCACAAGCTTGATGCGATAGCCGAAGCGACCGATGAGAATGGCGATGATCAGCGGGCCGCCGGCGATACCGAGTTTCAGAGGCACGGGCATGCCGGGGATAGCCAAAGGAATGCTACCAAAGAGGATACCGATGATGATACCGATGAAGATGGTGGCGATGTTTGGTGCGTTGAGGCTCTTGACCGAGTTACCCATGAGGTCAGCCACACGGTTGACATTGTCCTCAGGACCGACGACAAGAACGCGGTCACCGATGTGGAAGTGGTGGTCGCGGCTGGCAAAGAGATCCATACCCTGACGCGAGATGCGGGTGACGTTCACGCCGTAGACGCTTGAGAAGTGCATCTTGCCGAGCGTCTTACCGTTCATCTTGGGATTGGTGACAATGATGCGCTTCGACACCAGAGGTGACTTGCTCTTCTCGTCAGCCTCTTTCCAGCTGGCCTCTACCTCCGGACCGATGAAAGCCTTGATGGCCTCGGCATCGGCTTCAGCGCAGACGATGTGGGCTTCATCGCCCATCTCAAAGACAGTATCCTTAAGAGGTGTGGTCAGCTCACCGTCGTGGAAGAGATGTGTGCAGACTATATCGCGGTTGAGGAAGTCTGAAATCTCCTGCAGGGTACGTCCGGCGATGTAGGCGTTGGTCACCTTCAGCGTCATGGCGTGTGGCTTGGCGTGTGGGTTTTCTTCTTCGGCCTCGTTGAGTTTTTCCTCCTCTTCCTTGAGGTTGGTGCGAGTGATGTAGCGGATGGCGATGGTGGCACCGATGATGCCGAGCACGCCGAGAGGATAAGCACAGGCGTAGCCGTTGGCGATCTGAGGTGCTTTACCGGCTCCAAACACCGAGGTGAGTGCTTCGTTCGCAGCACCGAGTCCCGGCGTGTTGGTCACGGCACCGTAGAGGGTACCCACCATCATCGGCAGGTTGACGCGGTTGCTCGTGTCGAAGAAGATGTAGTAGCATGCAAACATCACCAGCACGTTGAGCAGTACCGTGGCCGTGGCCAGCAAGTTGAGCGTTACGCCACCTTTCTTAAAGCTCTCGAAGAATCCCGGACCCACTTGTAAACCGATGCAGAACACAAAGAGGATCAGTCCGAAATCCTGCAAGAAGGAAAGAATCGGGGTGGGGGCCGTGAAGCCGACGTGACCGGCTACGATGCCAGCGAACAAAACAAAGGTGACACCCAAGGAGATGCCGCCAATCTTGATTTTTCCCAGCAACACGCCCACGGCGATCACCAAGGAATAGAGCAGCGCGATGTGGGCCACGCTGTCTTGGGTTGTGAATAGATTGATTAACCAGTCCATATATGATTTTTACAATTTCTTTGCAAAAGTACGATAATTTATGCAATGCGCAAAAGAAAAGACAGAAAAACTAAGAAATAGTAAAGCGCAATTCCTATTTTACTGCCTTTTCCGCCATTCATCTGCCTTTTTGGGGTACTTTTCTGTTCTTTTTCATTTCCAAAGATGAAGATGTGAGGAAGGCGGAGATGGCTGAGCGATGCGTTTACTCCTGCTCCGAGACGATGCCATAGCCCTTGAGCCAATCGTCGAGGATCATGCGGGCGATGGACAACCGCTGTGGGATACGGGGGAGGGCATCGTAGCGGAACCAACTGCCACGCGAGAGCTCCGACCGCTGGAGATGGACCTCACCCTCGACATAATCGGCATTGAAGCCCACCATCAGTCCGCACGGGTAGGGCCATGGCTGCGAGCCGAAGTAGCGGAGGTTGTTGATTGTTAGTCCTGTTTCCTCCATCACCTCGCGGTGCACAGCCTGCTCAAGGGTCTCGCCGGTCTCGACGAAGCCTGCCACGAGGCCGTAGAAGTCGCCCTTGAAGTTCTTGGCATGAACAAGTAGTACC
Organism: Hallella absiana; assembly: GCF_025457485.1. Lineage (NCBI taxonomy): Bacteria > Pseudomonadati > Bacteroidota > Bacteroidia > Bacteroidales > Prevotellaceae > Hallella > Hallella absiana. The sequence goes on from NZ_JAMXSP010000027.1 coordinate 24,018, forward strand.
TCGTCACCTCGATGGATGAGCACGATGATTGCCGTGGCCAGCTGAGGCCACACTTCCTTGCCGCATTGTGTGCATCGCTTCGAGATGATTGTGTGCATTTTCATAGGAGCACCGCAGACGCCACAGAACTGGGTGTTGTGGTCCCAGTAGAGAAGCTCCTGGCATTTGCCGGCCTTGAGATACAGCTCGGTGGAGAGATGATAAAACGAAGCCCGGAGCCCAATAAAGTCGAAGCCTGAAGCGCGCAGCTCGGGATCGATGATCTCTACATGTTGCGGATCTTCGAGCATCATAGTTTTCACGAGCGTTCCGTTTTCCATGGGGCTGACCTCCATGATATGAGTCCAGGCATGCGTCTTCACCGGTGTTTCCTCTGTGCAGGGAATCGTATATTTTCCGTCGGGCAAGCGTTGCAGAAGCAGGTCGGTCTTGCTGAATATAAAGTAATAGGTCTTCATCTGCAATTATTTATTTTCCTCTGTTATTGTTACTTACTTCACGTAGAAGTCGATGAGCTGCTGTATAGCCTGTCGGCATGCGGGGCAGAAGTCTGGATTCTGATTGGTGCGCATACGGCAGTCGTAGTAGGCGCGGTAGACGCCCTTAGGCTTGTAACCGGCTCCCTCGTAGAATCCGGCTTTCTTATCCTTGCCGATGAGGTTTTCCCATTTTCCACGGAAGTCCACCTTGGTGGTGATATTCTTTTCCCAAGGCTCTACGTCGAGAGGATAGATGTCTACAGTCTCGTCGTCATAGGCATATTCGTCGGCAAGTCCGGCGAAACTGTGCCCGAACTCATGTACGACGACGGGCTTAGCGTATTGGTTGTGGATGGATGCGAGCAGATACCCGTTGTAGAATCCGCCACCACCATATCGTGTGGAGTTGACCAGTGCGATGATATGCTCATAGGGAGTACCAGCGAGCCAGTCGTGCATATCCTTAAGGTGCCCCGTGGTGAGGTACCGTTCGCTGTAGTTGGTGTCCCAGTGGGAGTGCAGGGCCGTGTTTTTCCATATACCTTTACCTGGCTCGCTGGCTCCGCTCTCCTCGGATGGCGACTCCACGGCGACGACGTTGAAGTATCGACAGTTGCTTTTGAAGGGCTCATAAGAGAAAAGCGTCTCCATAGACATGCGTGCGTCATCGACAAAGGTCTTCATCTCTTCGGGACGGTAGCCTTCGGCAAGGTAGGCCAGGTGGATGCAGTGAGTGGTGTCCAGAGCTTGTTGCAGTACGACGTATGGCGTGACATTTTTCTCACCGAGATGTGCGATGAGAATGTCGGTAGGTGCTACGGTATGGGTGAGGTGACTGCTGACTTGGCGTCGGTTGTTGCGCAGGTCTACGGTGATGTCGACGGTATCCTTGGGCATGGGCACGAGATATACGTTTTCAAACGACTTCTCGATGTGCTGAGCCTCGGGTTCTTCTTGCCATTCCTGAAAGAGGGTGGAGAAGGAGTTGCGATAGATGACGCGTTGCGTCTTATGGTCGCGCACTGTGATTTGTCCGTTGCCCTCCACGGGAACCTCGGCGAGTCGCTGGCGCTTGCCGTACCATCGGGGCTCCACATACATCTGCTCAAGGGCAATGTGCTGGGTTGTGGCAGTGCCGGAGAAGATGTAGTCGATGCGCAGGGTCTTGTCCTGAAAATAATCTTCGAAACGTTGGGCGGCAGCGCTCATGCTCATCATGGCGGCCACAGCCAGCAAAATGTAGTGTTTGTTCTTCATCCTATTAACTATTCAAGATTAATGATTTATGTGTGTTGATCTCTCTTTCGATACTTTTAGTAAACCTTTAGCTCGTCTCCGACATGTATCTGATAATCAGGTGTTAGGTGGTTTTTCTTATAGAGACTTTTTAAGCGTATGCCATAGTACTGTGCAATGGAGTACATGCTCTCGCCAGGCTTCACCACGTGGGGGCGGTGCTTGTAGGCTTTGATGGCTTTCTTCTGCTTTTTCTTCAAGTAGATGATGTCTCCGGCATGGAGCACATCGTGCTTGTCGCGCTCATTATATTTAGCCAGCTTGCGCCACGGCAGGTCCGTCTCCTTGCCGATGGACTTGAAGGTGTCGCCCTCGCGAGCCACAAGATAATAGTTTTTGTTGTAGATACGGATGGGGTGGAGGTGTTGTCCGGCTATCACGGCGTGGTCGCGTGCTCCCCGCTCAGCCATGAATTTATCGTAGTGGCGTGCGTGGTCGTATTGGTTGAGTTTATAAAGCTCGATGATGTCAATGAGTTTTTGAGCATAGGCGGGATTGGTGGCGTAGCCGCACGATTTCAGTCCCCGGGCCCATCCCCGGTAGTCGGTACGGTCGAGCCGGAAGAGCTGGGCATAGCGTTGGTTGCCCGTGAGGAAGCGGCTGTGATCCTCATAGCTTTGTTTGGCGTTGTCGTAGGCACGGAAACACTCACCGATGTCGTCGTCGTCCTGGCTCATTGTGCGTCCCGTCCACCCGTGGCATTTAATGCCGAAGTGGTTGTTGCCCTGCGTTGCGAGCGGACTGAGTCCTGCACGGCTCTCAAAGGCACCTTGTGCCAGCGTAATGCTTGCCGGGATACCGTAGCGAAGCATCTCTTCGATGGCCAGATCCTTGTATTGGTCGAAATATTGTTGATAAGCCTGGTTCCACCTCATCTGCCCCTTCAGCGGCAACACGATAAGGAGACACATTATGGAGGCAAAGAACTTATTTCTGATGCTCATAATAGAATGAATGACTATTAATTATATTTGCAAAGTTACAAAAAAACAGATAGAAAGATGCAGTTCGTTACATTTTTAACGATTAACGGCGCAGCGGATATTCTCTGTGGGTTGGTAACATACCTGATGCTGTCTGTCGATATCATGGTGAAACGATAGTAAAGGCATAGTAACAAAGTAGACATAATAAAGCAGGAATAGGTCGTTTCCCGTTCTGTATAGTGATGTCATAGGCAGAAAATGTAGTTGTTGGATAAACTGACATTTTATAGGCCTTATTTTCGCGTTATTTGCCAGCGGAGTGGTTTCTTCCCCGATTTATGCGTTTTTCGTGGATTTTATGAAGTTGTTGAATATCTTTTTTTTCATCCCATAGGAAATATCCACGGCACTGTTATTTTCCTATAGGGGGGCGACATCGAAAACACCGTGATGGAAACATCGCGACTTCATCGCTTATCCCCTTTGAAAACTGTGACAAGTTACCGGAGAAAGTGCTTATTCAAATTAGGAAGGCTTCCGCTGAAGACAAAAAATCCCATGACTTTAATAGGTATCGCCTAAGAAAGTCATGGGAATTGACAGAATAGGAAGGGAAGACGGCGGAATGACTATTTCCAATCCATCTCTCTTATTTCTTTAAGAGCTTCGACCCAGTCAGTGTCTAACGAGAATTGGGTGATAAATTTGGGATTGTCGTAATAGGCTAAGGCGAGGTCTTTATCTTCATCGTGAAAGAGGCTGTGGTTAATGCTGGCATTCTTGAAGCGAAGAGCCACGGCCTCGCGTTTGCTCTTGTTCTTGCTGTTGCCTGCCTCAACCAGTCGCTTGATGAAGAGGTTGACAAAGTCAACCATAGCGTTGGTTTGTTTGCCCAGTTGCAGTTCTGTGAAGGTGCTGTCCTGCTTTGCTTTGTAGAGCATATACTCGATGGCATCCCATTTGAAGGATGCAATCTTGCGCTCATCCATTTTCTTGGTCTTGTCCAGTTTGACAGTCTCAAACTGTTTTTGCATACGCTTTACCTCGTTATAGATCTCCTGAGCATTTACCTCAACAGACGCTAAGGTCAAAGCAAGCGTAAGGAGAATCATTTTCATTGTTTTCATTGTCTATTTTTTTATGTTCTACATTCTTATATAGAAATAGGGTAGGACCCTACACATTATTATATATAGTTCATCATACTCAAGCACTCTTCCCCTCCAGTCTCACCCCCGTGTCCCTCTCCCAAGGAGGGGGGGGGAATGCTTTGCGGGTGTTTTGGTAGGCGCAGTGATGGTTGATGCTATGGTTTCTTGAAGCATATCACTCCCCTCTCCCTGGGAGAGGGGCACGGGGGTGAGGCTGCTATTTTATATATGTCTCACGAGCCTGATACGGTGGTCGATGCATGCGGGAAGCTCCTCTTCGTAGTGCGTGACCATGATCAGCGTCTTGTTGGGTCGCTTGCAGAAAGTCTCGATGACATCTTTCACCAGGCGTCGGTTGCTGTTGTCGAGACCATGCAGCGGCTCGTCGAGGATCAGCAGTTGCGGGTCTTTGACGAAGGCACGCGCCAGTAGCACGAGACGCTGTTGACCGCTGGAGAGCTTCAAAAAAGTCCGCTCTTCCAAGCCCTCAAGTCCGAACACCGACATCCAGAAGCGGCAGGTGTCGTATTCGCTCTCGTCAGGTTTGACGTAGAGTCCCACGCTGTCTTTCAGTCCGCTTGCCACGATTCTGATGGCAGGGAGGTCACGCTGATAAGCGCGGTGCATTTCCGGCGACACATAGCCGATATGCTTTTTGATGTCCCAAATGCTCTCTCCGCTTCCACGGTTCTGATCGAAGAGACAGATGTCGCAGGCATAGCTCTGGGGGTTATCAGCGCAGACAAGGCTCAGCAGTGTAGACTTACCGGCACCATTTTGTCCGCTGAGCGCCCAGTGCTCACCATTGTGCACTGTCCAGTCGAGATCCTTGAGGATGACGCGCTGACCATATTGGATGCGTACATTGTGCATCTTCACCACGTCGTGAGCATGATAATCCTTCAGTCGCTCCGGCAGGTTAAGGATAGCTTGTGCCTTGCTCTCGGATAAGACATGTGGCGGGATGGGCTGACGATGAGCCTGATATTCCTCAAGCGTCACCTTGTGCATCACCTTCATGTCTCTGACCTCAACGACATGGGTGATGAAGTCGGGGATATCGTCGCTCTTTGACAGTACAAGGATAATCTGAAGATTCTGCTGTCCGACGAGCATCTTCAAGAGCTCTTTGAGCTGGTCTCTCGCCTCGGCATCAAGTCCGATGAAGGGATTGTCCATAATCAGCACTCTCGGAGCGGAGAGAAGAGCCTCGGTCAATTTCAGTTTGCGGAGCTCACCGCTCGACAGCAGGATGATGTATTTGTCGAGCAGTTTGTCGATGTTGAACATCTTGTAGAGCCGGTCGCGCAATTCACGATGGCGCGGTGAGTCTTCACCCGATCTCAAATAAGCCTCCTCCAGTTTAGAGCCGACGGTAGGCGTCTCCTCGTTGATCTCCATTTGGTTCCACCGCTGCTGAAGGTAATAGCTCTTATCGTTGTCGCCGCCATAAGCGTCGCGGAAAGTGATATATTTAATATTGTCAGAGACCAGCGGGCTGGTGCTTGGCGAGAAGTCGTATTGCACATCGCGCATCAGCAGCGGATGGCGGCCGACGAGAATGTCGATGAGCATTGACTTACCGCCACCGTTAGGTCCCACGATCGCCTGTTGCTCATCGCCTTTAAGGGTGTAGTTGACGGGTTCTGCCATACGCCACGCTGGCATACGGGTCACGCCATTTTCAATCTTTATAATCTCTTGCATCACAATATTTTTATGATTTATTTTATGTTGTCGTCTATAATCCACTGACCTTCGCGCGGTTCTTGTTGACGAAGTCCTTCCAACTGCCATAGTGCCGGTCCTGCGACTGCGGTGTGGAACTCTGGAGGAAATGACAATAAGCCGCACCGAGCGCATCGGTGGCATCCAAGAACTTTGGCATGTCGCTTTGCTCGATCTTTAGCAACCGCTGCAACATGCCCGCTACCTGCTCCTTCGAGGCGTCACCCTGTCCGGTGATTGCCATCTTTATCTTCAGTGGCGCATACTCATGGATAGGGATGTCGTGGCGGATGGCAGCGGCAATGGCAACGCCCTGGGCACGTCCCAACTTCAGCATCGACTGCACATTCTTGCCGAAGAATGGAGCCTCTATCGCCAACTCGTCGGGGAGATACTCCTCGATGACGCCCGTTACCCGGTCGAAGATGCGTCCCAACTTTAGATAAGGATCCGTCATCTTGCGCATGTCGATGACCCCCATCGCGATCAGCTCCGCTTTGTTGCCGTTGACTTTGATGACCCCATAGCCCATGACGTTAGTACCGGGGTCGATGCCGAGGATAATCTTTTCTGCATTCACTCTCTTGCTCATCTGCTCGTCGTGCTGATGGTTAGCGGTCGAGATAGGGATTGGTGGTTTCCTCGTAGCCAATCGTTGTCATCTCGCCGTGTCCCGGCAATATCTGTGTAGCGTCGGGCAGTTGGCTGATGTGGCGCAGACTCTGAATGATCATGAACATGGATCCGCCCTGAAAGTCGGTTCGCCCAATGCTGCCCTTGAAGAGCGTGTCACCGGAAAAGGCAATATTCTCTTCCTCGCAATAGAAGAAGACGCTGCCCGGTGAATGTCCCGGAGTCTCGATGATGGTGAAAGTATGATCGCCGAACGAGATGGTGTCATTGACGGCAAGATAGCGTCCCACGGGAGCAAAGTCGTCTTGGGTCAGTCTCAGTCCCATGATGGCGGCCGCCTGCTCGGGAAGCTGCTGCATGAGAGTCTCATCAGAAGCGGGCACCTCCGGTTTCAAGCCCCAAGTGTCGAAGACAAAGCGGTCGCCAAGATGATGATCCACATGACCGTGAGTCGCGATGAGATGGGTGGGAGTGAGGCCGTTGCCTTCGATATATTTTTTCAGCGCCTGCTTTTCAGCCTCGTAGTAAGCGCCGCAGTCTACAATCACACACTCCTTGCTGCTGTCGGATACCACGTAGCAGTTTTCCCGGATGTCGTTGCAGACAAAACGTTCTATATTCATCATGATCTTTTTATTTTTCTATATACAGGGGGCAGCCCGAAAGAGCAAGTGAAGTTCATCGGGCCTCCATAAAAATCTATAATGGCAAGTAGATGACCTGCTTGTCAGCGAACCACTCTTCGGTGAAATAGTCAGAGACAGGCGTGACCATGACCTTTTTGCCAAAGGGCTTCAGCTCTTCGCTGAGATCACCACCCTTCAAGGCTATGACACCATTGGGGAGTGCATTGTGTTGCGTCTTGGATACATTCTTCCTGACAATTTTCACCATGTCGGGCAGAGGCATGACAGCGCGGGAGACAACAAAGTCGAAGCGATCTTTTTCTTCTTCTCCTCTGCGATGGACAGCCTCCACATTGTGAAGATTCAATGCTGTGGCAACCTCGTTGACGACTTTGATCTTTTTTCCCGTGCCGTCGATCATCCGGAACTGACAATCGGGAAACATGATAGCCAGTGGAATGCCGGGGAAGCCACCACCTGTGCCAAAGTCAAGGATGTGGGTTCCGGACTTAAATCGGATCAACTTGGCAATAGCCAGCGAGTGGAGCACATGATGGAGATAGAGGTTGTCGATGTCCTTGCGCGAGATGACATTGATCTTCGTGTTCCAATCGTGGTAAAGCTCATCCAAGGCGGCAAACTGCGATTGCTGCTCTGTGGAAAGATGAGGGAAATATTTGACTATTGTTTGCATGTGCTGTTGGTTTTCCTTATAATATTGCAAAGTTACGAGATTATTTCGTAACTTTGCAACGAATTTAATAAAATGTAATGATTAAAGCAGCATTATTTGATTTAGACGGGGTAGTGGTGGATTCTGAAAGCCAGTACACAAAGTTTTGGGGCAGCCAGTTCCGACTCTACTATCCTCAGGAGAAAAGATTGGAGCAGCGGATCAAAGGAATGACTTTGGTAGAAATCTTTTCCAACTATTTCAATGGACAAGTTGAGACCCAGCAAGCCATCACGGACAGACTCAATGAGTTTGAGCGAAAGATGTCCTATGATTATATTTCAGGATTCCAAGACTTCATCAAGAGAGTGAAGGAGGCTTCTATCGCTACAGCTATCGTGACGAGCAGCAATCAGCAGAAGATGACCAACGTCTTCCGCTGTCATCCCGAGTTGAATGACTACTTCGATGCCGTGTTGACGAGTGAGGATTTTGACAAGAGCAAGCCCGATCCCGACGGCTATCTCAAGGCAGCACAACGTCTTCATTGTCAATCCAGTGAATGCATAGGCTTCGAGGATAGCATCAATGGAGTGAAAGCACTGAATGCAGCAAAGATGTTTGTTGTGGGATTGGCTACTACCAACCAGCCTGACGCCTTGGAGCCTTGGTGCAACCTCATTGTCGACGATTTCACGCATCTCGATTTAAACGTCTTGCTCGCAGAACAAGGAAAGTAAAAGAATTGATCGATTCACAAGATGGACACACAAAATACTCCCATACACTTTAAGCTGTGGCATCGTTCGTTTTGGTATTTGGCCATTGCTAATTTCTTTCTGACGGCTTCAGTATATGCGCTGCTCCCGGTACTGCCCTTCACTCTCCATGCCCATCATGGCGGGTTGATGACAGTGGTGTATGCGTTTTTGGCTTATTGTCTGGGCATCTATCTGCCGGGGCCGTGTATCTCTTGGCTGGTGCAGCGCTTCCGTCGCAATCATGTGTGTCTGTTTGGCATCTTGCTTCTTGCCGGTGTCATTGGCTTCTTTTCTCTGACACACAATCGTTTACCTATATTTCTGATCATTGGCGCACTGCTGTTGGGAGTAGCTTATGGACTGGCCAAGATGACAATCGTCAGCACGCTGATCATCGACACTTGCGAGTCGTTTCAGCGCACGGAGGCTAACCATTCCTCCGATTGGTTGGGCCGCTTGGCGTTGGCGGTAGGCCCCTTTGCCGGTTTTTGGACTTACTATAAGTTTGGCTTTGGCTATGTTGAGTTTGTCTCGCTGGCTTTTGCCGCTCTGTCCTTTCTTTTCTTGTCCCGCGTCCATTTCCCCTTCAAGGCTCCGGGCGAGGATCTTCATCACATGTGCTTGGACAGATTCTTTCTTCCACAAGGCACCATGCTCTTTTTCAACTTCATGATGGCTACCCTGGCTATGGGACTCATCATCAGCACCCAACAGTCTTGTCATTTCTTTCTCTATATGCTGGCCGGCTTTCTGTTGGCCATCATCTCGGAAAAATATGTTTTTGCCAATGCCAATCTGAAGAGCGAGACCTTTGTCGGTTGCTTTGTGCTTGCTGCTGCCTTGTTGCTGATGCTCTTTCGTCAGGAGCGGGCGGCAACGATGATCGCGGACGCTTTCTGTGGTTTCGGCATCGGCATTCTTGGCTCCCGCTTTCTGCTGTTCTTCATCAAACTGGCTCATCATTGTGAGCGTGGCACCTCCCAAAGCACTTTCTTCCTTTCATGGGAGACGGGAATGGCACTTGGCATGGCACTCGGATGGCATTTGGCAAGCCGAGAGGCGTTGGTAGTGGCACTATGTCTGATTGTCGCTGCGCTTGTCATCTACAATTTCCTGGTCCATCCTTGGTATTTGGCGCATAAAAACAGATAACTCCTAAGAAAGAAACTTCCTTAGGAGTTAGTACATCGCGGGATAAGGGATGACAGGCTTTTCCTTTATTGTCGCGGGATAACGGATGGCAGGTTTGCCCATTATCATAAACATCCGTTTACCTGTTGGCGGAATTAATTTAGTGCATACTTAATTCTGCCAATGGGCTTGTCGTTAATGAAGTTTACGTATTGCAGAATGGTAAGTGCACTAATTTTGCCAATGATCCTGGCAAACAAACC